>CAUWHJ010000005.1:0-117804 GCA_963558655.1 uncultured Peptococcaceae bacterium
TCACTTCTTTCTATTTCTTCTTATTCTTATTTTATCATCAACAATCACAAATCACTTGTGATTTGTGATAAGTGATTTGTGATAAGTGATTTGTGATTAATATATAAAAGCCCTCTTTAAAGGGCTTTTATGTTTATTTTGAGAAAGATATAAAATCAATATATCCCTTTTCCCCAATTTTTACAACGGCATTGTAGGGCTTTTTCTCTTTGTTTTTGATTCCTTTTACCAGGGTTTCTTTTCCCTCCAGTAATTCTTTTACATTCGTTTTGGTTAGTTTTTTCTTTCTAAAATGTTCAGCTAAAGTAAACTTACATTCAGGATAATTTGAACAACCATAAAACGATTTTTTTAATACAGAAAATGTAGTCTTTTGAAAGGTGGAATTAACAATGAAGAAAAAATTATCATTTATCATTGAGATTATTATAGGTATAATCTTTATATGTTTTGGATATTTCGTTATTGATACTGATTATTACGCTACACTTTTTTACGCAATGGGGTTCGGTTTAGCTTTTGCTTCTGGTGTTCAATTATTGAAAATTTGTTATTATGAAATGCCAAAAAATAAAGAAAAATTACAAAATATAAATAGAGAAAATCACATCAATAATGTTGATGAAAGAAAAATATTTTTAAGAATGAAAGCTGGTTCTTTAGTATATCAGTTAATGACTTTCGTGTACTTGTTTGTTGCTTTTGTACTTGCGTTACTTCATATTGAAGCATGGATTATAGGCATTATATTTGGTTTATTCCTACTGCAAACATTTTTAGGGATTATTCTATATAAGCATTTTGAAAAACATTTCTAAAACATTCAGTAAATTGTGACGAGGTAATACTATGATAGGACTTAAAAAACGAGATATTAAAAAAGCATTGAAAGCTGGTGCAAAAGCTGGCGGTGTGTCATTAGCTGATGTTCGAGCTGATATTGAAGCGACGATTGATGAAGCTATGAACAGCACCGACCCAGAAGTGCAGGAGAATTTCAGAAAGTATTTTGGAAATAAACGCCCTACTCCAGAAGAATATATTTACAAGATTACAAAAAAGACAAAAGTTTAATAGAAATCAAGTGCTGTAAGGGGGCTTGTGTCATGGAAAGTTTTAAGCATAATCTTATACGGTCATACACTACCTAACAGCATTTTATTAACAACTGAATATCTCACAGCTTTAATAGCTCGTACAGACTATATGTTTTGTGCGGGCTTTTTTTGTACCCGAAAAAATTTTTTCATTTTTTTTCAAAATCATGCAACAAATCACACCTTGCTGTACAGATATGGTGCGGAAAGAGGGATAAACACTTTTCACGTCATAACGGAAAGGGGGTGTGATGATATGAAACCGTCGGACTTCCAAAAGACAATACAATGTCAATTCGACTGCAAGCTCAAACGTGTAGTAAAAGGTATTGTCCGTAATTATCGCAAAGAATTAAAGCGACGAAGAAATAAGGAAATTTCCTATTGTGAACTTCCAGAAATCGTCGTGGAAAAGCTGGCAGTCTGGGACGAATATGAAAGCGATTATACCGCCTTTGATGTATGTGGTATTGAGGTTCGTGTCCTTGATGATGATTTAGCAGAAGCGATTAAGTATCTGTCTGAAAAAGACAGAGAAATCTTGTTGATGTATTTCTTCTTAGGCATGAGCGATACAGAAATCGGCGACAGATTAAAGATTAACCGTTCAACGTCGTTCCGCAGTAGGAAGAACTCACTTGAAGAAATCAAGAAAAAATTAAAGGAGAACATGAATGATGAATAACACACGCCCGTCATTTTACCTTATCTCGTCGGCTGTGGACGGCAACGTAAATGCGATTGAAAAGATACTGGCATTGTATGACCCGTACATATCAAAATGTTGTTTGCGTCCGTTCTACGACAAATATGGTAATGTCTGCATAGTCGTAGACATGGAATTAAAAGGACGTATCAGAGAAGCACTTATCAAAATGATTTTGGACTTTGATATTCCTTTAGAAACCGAAGAATAACAAGCAGTAACCGCAGAGCATGATTTGTTCAATCCCCTCTTTCCTGCTCTGCACCTGCTTTTACATGAAAGCAACACGCTTTCGCCACAGCTCTTTGACAACTGAATAAAGCAGACAGATACGTTTGTGAGATAGCGAGCCACGGGGACTGTACGCCACGACCTTTTCAAAAGAAAGCGAGCGACCCACGCAGTGATCCGAGAGCGACTGTTGGAAAAGTCGTTTTGCCACGACCTATCCTCACAGAATAATGATACGTCCGCATGGTGCGGTTCTGCCCACAAGAATGGGAATAGTTGAGATACTAACGGAGCTTTCCAAAGCCGTCTGCCTGCTTGTAAAAAATGACACACAGTAAAGGGGGTGCATAGATTATGAACAATACTGATGTGCCTATCTGGGAAAAATATACGCTGACGATTGAAGAAGCGTCCAAATACTTCCGCATTGGCGAAAAGAAATTGCGTAAATTAGCCGAAGAAAACATTGACGCTGGCTGGGTTATCGTGAACGGTAACCGTATTCAGATTAAGCGAAAACAATTTGAAAAAATCATAGATACATTGGACGAAATCTAATGTCATTGAGCCGTAGATATGGTATAATAAATATAGCGTATCACGGCTCATTCCATGACGGAAAGGAGCTTTACACTATGTCTAATGTGAAACGAAAAGACAGTAAAAATCGCAATTTGCGTAATGGAGAGAGCCAGCGAAAAGACGGAAGATACGTTTATAAATATACCGATATATACGGAAAGCCACAATTTGTCTATTCTTGGAAACTTGTACCGACAGACAAGACACCTGCTGGAAAGCGTGATGATATATCGTTGAGGGAAAAAGAAGCACAGATAAAAAAAGACCTTAACGACGGTATCGACACAGCAGGCGGTAAAATGACAGTCTGCCAGCTCTACGACAAGAAGAACAGCCAAAGAAAGAACATCAAAAGGGCTACTGAAAAAGGACGACAGTATCTTATGAACGCTCTGAAAAATGACCCGTTGGGTATGAGAGCGATTGATACCGTCAAGCAGTCGGACGCTAAAGAATGGGCTATCAGAATGAGTGAAAAAGGATATGCCTACAAAACGATTGATAACTATAAGCGTTCCTTGAAAGCGTCATTTTACATGGCGATACAAGACGACTGTATCAGAAAGAACCCGTTTGAATTTAGGCTAAGTGATGTTCTGGAAGATGATACGGAGCAGAAAGTTATCCTTACACCAGAGCAGGAAGAACGCCTGCTTGCCTTTATGGAAAAGGACAAGATTTACAGCAAGTATTATGATGAGGTTGTGCTTCTGCTGGAAACGGGACTTCGTATTTCTGAATTTTGCGGACTGACGACGCATATTGATATGCAGAACAGAATACTCAATATAGACCACCAGTTATTGAAAGATAGCGAAATCGGCTACTATATTGAAACGCCAAAGACCAAAAACGGAAAACGGGAACTTCCATTGACAGAACGGGCTTATCAAGCAATCCAAAGAATACTAAAGAGCAGAGGAAAAGCACAACCGCTGATTGTAGGTGGTTACAGCAATTTCCTATTCTTAAACCGTGAGGGCTTGCCTAAAGTTGCAGGAAACTATGAGGGCATGGTGCGAGGACTGATTAAGAAGTATAACAAGTATCACACGGACAAGTTACCGAACATCACACCACATTCATTCCGACATACTTATTGTACGAATATGGCAAACAAAGGAATGAACCCTAACACTCTGCAATATCTCATGGGACACGCTAACATAACCATGACACTTGGCTATTATGCACACGGTACATTTCAATCTGCAAAAGCAGAACTGGAAAGACTGGCTTGTTAATATCGGAGCTTATATTTACTACTCATTTACTACTTTTGGTTGCATTTTCATGCTGGTAAATGCCAGCTTATGCAAGGTATCTTCCAAAAAGAAAATACCGATAAAGCCCTAAAATACGGGATATATCGGCATTTACCAACTTATGAAAAGATAATCAGAAATTTAGTAAGTTTTTAATGAAAAAACGCAAAACAATATTGGCTGCCTTGATGGTGGCGGCACTCAGCCTTTTTTTGTTAGCCGGGTGTGGAAATTCAGACACAAGCAGTGACACCACAACGCAGACGAGCAGCTCTGATGAAACGACATCGACACAGACAAATGATGAAAGTGATGACAGCACTTTGACCATCGGTGAAATTACAACCGTTGGCGAAAATAGCTTGACGCTCTCACTTTATGAAAGTGAAGATGATGTGACAGCAGCTACCGAGATTGAGCCAGGAACACTTAAAGCAACCGGTGATAGCGATACCATCAATATTGAAGAAGATGCCACGGTTGAACGTATTGTCAATGGCGTCACACAGACAACCACGACAGATGATTTGGCTGTGGGTGATATGGTTGCCATTAGTGATGATGACGGTCAACTCATTGTGATTCTTGACGCTGACAGCGTTGCCGATTCGGATACAAATGCCAACACAGATGGCACGTCCGATACATCTGACACCACAATGGATGGCACCACAACCGATAGCACAACAGACACCAATACTGACAGTGGCAATACAGCAAGTATCGAATAATTCCGTCTTACAACCACTCTCCATAGTGCAAAGACGCCGCCCGGCCTCGACCGAGCGGCGTCTTTGTGCTATCATGAATAAAATGATAAATAAGGAGGGGGTTATGTGGGTATGTCTCGTTCGTGGCACTTCGATGTGATTATGAGCCTTGGTCTCATTGCTTGTATGAGTGGCACGCTGATTGGTGAAGCCGCCCACGAGTGGCTTGGTACTGTTGTGTTGGTGCTGTTTGTTTGGCATTTTTGGCAACACAGACGTTGGTTTGCCATGCTGAATCGTGGCCGTTATCATGCCAATCGCGTGTTAGGCACCTTGTTCAATGGGGGCTTATGCTTTACCACACTGGGCCTTTGTGCTTCAAGCATCATGCTTTCGCAAGTCGTTTTTGCGTTTCTGCCCTTGCATCTTCCGCAAGGCACCGGCCTTACACCGCACCAAATTTGTGCTGCCTGGGGCTTTCTTTGGGCGGCGTTGCATTTGGGACAACACACAGGTATTTTCTTGCGCCGCTTTTCAGCGGTTTATCGTTATAAACGAATCTTTACAGTATTTGTTGCTGCTTTTGCTGTGTGGGCCATCGGGCAAGGTGATTTTTTGCGCCTGCTCTTTTTGCAACAACAGGGTCTGGCGCCAGATGCAGACCTTTTAACCGTCACGTTTGCCGATGGGATTCTTTTTTTGGCATTTACCCTGCTGGGTGCTGCTCTTCATCACGCTCTCAACCATAGAAAGGAAAAATTATGACTCTTGCCACTGATCGTCTCATTTTACGTCCCTGGTGCGATGATGATGCGCCGATGCTCTATCATTATGCAAAAGACCCTGCCATCGGCCCTATTGCTGGTTGGCCGCCGCATCAAAATGTTGAAGAAAGCCTGGAGATCATCCGCACCGTTTTCTCCGCACCGGAAACCTACGCCATCTGCCTGCGTGACACAGGCGAACCCATTGGTTGTATTGGGCTGCAACAAGAAGGTGCCGCCAATGTGCCGTTGGCGCCAGGTGAGGCCGAACTCGGCTATTGGGTTGGTAAAAGCCATTGGGGCAAAGGCTACACGCCAGAAGCTGCGCGTGCCCTCATTGCACACGCCTTTAACGACCTTGGCTTTACAGCGCTTTGGTGCTCTTGCAACAGCATCAACACGCAATCAAAACGTGTGATGGAAAAATGCGGCTTTACCACCGTTCGCATCGAAGAAAAACCACTCTTTTCGCAAGACGACGACGGCTGGACTTTTACCGGCGACACACGCAGCGACATCGTCACCCGCCTGACACGTGAGGAATGGGTGTGACAGAACAGGGAAGAGGGAGAAAAAATGCGTATTGAGCAACTGCGCTATTTGGTGGAGACGGCAAGGAGTTCGTCAATCAATAAAGCTGGAGAAAAGTTACATATTACGCAGCAGTCCTTAAATGCATCATTGAAAAAATTGGAAGATGAATTGGGGGCAGCGTTATTTGAACGCAATTATGCAGGTATTCGCCTAACGGAACGGGGAAAGATAGCAGCAAAATATGCAGAAGCTGTGCTGGACAAGGTCGATGAAATGCAAGCCGCGGTATCGGGGCTGCAAATGTGCGATGACGAAGGTGATTTATGTGGTGAGCTGGTGCTGTATGCGTCGCCGGCTTCTTTTCATTCGTTAATTCCCACTGTCATGCAAAAGTTGATGGATAAATATCCGAACATCAATGTGACGCTCATGGAAAAAGAGAACAGTCAGATCGTGCGCAGCATGATGCAGGGAAAAGCTTGTGCCTGTATCACTTCCGTAGTGAAAACGTTCGATAAGGCTTTCGATATGATCGATCGTAAGAAAATCTTCTATCAAAAAATTGCTGATGCCAAGATGTATGTATCGGTTGCCGCAACACATCCATTGGCGCATCAGAAAAGTGTAACGGGTCATACGTTGGTTAAATATCCATTGGGCATTTATCAGGCCATTGATACCTTGGACGATCAATTTCCGCATGCTATGTATAGTTGGCTTTCAGAGAAAGGCCCGTTGAACATCCATATTAAGACGAATAATTTGCGTGCCTATCAGCGGGCGATTGATGAAGGTCAATGCGTTGGGTTTGTGCCGAAGATCATGTTTGGCCGCGAAGCCATTGATGTGCGCGAAGGCATCATTTATCTTCCGGTGCGTGATTTCCCAACGTTTGAGACAGTCTGTACCATGAACTGGGATTATTACTATGACAATCAAGAACTGGTCATGGCACTTATGGAGTGTATTGAAGAAGCAATGGATCAATAAGAGACAACTTCCTTGGCAAACAAGCCAGGGAAGTTTTTTTATGCGCTGGAGGAGGGTGAAGTCAAAAACTGCAGCCTGGTTGATGGTGTATCAATAAAATGCTGGAGATATTATCAAGTAAATTTATAATAAGAACCAGAAAGGCAGCTATAAACAGCACTGTCAAACTACTACATGATAAATTATTAAGGAGTGTTTACGCATGAGCTGTGGAAGAAAAGCTTTAACAGACAAAGTTCTCGTTCTTGGTGTAGATGGTTTTGAACCAAGTCTCGCTAAAAAATTTATGGATCAAGGTAAGATGCCTGCCCTGAAAAAATTTGTGGAACGCGGGTCTGCCCGTGAAGATTTGATGCTTCTTGGATGCATGCCTACGGTTACCCCACCAATGTGGACGACGCTGGCAACAGGTGCCTATGCCGGCACCCATGGTATCACCGGATTCTTTAACCCACATCCTGAAAAATGTGGTGTTTCGATTTATGCGTTAGATTCTCGCATGTGCAAAGCTGAACCATTCTGGAATGTCTCTGCCGAAGCAGGCAAGAAAACCATGGTATGGCATTGGCCAGGTTCCAGTTGGCCTCCAACCAGTGATAACCCAAATCTCTATGTTGTCGATGGTACGCAACCAGGCGCTGTCAACATGGGTGTGGCTATTATCGACTGGGAAGGCATTGTTTCTGCCGATGAAAATGTTGAAAAAGTCATCTTTGCTGCTCATGATGCACCAAATAATCCTGGTGAAGGCTGCATCATTACAGATGTTGGCGATGTTGCCGAAGAAGATGAAGGCGGGAAAGCTGGTGGTATCAACGGTTTAACCAGTGTTAATAACAAGATGGAAATTTCTTCACTGCTCTTTGATGAAAGTGATACTGAAGTAGCTGCCTTGTCTCACACCAATTTGGACATCACCAACTCTCCAATCAAACCTGCTAAAGGTTGGGCGAATGCACCTGCAGATGCAAAAGAATTTACCATTCTGACTTCTAAAGGCTATACCCGTCGTCCAGCTCTTATTTTGAAGAATGAAGATGGCATTTATGACCACATTGCCATTTATAAATCAAAGAAAGATCTTGAACCAATCGCAGTACTTAAGAATGATGAATACTATGCTGACTATGTGGATGAAGTTAAGGTCAACGAAGAAAATATGCTTTCTAACCGTTGCATGCGCATCCTCGAATTGGCTGAAGATGGTTCAAAGATTCGTCTGTGGATGAGCAACGCTTACGACGTTCATAAAGATTCTGTCTTCCATCCAAAGAAATTCTTTGAACAAATCATCGAAAACGTTGGCTATGTGCCACCAATCAGTTCGGCACCAGGTACCAATACAGAACTTGTTGCTAAGGCAATGATTCCATCTTGGGAAGTTTATTGCCAGTGGCAGGCAGATGCCTTGAACTATGTGATGGATGAAGGCTTTGAAGTCATCTTCTCTCACTTACACAACGTAGACATCATGGGGCATCAGATGTGGCATCTGGCACGTCATCGCGATGACTGGGGCAACGATGAAACCTTCTACCAGGGTGCTATTCAGGAGATTTATGAACAAACCGACCGCTATCTGGCACGTTTCCTTGACGCACTTGATAATGGCTGGACCATCATCATTACCTCCGACCATGGTTTAATCACCGAAGAACATCAAACCCCTGGCCTTGGTGAAGTTCGTCTTAATGCCATTAACATGGTAGAAATGGGCTATACCGTGCTCAAGAAAGACGAAAATGGCAATCCAATGCGTGAAATCGACTGGAGCAAGACCCGTGCGGTTGCACACCGTAGCTGTCATATTGAGATTAACCTCAAGGGGCGTTATGAAACGGGGATTGTTGACCCAGCCGATAAAGATGCTTTGGAAGATCAAATCATTACCGACCTGTACAACTACAAAGACCCAATCACCGGGGAACGTGTCGTTGCTTTGGCGCTGAAAAATAAAGATGCCGTACTTCTGGGGATGAACGGCCCTGAATGTGGGGACATTGTTTTCTTCATGGCAGAAGGCTACAACATCATCCATGCCGATTCTCTCTCCACACAGAAAGGTTACTTTGATACCTCCGTATCGCCAATCTTTGTGGCAGCAGGTCCTGGGATTAAAGAAAACTACAAGTGTGAACGTGTGATCCGTCAGGTTGATGTGGCACCAACTGTCGCAGCATTGACTGGTTTGAGAATGCCTGCTCAGTGCGAAGGGGCACCGGCTTATCAGATTCTGACTGAGGATTTCTAATTTGATCCAGTGTGTTGTTGGTTTTGCAGGAACGCCTATTTGGGTGTTCCTGCAAACGACAATACCATATCGGTCTTATTTTTTTGTAATTCATTATTTTAGATATTTATAATATAAGGGGATTTTTTGGGAAGATTGGAGGACAATTTTATGAGCACAACAGCCCATAAAAGCTATATGCCGTACGTTCATGTCGTCATTATGTTGGCGCTGATGATTGGCATTGGTCATTTACCGACTTTTGGTCAAGTGACGCCGCTTGGTATGAAAATTTTAGGCGTCTTAATAGGGACGATTTATGGATGGATCATATTAGATATGCTTTGGCCAAGCTTGATCGGTTTGGTAGGATTGGGCTTGACAGGCTATACGACCATTCCAGAGGCGTTTTCCGGCGCTTTGTCTAACAGCACGGGGATTCAGGTCATTATTACCTGCGTGTTTGCCGGTGCATTGGGAAAAATTGGTGCCGTTGACGTGGTGAGCAACTGGATTTTGACACGCAAAAGTTTGCAGAAAAATCCATGGATGCTGGTTATTGCGTTGTTTTTGACGGTATTGGTCGGGACGTTGCTTGGCGCTGGCTTGGCGTTGGTACTGAGAGCCGGTGAAAAATGCGGTTATTCAAATAAAAATCCGCTCATTGGTTTTATTATGGTCATGTCTGTTATTTTATGCTTTACCGCCAGCCAAGTGCTGCCGTTCCGTGGTACAGCGTTGATCTATCTGGCCTTCTTTACCCCAACTGCCGGTGATATGCCTTATGTGCCATTTATGGTCTTTATGTTGGTCTATACTGTATTGTTTGTGATTGGGATGCTTCTGGTGGCAAAATTTATCCTAAAGGTAGACCCTTCCGGATTCCGTCTGCCAGATGATGAAATCGAAGCCATTCGTGCACAGAAAGTCACCACTTCCCAGAAAATTGGCTGTGTGATTATGGTGGCCTATATTATTTTGATGTTTTTGCCAACCCTTTTACCAGCAGAATGGGGCATGACAAAATTCCTGAGCAATATGGGCCTTCTTGGGATTACCAGCGTGGCACTGATGCTTCTGGCACTGATTCATGATGAAAACGGAAAACGCATCGTTAAACTGTCTGACTGCCATGGCAGCGTGCCATGGGATATGGTGTGGTTGATTTGTGCGGCGACACCGATCGCCAATGCTCTTGGCTCAGAAGAAAGTGGTGTTATGGCAACCATAGTAGGTGCTTGCCAGCCAATCTTGCTTAATATGTCGCCTATTGTTCTAATGATAGTGGCTATGGTTATCTTGGGAACGTTGACACAGGTGACACAAAACCTCGTCTTGGGCGCCTTGTTCATTCCATTTTTGACACAAATGTGCATGGACATGGATGCTAATATGTACACCATGTTTATGATTCTAATGATCGTTTTGAATTGTGCTTATGTCACACCGGCTGCTTCCATGCAGGCTGCGCTTGTTCACGGAAACGAATCGATTGGTTCAAAAATGGCCTTTGTTTGGGGGTTGTCAGCTTTAGTTGTGACCTGGATTATCCTGGCTGTGGTGGGCATTCCTCTTGGTAATTTGTTGTGGTAAATAAAGAAGTAACAATGAAACATCCTCTGCGGTAGGCGCAGAGGTGTTTCACTTTTATCATGAAGAAAGTGAGTGAATGAAGAATGGAAGAATCCATGCAGGGACGGGCAGCGATGCTCAAAGAAAGAAAAAAACGTTGCTGCTGCAAATTTTGTGGCGGTGAATTATCCATCAAGCGTATTGTGTTCAGCAATTTTGAAGATGCGCGGTTAGAATTGTACTGTGACCATTGTGACCGTATTGAATTTGGTGTTGAGCCGGAAATTTATCATTGCGCAGAAAATTTTGTAGACCAGCTGAACTATAATTTTTTTGAGGATATGGACGATAATGCGATGCGTCGTCAGATGAACGTAGCAAAAATCTGCGAGATTATGGCATGGAGCTATCGCTATATGGGGCTTGTCGATCAAAACGGCTTTACAGTGCCTATTGCACACGATCCGAATCATTGGGATGAGTGCTTGACCTTGCGTGATGCAGACTTGGATCAGGAAAGCGAGACGATGGATCATGGAACCGATCATTAACTTGCAAGATGTTAGTTATAAAGTAGGCCGTAAACATTTGTTAAAAAAAGTTAATCTGAGCATTCATAAAGGCGAAAACTGGGTCATTTTTGGCTTGAATGGCAGCGGCAAGACAACGCTTTTGAGTATCATTGCAGGTTTTAAGCCACCAACAGAGGGCGTGTTGACGATTGACGGGCAAGCGTATAGCCCTGAAAATGTTCTTGATCTACGCCGGCAGATTGGTTGGATTAGTAGTTCTTTTTTTGATAGATTTTTTACGAAAGAAACGGCATTGCATGTGGTGCTTTCCGGCTTATCCGGTAGTTTTGGCTTAAACGAAGATATTACTGACGCTGATGTACGCTATGCGAAGGCACTTCTGGAAGAATTGCGTGTGGCCCACAAGATGGACACGCCTTTTCAATGGTTGAGCAAAGGGGAACGTCAAGATGTATTGATTGCCCGTGCGATGATTACAAGACCGAAAATTTTATTATTGGATGAACCGGACAATGGTTTGGATGTTTATGCGCGTGAACATACGCAGAACACCATTCAAGCACTGGCCGAACGGGACGATGTGACCATTCTTTATGTGACCCACTATCCGGAGAGTATATTGCCACAGTTCGATCATTGTTTGCTGTTGCGTCATGGGCAGATGATTGCACAGGGTGAAACAGCATCATTATTCACCTCGGCTAAACTTTCTGAGCTGTTGAACGATGATGTGACCGTGACACCACAGCCCGAAGGTGGTTACCGCATGAAATTGGCAGCTTGTTCACATATGGCAGAATTGTGCTATCCGGCACAACAAGGAGGTGCCAGCGATGGATGTCGTTGATACAGGTGCATGGAGCAACTGGGGCAGCCGTGACATGAATTGCGCTTTAGATGTAGATCGTATGGCGAAAATGGGAAAATTTCCGGTAGATTTTCATGTCTATGGTTGCGCGTATGAAGAAAATGGGGAGATTCTTTATCGCATCAGCAGTGATGAAGAAAAAATGTATGAATTTATTCAGAGCAGTGTTTATGAAGGCCGTTATCCGACAGCGATGGATACTCTGACCCATACACAAACAGTGCTGAGTGATCAATATGAAGAAATCATGGAACAAGTGAAATACACATTGGCGCGGACGTTGCGCCAACAATATCAAGCACTTTTTCCGGTGTTGCGACCATTTGCAGCTTTGCCGCCAAACAATGCGGCTTGTGCCATGCTTGAGAGCATGGTGGAAAGTTTGGAAGGTTGCTTTGATGAAAGAGCCTTGCAACTTTTGGAAGGTGCCATTGACCTGGCATTTTCCGCAAAAGTGTTTACCTGGGATAGTGAACGGGCTTTGATGCACTGGCTTGAAAAACAGAGGGTGCAAATGCAGGATGATCCTGTGTCACAGGACAAATTTGGCCGTACGTTCTATGGCTTTGGGTATGAGGCTGCCAATGGAACGTTAAGCTATTATTGTGACGCTCAAAAGGTGAATGTGTATGAAAAACATCAGGCACTTAATATGCAAGGTTTGGTGGTATTACCGATTTTTCATGAAGATTATTGGTTCAGCAGCCGTTCGCAATTAAGCGGCATTAAGAAAGCCTTTCGCCAGGAATTGGCACAGTATCATAATGAGGCGTATCTGACCTTCGTAAAAGAACTGCGTGCGTTGCCGGGGGTTGTGTCGAAGGAAAAACTGGACACTGCCATTGATACCTTGCAAATAAACGGTGAGGATGCCGCTGCAACCATGTTGCGCTATTATAGAAATCAATGGAATTTGTGTTAAAGAATACGATGATAGTCTTTAACCTCAGACCATGCTTATGATTGACCTCGACATTTGAGATACTATTTTGGACATAAGATCGCACAAACAGCCAAAAGGGCTTGTTGTCTGCACAAAGCAGGCAGCAAGCCCTTTTGGCTGTTAAAGAATAACCTGGTTGCGGTGCAGTAAGCCGATTGGACTGCTTGGCAACGGGGTGTCGCTTTTATATTTTTATTGTCTTGATTTCGCCAGAGCTTCGCGTGCTGTGGCGAGGTTTTTTTGTGTGATGTGGTAGCCGTCGTTTTCGCCGAAGCTGGCTTTGATTTCCGGCAGGGCTTTTTCGTAGAGGGTGACGGCATTTGCGTAGTCGCCTTCATGGTAGGCGAGGCTGGCTTGGGCGGAGAGCGCGGCGCCGTAGTGGGCATCGTGTTCTCCGTTGGTGGCTTCAAAGAGGTGTAAGGCGTGTTTTAGGTGGTCGCGGGCACTGGCGTGTTCGCCTAAGGCAATGAGTGAGAGGGCGAGGTTGGTGTGTGTGGTGGCGATTTCGGCATCGACACCGTCTAAGGGGGTAAGCAGTGTAAGAGCGCGTTCAAGCAGAGGCAGGGCGTCGCGGTGACGGCCCAGGGCCTGGTAAACCTGGCTCATATTGTTGAGGAGGCTGGCTAAAGGGTAGCCTTTTTCGCCGAGGCGTTCAAAGATGGTGAGGGCTTGGTCGTAGTGGTTGGCTGCTTCATCAAGCAGACCTGCGGCACGGTAGGCGGTGGCGGCATTGATGAGGGTGGTGGCATGTTGTGTACTGCCGTGAAGGTTCATGGCATCAATGAGCGATAATGCTTTTTTTGTCATGGAAAGAGAGGCGTCGTTTTGGCTGATGCTGCGGTAGAAGCCGATGAGTTCGTTGGTGAGGCTGAGCGCAGCACCGAGATCGCCTTCTTCAAGCGCTTGGGAAAGCTGGCGATTCAGATAGGGAGCTACTTCGGCGAGGCGTTTTTCGGCGAAGAGCTTATCTAAATGGGCGAGGGTTGCGTGAATATCCATGGGAGACCTCCTTGGTGTTATTGATTGTCGAGGTGAAAGCTGTCGCAGATGAAGTCGACAAAGCAGCGTTCGGTGTCGGTGAGTTGGTCGGGGTTTTTGATGGCCATGCAATAGGTCAGTTCGACGCTGTGGTTACGGATGGCAACGATGTTAAAGCCAAAGCGTTTGTCGCTAAGTAATTTACGCGAGATGATATTGGTAGATAGTCCGGCGTATTGGCCACTGGCAATGTATTTTTGAAAGCCGATGATGCTGGAGGTGAACGTGGTGTTTTTTGGTTTGAGATGGTTGATGCTCAGGAAATGGCCAAAAAGGGTTTCTTCCCAGTGATGATGGGCAACGAGAACGATGGGCAGTTCCGCGGCGCGCTTGAGGGAGATGGAAGCCTGTTGGTCGAAGGGGGAACCTTCTTTAACAAGGAGAACGATGCGGTCTTGCAGCAAAGGGGTGATGTTTTTGTCGAGACCTGCAAGTTCGTCGGAAATACGCGGTGCCAGAATGATGTTGGTGCCTTTGTCCAACTGTTCAAAGTAGGCGTCTTCTTCAAACAGGTTTACGCTAATGCGTGGGTATTGCATGGAAAATTCCAGAAGTACATCGTTGAGGAAGGCGTTGTTAACCATGGTGGACGAGGTGAGGGCAAGACGTCCGCTGATTTTTTTATTGGGTTGGTCGGTGACGCTTTCCTGTCGGTATTGGAATTGTTCGAGCAGATCGGTGTAGAGACGGAGCATTTCGCGCGCGGTGGTGATGGCCAAGTCGCCTTCTTCGGTGGGGGTCATGCCTTTGCTGCCGCGCTGGAAGAGGCGCACACCCCATTCGTCTTCAGCTTGCTTGAGCACACGGCTGACATTTTGAAAGGAGGTGCAGAGCGCGTCGGCTGCTTTTCGGGTGGAGCCATGTTCGGCAATGGCCAAAAGCACTTCTAAAGTTTCCAGTTGCAAGATATTTCCTCCTTTATTTGTGGGTGTCACAGAATACTTGTCGCAAAAAAGCGTTCACAGTGCTGTTTCTATTGATTTTCATTATAAATATCATCAATGACGGCGTCAACAAAAAGTGGACACTTTGAAAAAATCGTCGTTAAAGGCTTTATATGCAATGAGCGAAAGAGGTTGTATTATAATGCCATAAGATAAAGTAATTCAAACGATAAGGAGAGATCGTATTATGACTAAACCATTGACCAACAAAGTACTGCTGCTCGGCGTTGACGGTCTGGACCCACGTCTGACCTCCAAGTTTTTAAAAGAAGGCAAATTGCCTAATATTAAAAAATATGTTGATCAGGGCGCCCAGAAGGAAGATCTGAAGTTGATCTGCACCCCACCAACCATCACGCCACCATTGTGGACGACGCTTGCTACTGGTGCACTGCCTGTGACCCACGGTATCACTTGCTTCTGGCGTCAGGACCCAGTGCATTTGGATACAGCTTGCTATAATCTGGACAGCCGTCTCTGCCATGCTGAACCACTTTGGAATGTGACAGCAGAAGCCGGTATGAAGACGCTTGTATGGCATTGGCCTGGCAGCTCCTGGCCTCCAACCAGCCAGAATCCAAACCTGCATGTTATTGACGGCACCCAGCCAACCATGATTAACGGTGGTGTTGCACGTGTTGATTTGGAAAAGATCGTTCTGGCGAAGGAAGAATTTACCGAAATCACGTACAAACCAGCGGCTGTGAACAACACTGGTGCAGGCTGTGTCATCGAAGACTTGCCGGAAATTGAAGATACGTTTGATGCCAACAGCATCCTTGGCGGCGATGCCATGAGTATGCGTAACATCATTCTCAAGCAGAGCGATGGTGAAGATGGCATTGATGCAGTAAAACTTGATCTTTGCAATTCGCCAATCAAACCTGCCAAAGGCTGGGCAAATGCTCCGGAAGGCGCCAAGGAATTCTATGTGCTCACGTCTAAAGGCCGTGTTCGTCGTCCATGCCTGATTCTCAAGAACGAAGAAGGCATCTATGATACCGTTGCTTATTATCACAGCAAGAAAGACGAAGAACCGATCGTTACCTTGAAGAAAGATGAATACAAGGTTGATATTGTGGACGATATGTTCTGGAATGAAGAGCATGTTTACGGCAACCGCAATATGCTCCTGATGGATCTTGAACCAGACGGCTCGATGGTGCGTTTGTGGCTGTCTCGTGCCATGAACATTGAACATGACCACCTCTTCCATCCAAGAAGCCTGCATAAGCAGATTGTGGAAAATGTGGGCCATGTACCACCAAACCCAACTTCCGGCGGGACCGACCTTGAACTTGTGAACCGCGTTATTATTCCTACCTGGGAAGTGGCAGCACAGTGGCAGGCTGATGCTTTGAACTATCTTATTGATACCAACGAGTATCAGGTGGTCTTCAGTCACATTCACAATGTTGATGCAATGGGGCATATGTTCTGGTTCCTTGGCAAAGACCGTCCAATGATGGGCTCTATGCATGGCAAGGAATTCCAGGAAGCCATTGAAAAAGTTTACGAACAAACCGACCGTTACCTTGGCCGCTTCCTCCACTATCTGGACGAAGGGTGGACCATCATGATCTTCTCTGACCATGGTCTCCTTACGCCGGAAGAAGAAGAAAAACCACTCATCGGTGATGCTTTTGGCTGCAATGTTGCTGTCATGAAGGAACTCGGCTTCACGGTGCTCAAGAAAGATGAAAACGGCAACGAAATTAAAGAGATCGACTGGGAAAAGACCCGTGCTGTGGCTACCCGCGGTGGTCAAATCTATATCAACCTCAAGGGCAAATATCCAACCGGTATCGTTGATCCAGCCGATAAGTACGAACTTGAACGCGAAATCATTGACGCGTTGTACAGCTATCGCTTGAACGGCAAACGTGTGATTTCTGTGGCTATGCGTAATAAAGATGCGCTTGTTCTCGGCACCGGCGGCCCAGAATGTGGGGATATTCTCTATTGGCTCGAAGAAGGTGTCAACCGTCTCCACGGCGATGCACTGCCAATGGTCGAAGGTGTCAACGACACATCCGTTACCCCAATCTTCATTGCAGCCGGTCAAGGCTTGAAGAAAGGCTATAAGTCTGAACGCATTATTCGTCAGGCAGATATGACGCCAACTGTTGCGTATATGCTTGGTGTGCGTATGCCAAAACAGTGCGAAGGGGCTGTCGCTTATCAGATTCTCGAAGATTACGTGTTCTAATTTCCCGTTACCATCTCATGCTCAGTTAGAGCAAAACAATCATTAAACCTATCAATCAACTGTGTACATTAAGAGAGTGAAGCAATGTTGAGGAATCTTTGAAAACTGTATGAAGGCATTCCGTTCAACATTGCCCCACTCTCTTTATTTTTTGGGGGTGTAGATTGTTTGATGATGGGTTGAAAAGAGGAGGGACTCCCTATGACTAAGAAACAATACGTTCATTTGGCGATTATGATTGCGCTCACCGTGCTTATTGGCATTTGCCCGCCGTTTGGCGCCATTACGCAAACCGGCATGCGTACCATCGGTGTTTTTGTCGGCGTGCTTTACGGCTGGATGACGATTGATCTGATCTGGCCTAGTTTGTTTGGTTATGCAGCTTTGGCCATTTTCGGGATCACCGATACTACGTCTGCTTTATCGTCTGGTTTTGGTAATTCGCAACTGGTGCAGGTGCTGGTTGTCATGGTCATGGCTGGTGCATTGGATTCCGTTGGTGTGACAAAAATGCTGGCCAACTGGATGGTCACCAGAAAACTTTTTAGAAAGAGCCCTTGGGCGCTCGTTTGTGGTCTTATATTTGGTTCTTACATTCTTGGTGTCTTTGGTGCTGCCATTGCAGGGATTATGTTGCTTTGGGGCATTGTCACTCAAATTGCGGAAGAAGGCCATTTCAAACAGAGCGATCCGCTTGTTACTTTTATGATCATGATGATTACTGCCGCCAACTTTGCTGGGATGTTCTCGCTGCCATTCCATGCTACGGCTATGATGTTTGTTGGTTACTTTATTGATACCACTGGCGCCAATTTTGCCACAGCACCATTTATTGCGGTTGCAGCAGTGACCTCTCTGGTTGTGCTTACCATCATGATTCTTCTGGCCCGCTTTGTGTTCCGCATTGATGCCTCTAAGTTTATCATGCCGGAAGAAACCATCAAAAAGATTGAACTGGAAAAAGCGGAAAAACCTGCAAAAATTGGTTTTGTTGTCTTGCTTGTTTACATGGCTGCATTGATTTTACCATCTACTTTTGAAAATATGCCTGGTGCTGGTATTCTGAATATGCTTGATATTGGCGGTTGCAGCATCGTTGCGATGATCGTGCTTGCTGCCATCTCTGTTAAAGGCAAACCAATGTTTAGTTTGGTAAAAACCTGGACAGGCTATGTTGAATGGCCGCTCATTCTTTTGCTTTCTGTTACCTTCCCGATTGCAGAAGCCATTCGTGCCGACGATGCCGGCATTATGCCAACTGTGGCTGGTGTGGTTATTCCAATCGCGTCCAAGATGGGGCTTTTCGCCTTTATGGTCATGATTGTCATTGTCTTGGGGATTCTCACCCAGTTTACCCACAACCTTGTTCTTGCAGCGCTCTTTATTCCATTCCTGATTCCATTGTGTGATCAGCTTGGTGGTAATTCTTTCACGTTCTTCATGCTCATTTTCTTCACGTTGAATGCGTCTTTCATGACACCGGCTGCCAGCTTCCAGTCAGCCATGGTGCACGCGCATAAAGGCACGAATGTGAAGTGGAATTACATCTTTGGTATTGGCTACTCCGTTGTCACATGGATTATTCTCATCGTTATCACCTTGCCTCTTGGCAACGCTATGTTTGGTTGAGCATACAGGTAGGTGACCATGCGCTCCAATATATGAAAAGCGCCTTTGGACGATATGTCCAAGGGCGCTTGTGTTATATGCAGCTCTTGTGAAAAATGATTGTAACCGTTGGTTGCAAGTCTTTGTATTTGCAACATTTATCTTATTTATAAAAATTAGAAATTTATTAAAATGATATTTGTCAATAACGAATGCGTGACACGGAGAAATAATAAGCATTCATTCGCGCACAATCAACAAGATAAAGGAGCAAAAACAATGATGAACCGAAAACCATTGAATGACAAAATTTTACTGCTTGGTCTTGACGGCATGGACCCACGACTCACAAGAAAATACGTTGACGAAGGTAAGATGCCAAACACCGCCGAATTCATCCGTCGCGGCGCCGCTCGAAAAGATCTCGTGATGCTCGGTGGCCATCCAACCGTAACGCCGCCAATGTGGACTACCTTAGCCACCGGCTGTTATGCCAATGTCCATGGCATTACCGATTTTTGTCGTGTTGGTGGCGACATCGACAAGGTTGCCTACAACTTTGACAGCCGTCTCTGCAAAGCTGAACAACTGTGGAATGTGTTCGCAGAAGCTGGCAAGAAGACTCTTGTTTGGCACTGGCCTGGCAGTGCTTGGCCACCAAGCAGCGATAGTGAAAATCTCTATGTTGTTGATGGCACTTCACCAGGGAGTGTCGGCATGAGTGTGGCTCAAATTGAAGGCGAATCACTCTTGGCTGCTAACGTGAATCAGCCGGAAGTCACTTTCCGCAGAAAGGCTGCGTCCGAAGCCAACGCTGCCTGTGTCATTACAGGGTTGGAATTGGACGACGATGAAGGAAAATCTCTGCTTGGCAAAATCGGTGCGCTCAAAACTGAAGAAGGTCATGCGAATATCATTATGGACTTCTCACAAGGCACATCTGCCGCAACAGAAAATTCTCTCGACCTTGCTCTTTCGCCGATCAAGGATGCGAGTGGTTGGACCAATGCACCAGAAGGCGCCAAAGAATTTACCGTGCTTTTCTCAGGCGGTCTCATCCGTCGTCCAGCGCTGATCTTAAAGGGCGAAGATGGCACCTACAATCAGGTGGCACTGTACAAATCTAAGAAAGAGCTCGATCCAATTGTTGTACTATCCCCACATGTGATGGTCCGCAGTATTCAGGATGAAGCCATTGTTGCAGATAAAAAATACCGTGTCATTCGCAACTTGAAGGTGCTAGAACTGGCGGAGGATGGCACCCAGATTTCCATGTACATTTCTCCAGCCATGGATATCGATAACGATAGCGTCTACCATCCAAAACGCATTTATAAAGATCTCTGCGAAAACGTTGGCTATCCAACTCCAACCTCCAACGTTGGTTGTCAGAGTGATACTCTTATCACTGATTGCATGCTTGACTGTTGGTACAGCAACACCGACTGGCAAGCCAAAGCCATTCATTATATGATCGAGAGCGAAGATATTGATGTTGTATTCTCTCACTATCATGCCATCGACCTTGAAGAGCACATGTTTATTAAGCACCTTGCCGACAAGGACTGGAACCGCAACCCTGTCTCTATGGCGGAAAAATGGATGGAAAACCTTTACAAACAGGCCGACTATTATATCGGCAAGTTCCTTCATCTTTTGGATGAAGGCTGGACCGTATTTATTTTCTCTGACCATGGCCAGGTTGCTCCAGCCCACGACATGCAGCTTTTGGGCGACCCAAGCGGGGTGAATGTTGGCGTCATGAAAGAACTTGGCTACACCGTTTTGAAGCAGGACGAAGAAGGCAATGACCTGCGTGAAATCGACTGGACCAAGACTCGAGCCGTCGCCAACCGTGCCTGCAACATCCATCTCAACATCAAAGGTCGCAACAAACATAAACAGCCTGATGGCAGCGTCATTGATGGCATCGTAGATCCAGCCGATCAGTACGAGCTGGAAGAACAGATCATGACTGATCTCTACGGCTATCGCGATGAGAAGACCGGTAAGCGCATCGTTAGCATCGCGCTGCGCAACCGTGACGCCGTGCTACTCGGCTATGGCGGGCCAGACTGTGGAGACATTGTTTACTGGATCGCCGAAGGCTACAATTTTGACCATGGCGACAGCCTTTCAACTACGCTCGGCGTTAAAGATACCTCCGTTTCTCCAATCTTTATTGCTGCCGGCCCTGGTATTAAAGAGGGCTTTGAAACCGAGCGTGTCATTCGGCAGATTGATTTTGTGCCAACAGTTGCTGTCGTTGGCGGCGTGCGTATGCCAGCACAGTGCGAAGGCGCACCGGTTTATCAGATTTTGACCGAAGAATACTAATAGGTTGTGGCAGTTTCATGTCGGAGGCTGTTTCGGATATTTATGCGAAACAGCCATCCGTCTTTTGAGATTGGAGGTTGACGACGATGTCGGAACAAGCAACAAAAAAGAAACACAACCTGCTGTATTTTCATGTGATTATTACGGTGTTATTGATGTTTGGGTTTGGGAAGCTCCCGCCATTTGGTGCCATTACACCGTTTGGCATGCAGATGATTGGTGTATTTTTAGGTCTCATTTATGCATGGTCCACTACATCGCTGCTTTGGCCAAGCTTTTTGGGAATGCTGGCCATCGCCTTTTCCGGCGCCTATACGATTACTGATTTTGCAGCGCTCTCTTTTGGTAATGAAACGGTTGTCTTCATGATTTTGGTCATGGCGTTCACCGGCGCACTGGATCGTGCAGGTCTTGTCAAATACCTGTCGAGCTGGATCATCAGCCGCAAAGCGATTGAAGGCAAGCCTTGGGTTTTTACCTTAATGATGTTATTCGGTGCCTTTATCGGCGGGACGTTCATCAATGCTTTTGCCAGCGTTATTTTTTTCTGGAAAATTCTTTACAATATCTGCGATGAGTTTGGTTTCAAACACTACGAGAAATATCCATCTTTGATGGTGCTCGGTATCGTTTTCGCATCAATGACTGCCGGATTGACGGCCTTGCCTTACCATCTGACGGCACAGATTGTGCTGGGCGCGCTGAAATCGGTGGCACAGATTTCCATTCCATTTGCGCAGTTTGTGCTCTTCACGGTACCAATGAGCGTGATTCTGATTTTTACCTATTTCTTTTGCATGAAATATGTTTTCCGTCTGGATCTTTCGCGTTTGAAAGCCATCAGTGTGGATTTTGTCGATCCGAAGGATCTGATTTTGAGCAAAACCCAGAAACTGGCTATTTTCTTCACGGTTTTGATGGTTGTTCTCCTGCTTAGCGTGGACATTGTGGCTCTGATTTTGCCAGGCACCTATATTGCCGACTTGCTCTCAGGTTGGGGTATCATCGGTGTGATGCTGCTTCTGATCGTTTTAGCTCTTGTCATTCATGTGGATGGCAAGCCGTTTCTGAATTATCAGGAAGCGGTGAAGAGTGTTGACTGGAGCATGATTTATCTGTTCGCTGTGATTTTGCCGTTTTCTAGTATTCTCACTAGCGACGCCACTGGTGTCAATACCTGGTTGGTGCAAACTTTGACGCCGCTGTTTGCGGGGCGTTCCTATCTTTTGTTCACTTTCATCGTTTTGTTGTTGGGAACATTGATTACCAACGTGGCGAACAATACCGTCGTTCTGGTGCTCTTTATTAACATCTGTGCACCAATCTGCACCAGCATGGATGTGCCGCTGCTGCCGCTTGTTATGTGCATGCTGTTCTGCTACCAATTGGCTTATCTCACCCCTGCAGCTTCTGCGCCGGCAGCCTTTGTCTTCGGTAACACTGAATGGATTAAGGCTTCGGCGATGTATAAACCGATCGCAATTATTTTAGCGGTTCTTTTCATCGTTTGCTTTGTGATAGGGATGCCATTGGGGACGTTGATTTTTACTTAATACATATTTTAAGGGCTGGCAAATGCCAGCCCTATACCTGTTATTGTATGGAGGGGTTATGATGAATACTCAAAATACCAATCGCACGAAGATACTCCAGAAGCGAAGAGAGCGTTGTGTGTGTAAATACTGCGGCAGTGCGCTGCGCGTAAAGAGCATTGCATTCAATGAAATTGTCGATGGACGTACGGAGCTTTATTGTGACAAATGTGGCCGTATTGAATACGGGGTGGAACCGGAAATCTATCAGAGCGCGAAGTATTATGTGGATGAATTTGACTACAATTGCTACCCAGATCTGGATTATTCGGAGACGACGCGGCAAATGTCGATTGCGCGTGTGGCGGAGATCATGGACTGGCTGGTGACGAATCTTGGTATCGTGGGCGAAGAAGGTTTCACGGTGGCAATTGATATGGATAGGAACAGAACCAATGAGTGCCTGCATTTGACGGACGCTGATTTTTAAAGGAGCGGGTGACATGAACATCATCGAAACAAAGAACCTGTCGCTGAAGGCGGGCTCGAAGTATTTGCTGAAAGACATCACCTGGCAGGTGGAGCGTGGTGAGCACTGGCTCATCTTTGGGATGAACGGCAGCGGTAAGACAACGCTACTTTCGCTCCTTGCGGGATACAGGCAGCCCACCTCAGGCAGTTTTTCGGTGCTGGGTGAAACCTATACACCGGAGAATATCCTCGATCTGCGGCGACGCATTGGCTGGGTGAGTGGATCGTTTTTTGATACGAAGTACACGAAGGAATCGGCGTTGGATATCGTTCTTTCTGGTGCGACGGGTGCTTTGGGGCGTGACTATGCAGGGGATAAGTGTGTAAAAAAAGCGAAACAACTTCTGAGTGAGCTACACATTGGCGACAAGATTTATCAGCCGTTTCATATGATGAGCAAGGGTGAGCGCGAAAACGTGCTGATAGCGCGTGCTCTTCTGGCAAACCCAGATATTTTGCTCCTGGATGAGCCATGCACGGGGTTGGATATCTATGCTCGCGAGCATCTTTTGAATACGCTCAGCGAACTAGCGCAGAACACGCCGATGACAATCCTTTATGTGACCCACTATACAGAGGAGATTTTGCTCGACGTGTTTAAAAAGACGTTACTTCTGAAAGACGGACTGGTCTACCGCCAGGGGAAGACGACGGAACTTTTCACCGATGAGATCTTCAGTGCTTTTTTGGATGCACCGGCAACTATTGTTCCGCGTGTTCATCACGGCCTGGAGGCAAGCGTGACGGCGGTGTCCTATGTGGCAAAAATCATGGAAGGGGAGGATGCGTAATGACGGTAAAAAACGCAATGAATTTGTTCCGCGACGTGCAAGTGGCGGAAGAATTTCGGCAAATGGCTGACGAGGGCTACATCGATACAGAATTCAATATATATGGCACCGCGTATTTTGCAGAGGGAAAGCGGCATTATCTCATCAGTAACAACGAAGACAAGATTCTTGCGATGATGGACGAGGCTGCACACAAAGGGCTGGCACCGATGCCATTACGCACGCTGATAAAAACGCGTCACGTGCCGCTTGGCGAACGTGAGAACATCGCCTATGAGGTGAAGCTGGAGCTTGCTAACATTCTGCAGGAAGACTATCCGCTGGAATTTTTGCAAGGCTTCGATACCTTTGTGCAGGTGCCAGGGAGCGACCGGGCTGTGCCGCTTTTGAAAGATATCTGTAAAAAAACCGCCAGCATCTTTTCTAAGGAAATACTGGCAGTGACGGAGCAGCTGATTCACTATGCCTACAGCCGCAAGACGCTGTCGCGCACGAGTTATACGGCTTTTGAAAAATGGGTAGCGCGCGAAAAGGAAAACTTTGAAGAAGATACTATTCCCAAGGATACCTTGCATAAAACCTGGCATACATTGACCTACGTGGATAGCCGCGGGCGACTCAAGCATCTCACCAATGCACGCCTGGAATGGACCTATCATAAGAAAATGAAACTGGAGCAGGAAGGCAAGATCGTCGCACCGGTGTACTCGAAAACCTACTGGTACAATAACCAGATCAGCACCGATGCCATCCGCGAACAGCACGATGCGTATTGCAAAGACGTTTTTGACGAGCGTTACATGCAGATCGTTACAGACATCGCAAACTATGCACCGACAATCGACCCAGCGCACTATGAAAGCGCCATGAAGGCCACGAGTGCTACCTACGGCGCGGCTGCGGCAGAGGCAATGAGGGTGTATGGATACACCTGGAACCTGCTTTAGCAGAGCGCATGGCAGAGACTAAGGAGTTTTTTAATGCTGGTTTCGTGGCAGGCGAGGTAGTCTTCCGTCATAATGGCTTCCATGATGATGGGCGGAATGTTGGTGATTGGCAGATACACGATTTCATCGGCGATGGTTTGAAAGGCCGTGTGTTTTTTTCGTGCGGCCTTATTGATGAAGGCGACACAATGTTGATTGCTGATGGCATTGCGATAGATTTGTGTGTTGTTCGTGATAACCTGATAGATGGGAGTTCCGCATGTATCCAGGAACTTCTTTAGAGGATTAGCGATGTAATAATTGCTTTGGTAAATGGCTAAAGGATATTTTAAAAGCGTGCGTAACGACACGCTTTTTTGTTTTGCCAGTGGGTGGCCCAGGGACACCACGGCGTAGAGTTTGTCCTGGTAAAATTGCAGGATTTTCTGATTCGGAACAGCTTGAACCGGCTCAATCGCAGCGATTAGACCAAGCGCCGGTTCTTGGTAGTCAAAAATGATCTTTTTAATTTGATCGGTTTCTTCTTCGATCAGCGTCATCTGTACATTAGGATTGGATTCGACAAAGATCTGTGTGATATAACTGATGTTTAAGTTCGAAATGGCTGGTGAATAAAAAATGGTCAGCTCTTCTGTTTTGGGTTGTGAGATCGGTTCGTTTTGGTGGAGCTTGGCGATCACATCGTCCATACGCTTGACCACATCCTCGGCCGTGTCTGCCAGCATAAGACCTTTTTCTGTGAGCGCAACGCCGCGTGCATGGTAGGAAAACAGGGCGCAATCGAGCTCTGCTTCTAACGATTTCATGGATTTGTTCAGCGCCTGGTGGGAAATATGAGCAAGCTCAGCTGCCTTATGAATGGAGCCAAGCTTATCAATAAGAATGAGATAGCGCAGTTGATCCAGATGCATATGAGTCCCTCCTCTTGGTGTCCGATGGCAGGTGGGGAAATACTATGATGATGTTTCTTCGAGCAGCGCTTCCAAGGTATCTATATCTTTAACGATGAGCTGGCGTTTGTGGCGGGCGATGATGTTTTGTGCTTCCAGCTCGTTGATATAACTGGTAACATTGGAGCGGTGCACGCCCAGCATGGAGGCAATATCGGTGAGGGTGGCAAATTTATTGACGAGAATGCTGCCATCCTCCTGTTCAACACCGAATTTTGACGCCAGCCCATAGAGAAAGTCGTAGACTTTGTGGCGTGCACACTGGCGGTTGGTGGTGAGAATTTGCTGTAAGAGAATACCATAACGCGAGGCGATGAGTTTGGTGAAGGCGCAGATGTAGTTGGGATCACGTTGGAGAAAGGCGAAGACTTCGGAAAATTTGACACTGTAAATGGTGCACGCTTCTAAGGCGACAAGGCTTTTGCAGAATTGTTCGCTGATGGTGTGAAAGATGAGCGTGTCTTTAATGAAGATATACATGAGTTGTTCGTGACCGTCCTCATCGTAGAGGTAGTTTTTGACTTTGCCCTTGGCCAAATAGAGCAGTTCGTCGTTGGAATCGGCCATAGGAATTTCGGCGCCTTTTTTAACAGTGAATGTTTGGGTATAGTTGGATAGGATGAAGTGTTTGAGTTCGGGAAAAGCCTCGCTGAGTTGGCTGGAGGCTACGGGGAAAAAGTTTTGCTCAAACATAGAAGGACTCCTCCTTGATATGCGGAATTTGTGCAGGTATTATATGCCATACTTACCACCAATTATAGTGAAAAAATGTTGTGGCGACAACAGTGGCATAAAAATTGAAATGATAGGATTCATTTATAAAACTAATGATTGTTCTATCATCGAGGTTTGTTATTGTTGAGGAGGGAAAGTATGTCAACAGAAGGTAAGAAAGATGGCGCAAGCTACTGGGTGCGCGTGGCGATTTGGCTGATGCTGTCGTTTGCTGGTTGGTTTTTACCACCGGTAGCGCCCATCACAGCGTTTGGCATGAAAGTGGCATTCATCTTTGTCGGATTGATGTTTGGCTGGATTTGCCTGGATTTGATTTATCCGAGTTTTTTGTCGGTGGTGTTGATTGCGGTGGCCAGCGGCGAGCCTGCAAGCACGTTTTTCTATGCGGGCTTTTCCAGCGAGATTGTTGTCGTGATTATTGTGCTGACCAGCTTTATTGCCTATGCCAACAAGGTGGGGCTGGATAATTACATTGCACAGAAGTTTATTCGCATTCGCTTTTTGCAAGGGCATCCATGGTTGTTTGTGACAGCTTTCATGGTGCTTATCTATGTGCTGGGGCTGATGATTGACATTTATCCAGCGATTTTTTTGCTGTGGCCTGTCACCTATAAAATTTGTGACGAGGCAGGGTTTGAACGAGCCGGCAAATTTTCAAGCTATATGTGCTTTGCCATCACCTTCATTTCCGGCTTGGGTATGCTTAGCAAACCGTTTTCGCCATGGAGCTTGATCGGTGTGAACGCGTTGACGACGTTTATGGGCGAAGGCTTTACGCTGAACTATTCGCTGTTTACCTTGTATATGTTCATCGTTTCCATGGTCATCATCGCCACTTATCTGCTTATTGGTAAGCTGATGCGTCTTGACCTTTCTCCGCTTAAAACGTATGTGATTCCGGATGAAGCGGTTAAACTGGCGCATGACCAAAAGATTGGCGCTGTATTTTTCATTGCCTTTTTCCTTTTGATGTATCTGCCCAGCCTTTTGCCAGAAGAATGGGCGTTGACCGCTTTTCTCAATCAGATGGGCGTGCTCGGTGTGGGGGCTATTTTGATTGTTTTTCTGGGCGTTGGCCGCACGCATGGCGAGAAACTCTGCCAGATTGATAAACTGGCAAAGGAAGCAGTGCCTTGGCAAATCGTTTTTCTCATGGTTGCCAATGCTGTGATAGGAAGTGCCTTAGAAAGTGAAGATGCAGGCATCATTGCCGGTATCCATGCTGTTTTTGGCCCATTGGTGGAAAACCTCTCACCGGTGATGTTTTATCTTGTGCTCATTCTTTTGTACGGCATTACAACACAATTTGTACACAACATTGTGTTATTGGCGGTGTTTACGCCGGTGGCGCTGCAATTTGGCACCCTCGTTGGCGCCAATCCGGTGACGGTGACCTTTATTGGCATCATCATCCTGTCTGCGGCACTTGCCACAGCAGGCGCCAGCTCTCGCAGCGGTCTGGTTTTTGCGAACACCGAATGGATTGCGCCAAAATGGGCGTACTATTTGGGTATCATGA
The DNA here is from genome assembly GCA_963558655.1 of uncultured Peptococcaceae bacterium. Taxonomy (GTDB): domain Bacteria; phylum Bacillota; class Peptococcia; order Peptococcales; family Peptococcaceae; genus UMGS1590. The sequence goes on from CAUWHJ010000005.1 coordinate 28,167, forward strand.
GCGTTGTTCTGGTGATGATTGCCTATGCGCTCATTGGCGTGCCTTTGGCCAATCTCATGTTTCCTGTATAAGCAATGCCGCCGGTTTTGCCTTGTGCAAAGCCGGCGTTTTTGTGTATATCAGGCGTACCTGTGCAGGGGCGGACAATTTTTTACGATTTTTTTCTTTCGCAATGAAATCTGTTGTGGGCACAACAACGACATAAAAGCACCTTTGATATGATGTATACAACAAGTTGATACTAAACCTTTGAAGGAGGAAACATTCAATGACAACTGGAAGAAAAGTCATGGTTCTCGGCCTCGATGGCATGGAACCTTATACTGCAAAACGTCTCATGGACGCTGGCAAAATGCCTAATCTGAAAAAAATGGTGGACAACGGCGCTGCCCGTGAAAATCTTGAACTGCTTGGCTCCATGCCAACCATTACGCCTGCTCAGTGGACGACCCTTGCTTGTGGCTGCAACCCTGGCGTGCATGGGGTTACCGACTTCTGGAACCAGGACCCAGAAAACCTTGATACCATCATCTATGGTTTGGATAGCCGCCTTTGCCAAGCTGAACAGCTTTGGAATGTCACTGCTCGTGCAGGGTTGAAAACCCTCGTTTGGCAATGGCCTGGCAGCTCCTGGCCACCAAGCAGTGATAGCGAAAATCTGATGGTGGTTGATGGCACGCAGCCTGCTTCTGTCAACTATTCCATTGCAAACATCGACATTGAAAAATATGTAGAAGCATCTACCGAGATTACCGAAAATGAATTTATTGATCACATCGGTTCCAAAAACCTTGGCGATGCTGCTACCGACTGCGTCATCGACGAACTTGATCTCGAAGACGACGATGAAGAAGGCGATAAGTACGCTGAATTCGATGCTTCTAAGGTTGATGCAAAGACCAACAGAGCCGAACTGTTGCTCAACCGCTATAAAATGAAACGCATCAAAAACGTAGACTTCCACAAACAGGGTGGCGCTGCGATGGAACAGCTCGCAAAAGTGCCATTTGATAAAATTAAGAGCGCCATCGTTGAACCAAATAAATGGGCAAAAGAATTGCCAGAAGGTGCGCGTGAATTTATCACCTATACCGCCGGTGGCCAAATGCGCCGTCCATGCCTGGTGCTCAAGAACGCAGAAGGCATCTATGACACCGTTGAAGTGTACCGCAGCAAGAAAGACGCTGAACCACTCTGCGTGCTTAAAGGCGAAGAAATGGTGACAGACGTACTCGATGAAAACCTCGACCACGGCAAAAAGACCATGGCTACCCGTTCTTACAAATGCCTGGAAATCGCTCCAGACGGCAGCAAAGTACGCATGTGGATGAGCACCGCCTTCAAAGTGGATTGCGATGATCGTTGGTCCCCAAAATCCATCTACAAAGAAGTCATCGACAACTGCGGCTATGTACCACCATTCACTCAGATGGGCGGCACCACCCTCGAATTTGCTCAGAAGATCCTGACCCCAAGCTGGGAACACAATGCTATGTGGCAGGCACGCGCTATCAACTATCTGATTAAGGAAAAAGACCTTGATGTGGTATTCAGCCATCATCACTTCATCGACCACAGCGCACACCAGTTCTGGAACTTTGCTTTACAGAAACCAGGCGCTGCACCAGAAGAAGAATACCAGAAGCAGATCGATAAAACCTATGAAGTGGCAGACGAATACATCGGCGCTTATCTGCACCTGATTGACGAAGGCTGGACCATCATCCTTACTTCTGACCATGGCGAACAGATTCACACCATGCCACCAGCACGTCTTGGCAGTGCAGGCGGTGTCAGCGCAGGCATCATGCGTGAACTTGGTTATACCGTCATGAAGAAGGACGAAAACGGCAACGATACTGCTGAAGTCGACTTCTCCAAGACGAAAGCTCTCGCTGTTCGTACCAGTTATATCTGGATCAACACCAAGGGCCGCGACAAATATGGCATTGTTGACCCAGCTGATAAGTATGATCTCGAAGAACAGATCATTGATGATCTTTACAGATACCGTGATGCTGACGGCAACCGTATCATTGCTATGGCTTTCCATAACAAAGATGCAGAAGTCATTGGTCTCAACGGGCCATATACTGGCGATATTATTTACATGAACCGTGAACATTTCGTTACCGAACACGGCCAGGGTCTGTCCACCTATCGTGGCTATTATGGCACCAGCGTTTCCCCAATCTTCGTTGCTTGCGGCGCAGGTGTAAAACATGTTGAAAACATGAAGCGTATCGTTCGTCAAGTGGACGTTGCGCCAACCGTCGCTGCACTGCTTGGCGTACCAATGCCAGCCGATTGCGAAGGCGCACCAGTTTACCAAATGATGGAAAACTAAGATGAACCTTGTTTCATTTCATCCTTTCCTTTTCGATAAAACCATCTGAAAACAAAGGCAGAGTGCAGACTCTGCCTTTGTCATTATGAGGAGGCGTTTTTATGAACGAATCTCAAGGCATTCATCGCGATATTTATGTGGGCATGGTTGCCGAAGAAATGGCGGAATCCGGCTACTATGGCGAAGATGTGACACGCTATGGCTTCCTCGCAAACGGCGAGTTGCACAGCTTCGCAAACGAAGACGATTGCGCCGAAACCTATCTTTTAGCACTGGCTGCTGGTGCACAAGTATCGCGTCTGGCCAATGGTCACAAACACTGTGCGAAAAAGCAGGCTGCCAAAGAAGCGGCAACTCAGGCCTTGGATGAAGAAATGCAAACCATGCTTTCGGCAGAATCTGCGGTTTTTGTTCGCAAACCTGTGGATTTGACGCCGCTTGCTGCTTATACCAAAGCACTCGAAAAACCGCGCACACGCGAACAGGATGCAGCCATTGTTGGTATCATGACCCTGCCAACGTTTGCGATGAAGCCAGAAGAACGGGAGGCGGTGCTAGATGTAAAAAAGAGCTTCGATACACCGTCGGAAAACCGTCGCTTTTTTGGTTTCTTTGAAAAGAGAGACGGCCAGTGGCAGAAAACATTAAATGGGGCCTTGTCCGCGATTCTTATAAAATGGCTTGCGGCTGCTGAACGTGGCCCCGTAAGCCCAATTTTACCGATGCACCTCGATAGCCAACGCCCTGTCTATGTGCTGCGCGATGATTTTGAACAGATCCTTCAGACAACCATGAACGACGATTATCTGGCCATGCTGGATGCACTGTATGCGTCGCAGCACTGATGTTCTATTGGCAGACACTTGTGCAGAAACGTAAAACGACAAACTTTTGTTATATAACAGCTTTGTTTACTTGTGGTATAATAAAGATAAATCTTTAGACGATTGCGTCAGGAAAGGATGCGAAGCATCATGTATCAGGATATTTTTAACGAAGCGCAGGCGATGCAAGAGGAATTGACTGCTTGGCGGCACGCGCTTCACGGGATGCCGGAACTGGGACTTGAACTGCCAAAAACCAGCGCTTATGTGCAGGCTCGACTGACGGAAATGGGCGTACCGTTTACAACGCTTGTCGATGGCAACAGCGTGGTGGCGCAGTTGGGGCAAGGAGAACACTGCCTGCTTCTGCGTGCCGATATGGACGCCCTGCCAATGCGTGAAGAATCCGGCGTTGATTTTGCATCTGCCAACGGTTGTATGCACGCCTGCGGCCACGATTTGCACGCTGCTGCGTTGCTGGGGGCGGCAAAGCTGCTCAAGGCTCATGAAGCAGAATTGCGCGGCACCATCAAACTCTTTTTCCAGCCAGCTGAGGAAACATTCAGTGGGGCACAAGCAGCGCTCAAAGAAGGCTTGCTGGAAAATCCGCGCGTGGAAGCAGCAGTGGCTACGCATGTGGCGTCGATTGCGCCGGTTGGCCTCGTTGGCTATGGCCCTACGCCGGCGGCTGCCGTCTATGGTTTCAAAATCACACTCACCGGTAAAGGCACCCACGGTGCGATGCCAGACCTCGGCATTGATCCGATCAATACGGCGGTGCACATCTACCTTGCTCTGCAAGAGCTGATCGCCCGTGAATGTCCTGCCGATAAGGAAGTGACCCTCACCATTGGCCAGATAAGTGCCGGCACCACCTTCAACATCATTCCTGAAACAGCAGTGATGCAGGGCACCTTGCGCGTGTTCGACAACGACTTGCGAAAGCAGATGATTCGTCGCATTGGTGAAGTGGTGGAACACGTTGCGGCTGCCTATCGTACCAAGGCTGAGATTGAAGTGCTCGGCGATATTCCACCGCTTGTCTGCGACCCTGCGTTTAATGAGCGCCTGGTTCAGGTTTACAAAGAGATGGCACCACAACTCATGCTCTTGGAAGGGGTACATACCACGGCATCGGAAGATTTTGCGTTCTTCTCCGATCATGTGCCAACAGCCATGTTCTTGATCGGCGCACAGATTGATGACGGCACACCAATCTATAATCAGCACAATCCAAAGGTGCGCTTCAATGACAAAGCGTTGCCTGTGGAAGCCGCTGTGTATGCTTGCGCGGCGCTGAACTGGCAGCGTGACGCCAAGTAAATTAGCCTGAAAGGGCACCATCTACGGGTGGTGCCTTTTCTTCATAGTTACTTGATGATTCGTGCGAAACAACAATCCTTTTGTTATAAGACCGATATGCCCAGAGTGTGCTACAATAAAAACAAAGATTGAAAGGATGCGATCACCATGTATCAAGAACTTTATCGTGAAGCCCAGGCGATGCAAGACGAATTGACCACCTGGCGTCATGCGCTGCATCAAATTCCGGAACGTGGTTTTGATTTACCGCAAACCTGCGCCTATGTGCAGGCACGTTTAACAGAAATGGGGCTTTCTTATACCACTCTCGCTGAAAGCAACAGCATTGTTGTGGAGCTGGGGCAAGGCGAGCCATGCTTGTTGTTGCGTGCCGATATGGACGCATTGCCGATGCGTGAGGAATCCGGCGAAGCCTTTGCTTCCACCAATGGCTGCATGCACGCTTGCGGACATGATTTGCACACCACCTTCTTATTGGGCGCCGCAAAAATGCTTAAAGCCCATGAAGCAGAACTGAAAGGCACGGTGAAACTGCTTTTCCAGACTGCCGAAGAATTGTCGGAAGGTGCGCGTTCTGCCATTAACCACGGTGTATTGGATAATCCGCGTGTCGATGCGGCCATGGCTGCCTATGTCTATTCGATGTATCCTGTTGGGACGATTGCCTATGGTGAATATCCAGCGGCTGCTTTCTATGGGTTCAAGATTACACTCACCGGTAAGGGCACCCACGGCGCCATGCCGGATCTCGGTATTGACCCAATCAACACCGCTGTGCATATCTACCTTGCCTTGCAGGAACTGATCGCCCGTGAATGTCCGGCCGACAAACAGGCCACCCTCACCATCGGTCAGATCAGCGCTGGCAGCGCTTTCAACATCATCCCTGAAACTGCTTTCATGCAAGGGTCGCTGCGCGTGTTTGATGCCAATTTGCGTGACCATCTTGTTAAGCGCATTGGCGAAGTCATTGAACATGTGGCTGCTGCTTATCGCACCGAAGTTACCTTTGAACTCATTGGCGATATTCCAGCGCTGCATTGTGACAATGCGCTGAACGCGCAATTTGCCGATGTCTATCGTCAGATGTCGCCGGATATTACCCTGACGCCTGGTTACAAAGCCACCACATCCGAAGACTTTGCCTACGTTTCGGAGCACGTGCCGACGGCTATGTTCATGATCGGCGCACAAGTGGAGGAAGGACCCGTTTACAATTTGCACAATCCGGCTGTTCGCTTTAACGACAAAACACTGCCTGTCGGTGCTGCTGTATATGCCGCAGCTGCGCTCAGTTGGCAGCGTAACGAATAATAAACCTCATGCACCGCAACCCTGCGGTGCATTTTTTGTGGCTTTTTATTGGCACAAAGGTAGGAAAGGAGCTGGTGATAAGAGACAGTGAAAAATTTTTGATGGAAAACCAAAACGGGCTGGTAATCTGTTGTGGCCACAACAACCTGGTCTATTAGGAGCTGTTATGATAACCATAAATTAAGAAACTCCGTTGCGAACGGAGCGTTGTAAAGGGGTTATACATTATGGCAGACACTTCTCAATCTCGTACCAAGTTGTACGTCCACACACTGATCATGGCGGTGCTGATGTGTAGCGGTTGGTTCTTGCCGCAGGGCGAGACGTTAACCGAATATGGTGTGCGCATCACGATGATTTTCGTCGGCGCCATTTGGGGCTGGATTTTTATCGGCCTTGTTATTCCTAGCTTTGCCGCGTTGATCTTTCTTGTGTTGGCTGGCATGGGCACAGCAACGGAAGTTGTGGGTGCTGGCTTTGGCGCAGAAATCATTCTCTTGATTGTTTTCTTTTCGATTTTTACGAAATGGCTGGAAGACATCGGTCTTACCAACACGATGGCCAAGTGGCTGTTAAGCCGACGTGTGCTGAAAGGGAGACCTTATCTGTTTGTTTTCATGCTTTTCCTGGTGACTTTCCTTTGCGGCTTTTTTGTTGGCATTTATGCAACGATTTTCCTCATGTGGGGCATTTGCTACCGTATGCTGCAAGACATGGGCTTTAAGCGTAAGAGCAAAGAATCGAGCTTTATCCTCATTGGTGTGGCGTTTGTCAGCATCATGGGTATGACCGTTAAACCTTGGTCGCCATGGGCGATGGTTGGTGTCAATGGCCTGCGCTCTGTCACCGGCGAAGGCGTCGTATTCCTGCCTTATAGCACGTTCATGGTTGTTATTTCGCTGCTTAGCACCTTGCTTTTCATGCTTAGTGCCAAATTCCTTCTGCGTTTGGATTTGAGCATTTTGAAAGATCAAGACTTCACACATCTTGCAAAAGAAATCAAAGTCACCAAACAGCAGAAACTCGGTGCTGTCATGCTCGTTATATTGCTTGTTGCCCTTTATATTCCAAGCGTATTGCCAGACAGCCTGATTAAAACCATTTTATCTGCACAGGGTGCCACCGGTTTGTGCCTGATTATGCTGCTTGTTTTAAGCATGGTGTATTTTGATGGCGAACCAGCGCTCGATTTTGTGAAGCTGGCGAAAGATGCGATTCCATGGAACATGGTTTGCTTGCTCATGGCCGTTGGCCCACTCGGCGATGCTTTGATGAGCAGCGACACAGGCTTTACAAAAGCTGTCTTGGCTACGCTCAAACCAATCCTTGCTGGCCAAAGTCCAGTGACCCTCTATGTCTTTACGATTGTTGTGGCCTGTGTGTTGACGCAGTTCATGAACAACACCATCTTGCTTGTTGTCATGACGCCAATGTTCTGCACCATCGCCGGCATGGTTGGTGCAAACCCAATCCTTGTTGCATCTCTGCTCATCTTCGGCCTTACCGCAGCGCTCTGCACCCCAGGTGCCAGCTCCCGCGCAGGGCTGGTTTTCGGGAACACAGAATGGATTGATGTGAAACAAGCCTACATTCAAGCCATTTTATCGGTCGTTGTCGTTATTCTGGTTTTGGCTGTTGTTGGTATTCCAATGGGCACAGCACTTTTCTAAACCGTTTTGGAACATCCACAAAAAATATGCCCTCATCACTGAATGTTACGCCATTCTTGGCCCTGTGATGAGGGTTTTTTATATGCAAATTTAGAGTGCCTACATATCGTTCTTGTGCATCTTGCGATACTTTTGAAAAATGTGGTACTATAAAATATATCTAAAGAGAGGGGAAAATTTGTCATGCATCCAATGAACGATCTCAGCAGCCGCAAACTGATCCGCTGGAGTTTTGCGGCCATGGTGGTCGTTTTTTTGTTGGTGCTGATGGCTTCGCAAGTGTTTAACACGCAGCTTGAGGGCTTGCAGCCGTCTTTGGCACAGCGGCTTGATAGCGGTTGGTCTTATCTGCAAGACGGCGAACTGCACGCGCTCAATAAACTGCCGGAATCTCTTAACATGAACGACACAAACCTGACCTTGCACCACGCAATGACCCCAGAGATGCAAGGCGATCAAGAAGTGCTCGCTTTGCATACGTTTTACACAGCCGTTACGGTGTGGGCTGATGACCATCTCCTCTATACCTCGCCACCGGAACAAGCGAAGGTGCCAAGTGCCTGTTGGCACTTTGTACCCATGTCGAACTGTCAGGATGCCACCTCGCTGACCTTGCAGCTTGACAGCTACCAGGGTTATGATACCTTTCTTCTTGGCGCACCGCTGTTGGATACAGCCGGCACCATTCAGTTCACCTTGATGTATGAAAATCGCGGCGTCATTCTCTTTGGCATCATTTGTTTTTTGCTCACCCTTGTACTCCTCATCTGTGCAGCACTCCTGCGCAGCTGGCATAGTCCGGCAAGTTTGCAAATGTTGCCGCTGGCGGCCTTTGTGTTTCTTTCCGGCCTGTGGGTGCTTTTGGATGCGCAGGTTTTCGCCATGTATGGTGGCAACATTGCCCTGCAATATTTTCTCGGTTATGCCGCCTTCTTTCTCTTACCGGCACCGTATCTGCTCTACGTTCGCCTGGTCACAAGCGATTTTCACCGCAGCCTCACCGTTCTCCTCTTTGCGACCCTGGCCAATGTTGTGCTCGCCCTCATCTTACGCATGACAGGTATGCTGCCGCTGATCGAAATATCGCTTCTGATTGTACACACCCTGATTATTGCTGCCATCATTGTTTCCACGCTGGCATTTTGGCGCACCGTTGTACAGCGCCGCGAGAAACAACTGCGCGTGACCTTTATCGGCATGATTATCATCTATATCTGCGTACTGGTTTCGCTCGTCTTTTTCTACCGAGGCTTGTTTGTCACCACCAACACCTCCGTACTTTACACACTGGGCTTGTCGATTCTCCTGCTCTGTATGGCCTTTGATGCCATCGCCCTTTTTGGCCGGCTGCGGCGGCAGAAAGACGTTGTTGAAGGGTATCGTCGCCTTGCTTTGGAAGACAGCATGACCAGCCTGAGCAACCGCAATGCCTTTCAACTGCATTGGAGCGCGCTTTTGGCACAACCACCAGCCGCCCTTGCCATCGTTGTTTTTGACGTCGACAACCTGAAACAGATCAACGACCGCCTGGGGCACCAAAGTGGTGATGATGCCATTGATGTTGCCGCCCATCTTATTCGTACAGAATTTGAAAGCATTGGCAGTTGCTACCGCACCGGTGGCGATGAATTTGAAGTCTTTGTCGAAGGCAATGGCATTAGCCAAATTCCAGCGGCTCTGGCACGTTTTGATTTGGAAATAGCCACATCCTGGAACGACGACCTGCCTTCTGGTGGTGTCTCCTATGGCTGGGCCAGTGCCACCTTCGATGCGGCGCATCCCCTCACCGAAGAAGCACTTGTGCGCCTGCGCGCCGAAGCCGACCATTCTCTTTATCATCAAAAACAGAAACGCAAACAATGCGAAGAAGTATGAGCGTCTGCGGACGCTCATTTTTTGTGCAATCTGTCAAAACTGTCACTTTCCTGTCACGGGGTGGACAGATGGCTGTGGTAGGATGAAAGCATAGAAGGAGACACATTCTCCATAAAGGAGGTTTTTATCATGGCAACCATTTTAGAAGCAAAAGATCTATGTAAATATTACGGCAGCGGTGCCACAGAGGTGCGCGCGCTGGATCATGTGAGTATGCAGGTGGAAAGCGGAGAGTTTGTGGCGATTGTGGGCACATCCGGCAGCGGCAAATCCACGCTTTTACATATGCTGGGCGGGCTTGACCGACCAACATCGGGCAGTGTGGCAGTGGACGGGCAGGATATTTTCTCGCTCAAGGACGAGGTGCTGACGATTTTCCGCCGTCGCAAGATTGGCTTTGTGTTCCAGGCGTACAATTTGGTGCCGGTGCTGAGTGTGTATGAAAATATTGTGCTGCCTTTGCAGCTTGACGGCCGCACGGTAGACGAGCCGTTTTTTGAGGAGATTGTAGCCACCTTGGGGCTTTCAGAGAAGTTACGCAATCTGCCAAATCAGCTCAGCGGCGGGCAGCAGCAGCGTGTCGCCATCGCCCGTGCGCTGGTGGCAAAGCCGGCAATCATTCTCGCCGATGAGCCAACGGGCAACCTCGACAGCAAGACGAGCCAGGATGTTTTGGGACTCATCAAGGTAACGAGCCGCAAATTTGCCCAAACCATGGTGATGATTACCCACAACGAAGAAATTGCCCAGATGGCTGACCGCATTGTGCGCATTGAAGACGGGCACATTGTTGGCAATATCGGCGCAAGGGGGTGAGCGTATGAAGGTGAGCAATAAGAAAATCATTCGCCACCTCTCATGGAAGAGCCTTTCTGCCAACCGCACGCGCAACATTGTGGCGATTGTTGCCATTGCGCTCACGGCGCTGTTGTTTACCTCGCTGTTCACGATTGCCATGTCCATCAACGAAGGCTTTCAGCAGTCGAATTTTCGCCAGGCTGGCGGCTATGCCCATGGCACGTTTAAGAAGATGACCGAGGCACAGTACAACGAGTTGAAAGACGACCCCATGATTGCCGAGCATGGGTTAAGCCGCTATCTCGGTTCGCCAACGGAGGCGCCGTTTAATAAAGATATTGTAGAAATTCGTTCAGCCGACGAAAATTATGCGAAGTTTGGTTTCAACACCCCAACCACCGGTCGCCTGCCGGAAGAAGGTACTGACGAAGCAGCGATGGATACTTCGGTGCTTGAACTGCTTGGCGTTAAGCCGGAGCTGGGAAAGAAAATCACACTGACATTTGATGTCGGTGCGGGTCAGGTGTATCAAACCACGCAAACCTTCACGCTCTGTGGTTGGTGGGACAAAGACGAGGTGACGCCTGCGAGCATGGTCTTTATTCCGGACAGCCGTGTTGATGAAGTGCTTGATGAGGTTGGTCTTGCACCGAGTGATATGGTCGGTAGCTGGAATATGGATGTGCTGCTAGAAAGTGGCAGCCGCCATATTGAAGCGGATATGCAGCAAATTCTCGCCAACCATGGCTACCAGCGCGAAGATATGGCAGCGGATAACTATATTAAAATTGGCGTCAACTGGGGTTATACCGGTGCAACAATGGAAGAAAATGCCGACCCAATGACGGTGGTGTTTGTTGTGGCGATGCTGCTCTTAATCCTCGTTACGGGTTATCTCATTATTTACAACGTGTTCCAGATTTCTGTGGAGGGTGATGTGCGTTTTTATGGGCTTTTGAAAACCATCGGCACCACACCACGGCAGATTCGCCGCATGATTCGTCAACAGGCGCTGCTGCTTTCGGTGGTGGGGATTCCCTTGGGGCTGATTCTTGGCTGGTTTGTGGGTAAGCTCCTGGTGCCAGTTGTTGTCAGCCAGCTTGATGGTGTTGAAACGGTTACCTCCACCAATCCTTTGCTTTTTGTTGGCTCGGCGCTCTTTGCGCTGGCAACGGTCTTTATCTCTTGCCTGCGCCCGGGGCGCATGGCAGGGCGTGTGTCGCCAATTGAAGCGCTGCGCTACACAGAAGCCGGTGGCCGCAGCAAGGGCAAGCGCAAAAAGAAAAAAGTGTCGCTTTTTTCTATGGCTTGGGCAAATCTCGGCCGCAGCCGTGGCAAAACCATCATCACGGTGGTGTCGCTGGCGCTTGCGGTGGTGCTTTTCCAGCTTGTGGTGACCTTTGTCAATGGCTTTGATATGGACAAATATGTGAGCAATCAGATTGCTACGGATTTTCAGGTTGCCGATGCAAGCTATTTTCAAGATGGCGGTTCAAGAGAAAAGAGACCGCTTTCAGAAGACGTGATTACTGCCATCAACGAACAAGGCGGTGTGACCGATGGCGGGCGCACCTATGGCGCCGGTGCATCGGCGCAGACGTTTGTCACAGAAGAGTGGCTGCATTCTATGATGAACGGTTTTTACAGTGACGAAGACCTTGCGGCGAATCTGGCTGCACGTTCACGAACCGATGATGGGCTGTACGCAACAAATGCGATGCTCTATGGCATGGAGAAGTATGAACTGGATCATCTGAACGTGGTGGAAGGCGACCTTTCCGATGTGTACGATTTGGATAAAAAGGCGGTTGCTGTGGTGGCTGCTGATGACGATTACGGTAATGCCAAACTTGACTCTGTTTGTCAAAAAGTTGGCGATAAGGTGACAGTGCGCTATGTGGACGAATGGGAGTATGTTGCCATCGACAGCGGAAAAATTTACCAATCAATAGACGAGATTCCGGACACGGTGAGCTTCAAAACACGCGCGAAAACATATCACGATGTGGAATACACCGTGGCAGCAGTGGTGACAATGCCAAATTCGCTCGGTTATGGATATGGTACGGCAGACGCTGAAGAAATCGTGATGAACGCGCAACATTTCATTGCGGATAGTGGCAACAATGACATCATGTACTATGCGTTTGATACGGAGGACAGTGCCACCAGCGACATGGACGCTTTTCTTGAGGATTACACAGAAAATGTGAATCCTGATCTCAACTACGAAAGCACCAAGGTGTTTGTGGACGAGTTCAAAAGTTTCCGCAGTATGTTTGCGCTTTTGGGCGGAACGCTGGCAGGCATCATTGCGGTGATTGCTGTGCTTAATGTGTTCAATGCCATTCTCACCGGCATCACCAGTCGCAGACGTGAGCTGGCCATGCTGCAATCCATCGGCATGACGTCCAAACAACTGCGTACAATGCTTGTCATTGAAGGGCTGCTTTATACCCTTGGCGCTGTGGTGTGCGCTGCTGTGTTGGTTTTGGCGCTTTCACCGTTTGCTGGCGATGCTGTGAGCGGACTTTTCTTCTGGTTCAGCTATCGGCCAACGTATTGGCCGCTTCTCGTGGCAACACCGGTCTTTGCCCTTGTGGGCACGGTGATTCCGCTGATTGCGGTGCATCGTATGCAGCGACATTCGGTGGTGGACCGTTTGCGTGAAGAATAAAAAAGCGTGCGTCCCGTTTGGGGCGCACGTTTTTTGTATAGAAAAACAGATAGAAAATCGAAAAAGTCCTTATAAATCAAGCATTTAAAGAAATATAAAGCAATAAGATTTAGCGAATTTACAACGAAATTACAACAAATGAAAGAGTCTTATATACCGACTTATGCAAAGAAATATAGAGATTATAGAATGCCGCTTGAAATAGAGTGTCATTTTCTATGTTGTGAAACAGCAGACTATTTCATTTCTGCTTGATTACCTTAAAACTTATTAGTCTATGGTTTGTCAAGGGCTTGTTGCATAAGCAATGCTGAATAGCACCCTTTACAAATCGTAGGCTGATAAGTAACTTTTCAAATGCAGAAAAGAAAGACGAAAAATCATCATAATTAAATATAAGTATCAGGGAAAATGATATTTATAGACACTATTACTCTGTTTAAGTATATTTTACTTGAAATTATTTGAGTTTAATTGACATAAAATAAAAACTATGTTAAAAATAAAAGAGATTTAAAAACGGAGGTAGCTATAGTATGCAATTTGTTATGTATAACTAATTCTAACTTTTGAAATGATTTTTTCAAGTCTGGAAACAGGCTCTGTTTGTCATGCCAAAAGTTATGAATTTACAGGTATACATAGCTGTCTATAGCTATATTTAGAATATATCCTTGTATAATCATATCTTTTGTGCAGACAATGTTTTCGACATTGTCTGTTTTATTTTTACTACAAGGAGAGATATTTATGAATAAATGGAAAAAACAATTTGCTATCATCTATACAGGGCAGGCGTTTTCCCTGCTGGGTTCTGCCGCAGTACAGTTCGCTGTTATCTGGTGGCTGACAATTCAAACAAAGTCGGCGATTACTTTGACAGTCGCTTCTATCATTTCTTTTCTTCCAAATCTGTTGATTGGACCATTTGCAGGGGTTTGGATTGACCGCTACAACAGAGGAAAAGTTATGATTACAGCAGATGGGCTGGTTGCACTTTCAAGTGTGATTTTGGGAATTGCATTTCTGATAACGGATACTCCATCAGTCGCTTTCATATATGCGATTTTGTTCTTGCGAGGGCTTGGCAACACTTTTCACAGTCCTGCTATGCAATCGGCAATACCTTTGCTTGTTCCAGCGGAAATGCTGACAAAAGCAGGCGGTTGGGGAAATTTGATTTCTTCGATTTCCAATATGCTTGGACCCGTAGTAGGAGCAGGGCTTATGGGACTGTTTTCTATAAAGGCAATCATGCTTGTCGATATTTTGGGAGCTATTTTTGCTATTGTCTGCTTGCTTTTTGTCAAAATTCCCAACATTCCCCGTACTGTCGAAAAGCCAGATTTTCGCTCAGATTTTGGGCAAGGTATATCTGCTATGAGAAAAAATAAACCTTTGATGGCTGTTTTACCGTCTTATTTACTGGCAACCATCATTTATATGCCTTTAGGTGCTCTTTTCCCTCTTTTTGTGTACAACTACTTTGGTGGAAACGCAGGGCATAACAGCATAGTAGAATTTGTCTTTGCAGGAGGTCTGATGGTATCTTCGTTGATAATGGGCGTATGGGGTGGCTTACGCAAACGCTTTTTAATGATTTCTTTGGCTATTGGATTGCAGGGAACGGCTATTATGATTAGCGGTGCATTACCGCAAAGTGGATTTTGGGCATTTGTAATTTGCAGTTTCTTTATGGCTGGTGCTGGTACACTTTTCAATGTTCCATATATGGCGTATATTCAAGAAACCACAGAACCAGAGGTCATGGGAAAGGTATTTTCACTTTTGATGACGGCAATGACACTTGCTATGCCAATCGGACTTTTAGTAGCAGGTCCAGCGGTTGAAATCGTTGGTGTAGAAGTCTGGTTTTTCTGGTCGGGCATTGCTATGATTGGTGCTTCTATTTTATGCTATGTGCTGACACGCAAATTTGATAAAGGAAACAGCCAGTCAAAAATTTCAGAACAGACAGAACGTGAGTAATAAAATATAAATTTTAAATACAGCCAGTTCATGTGTTTTTGAAACTAACTGTTATCGCTTCATAATTTTTTATAAGCGGATATCTAAAAAGAAACTAAAGGGAGATGAAAACATGATACCTAGAATTTGGTAATATCACGAGTTATTTCGTGATAAGAACTTTATTACAATAACTCGTGTCAAAAGCAGAATGAAATGTAATAAAGGAGTAATAACAATGGAATTAGTAATAAAAGCAAAAAACATAAATCTGGAATATAACGGAAAAGATATTCTGGATATTGATGATTTAGAAATATATAGCTATGATAAAATCGGAATTATAGGAAAAAATGGTGCTGGTAAAACAACGTTATTAAAAGTTTTGATGGGGCAAATCAAACTAGATACAGCAGATGTTAGAACCTATGGAGAAATATCCTATATTCCACAACTGGAAAATATTGAAATTGAAAATATTGAAGATAAATCCGTACTGGGAAAATTAAATGTTCATAATCTGGCAGGTGAAAATTTATCCGGCGGTGAAGAAACAAAGCTGAAAATAGCAAAGGCATTTTTGGAAAATAATGATGTGATATTCGCAGACGAACCTACGTGCAACTTGGATAATGAAAGTATAGAGTACATTACAAATACATTGAAATATTATTCTGGAAGTGTCGTAGTAATCAGTCACGACAGGTATTTTTTAGATGAAGTTGTCAATAAGATATGGGAAATTGAAAATGGAAAAATCAAAGAATACTGGGGAAATTATTCGGACTATTTAGAACAAAAAGAACTGGAAAATCAGACACAATTAAGAAACTATGAGCAATATATCAGTGAAAAACAAAGATTAGAAAAAATAATAGATGAGAAAATGAAACAAGCCCAAAAAGTTGGGAAAAGCAAAAGAAAACACAATACGGAAAGTGGCGGAAGATTAGCTCATCAAAAGTCACAAGGGAGCAAAGAAAAAGCAATTCATAAATCAGCACAAGCAGTAATGAAAAGACTGGAAAGTCTGGAAGAAGTAAGCAAACCTGTAAAGGATAGACAGATACATTTTAGAATAAGCAGTTTTCTTGAAATGCACAATCCTGTTCCCATCAGTGGCGACAATCTAACAAAAAAAATGGGCGATAAAGTTCTTTTTGAAAATACTAAATTTTTAATACCGCTTGGAAAAAAAGTAGCCATTACGGGTGCAAACGGAACTGGGAAAACGACATTGTTAAAAATGATTTTAAACAAGGAAAATGGAATACAGATATCCCCAAAAGTACAGATTGGCTACTTTGCACAAAATGGATACAAATTTGAAAAAGATAAAAACGTCTTAGAATTTCTAAAAGAGTCATCGGACTATCCTGTATCGGAAATAAGAAGCATGATTTCAATGCTGGGACTGGAACAAAATGTAATCACAAGAAAAATGCAAACATTAAGTGGTGGCGAGATTGTAAAAATTTTGCTTTGTAAAATGTTGCTTGGAAGATATAATGTCTTAATTATGGACGAACCTAATAACTATTTAGACATACCTAGTATTGAGGCATTAGAAAGTCTTATGAGGCAATATAAAGGAACAATAATATTTGTATCACATGATAAGCGATTAGTTCAAAATGTAGCAGATATTATATACGAAATTAATAATCAAAAAATAATAGAGATAGCACAATAATAAAATCCCAGTTAAAAAAAGCGTGATTTTTACATGCAGACGGAGTGATCCAGACATGGTGGCGGAAGTCCCAAGGCTTTCGCCATGACAGCTTCGCTGGCAAATGGCTGGTTCACTTCGGCTGGGAGCGAGCCTGCGAGCGACTATATAAAGCCCCCGTTATCTAACAAGGGGGGCATAAAAAACAAGAGACAAGAGACAAAGGTAAGCGGAAACGCTGAATATATAAGGGAAAATCCTGTTTTATAGGGTGTGACATTTTCAAACATGAATGTCACTATGAAAAATTGAATATTGAAAAGCAGATTAGACAGTTGATTGTAAAAGATTGACTGTCTTTTCTTATGTGAAGATTTATGACTAGGCAATTATCAATTATGGTAGTTGCCTTTTTTGATTGGAGGAATTTTAAATGAATGATAAAAACTTTTTAGAAGAATTGAAACAAAAGCGTGATGAATACGGAGTAACACAAATACAAATAGCAACTGCTTGTGGTATCACTAGAGAATATTATAACCGTATTGAAAACGGAAAGATTGTTCCCTCTGATACACTCAAGGAAACGATTATAAGCGAATTAGAGCGACTAAATCCACAAGAGCCATTATTTATCTTGATTGATTACTTTCGTGTCCGTTTCCCTACTACAGACGCATTAAAGGTCATTAAAAATGTATTGAAACTCAACCCGAAACATATGCTTCGTGAAGATTACGGAAAATACGGATATGAAAGTCAGTATTATATCGGCGATATATTCGTTATGTGTTCTGTGAATGAACAGTTAGGTGTACTGCTTGAATTAAAAGGTCGTGGCTGTCGTCAAATGGAAGCCTATCTATTAGCACAAGAGCGTTCATGGTATGACTTTATGATGGATTGTATGACGGCTGACGGTAAGATGAAGCGACTTGACCTAGCAATCAATGACCGAGCAGGAGTGCTTGATATTCCACGCTTAAAGGCAAAATATAAGGCTGGCGAATGTATCTCCTTATTTCGCAATCAGAAAGGCTATGACGGTACAGAAAAATGCGGAAGTGATGTTCCTAAAAACACAGGAGAAACATTATATCTTGGCTCAACAAGTAGTGAATTATATATGTGTGCCTATCAAAAGAACTATGAGCAGGCAGTCAAGAAAGGGATAGAACTTGAAGAATGCGAGATTAAGAACCGATTTGAAATTCGCATGAAGAATGAAAGAGCCTATTATGCGGTTGTTGATTTACTGACCTATTATGACGCAGAGCATACTGCCTTTTCTATCATCAATCATTATGTGCGTTTTCTAAAGAGAAATGATTGCCTGCCAAAACGGTCATGGGAACTAGATGAGGACTGGGCATGGTTTATCGGAGAAAATCGAGAAAAGATACGCTTAACGACACAACCCGAACCCTATACCCTAGAGAGAGCGTTAAACTGGGTACAAAGACAAGTAGCACCGACAATCAAGATGTTGCAAGAATTGGATAAGCAAAATAACACCACGATATTAAAAGATATGATAAAAAATGCAGAACTCAAGAAAAAGCATAAGCATTTACTGGAATTAGAAAAATCGAATATAGAAGATAGAATTTATACCGACATTTCACAAGAAGATGACGGTATTTTTTAATTTCTGCAACAAATCATCATTTTCAGTACAGATGTTGTGTGAATGAAGAAATTTTAACTTTTTTCAAATTTACTCAACAAAACGGCTGTTGCTGTCCTTATATGAAGTGAAAGAAGAAATATTTTTAAGAATTGGTTAGCAAACAAGCCTTTTCTGTACAGTATTGGTACGAAAGAAGAAAATTAAACTTTTTTCGGGAAAATGGATACAAAACGCACTTTTCTGTACAGATATTTTACGAGAGGAGAAAAAACTTTCTAAAAAGTGACGGAAATTCGATATATGCGGATAGTGTTGTGTGAAAAGAAGAAAAATCAAAATCTTTTCAAGAAAGCGTCACAAATCGCATTTTTCTGTACAGATATGTTGTGAAAGGAAGAAAATTTAAAATCTTTTTGAGAAAGCGTCACAAATTAACTGTTGCTGTCCCTATATGGAGTGGAAGAAGAAATAATAAAATTCTTTCGCAAGCAATTATACAAATCAGCCTTTGCCAGATAGTGTTATGTGGAAGAAATAAAACTTTTTTCAACATTAGGTTATTAAATCGGTAGTTCCGTTCCCTATATGGTATGGAAAGAAGATTTTTCATCAAGAAGTCATTAAATGGCTGGTTGCTGGACAGATATGTTGTGAAAGAAGCAAAAAAGATTTTTGAAATGGTTAGCAAAATGCACCTTACAGTTGAGTGTTGATGTGAAAGAAATAAAAAAAGTTTTAAAGATTGGTTACCTTTCTCTGCTTCTCCAACGCGGTATATACGAAAAGGAATTTTCTTCTTTCGGTGTTCTTTGACAACTGAATAAAACAGTCTGATACCTTTGACAGACAGCAAGCCGTTGAAATTGATACGCCATGACCTTTTATGAAAAGCGAGCGAATACTGTCAATGTTTCATGAGATACCTTTATCAAGTATCTTTGCCATGACCTGCTCTGTCAGATAATGATACTCCCGTACAGCCACAGCTTGAGCGTTAAAAGCGTCGCACGCAATGGGTACGGCTACATAAGAACTATGCAGAGGTGGAAGTCCTGTGGGCTATGATAAAAGCCGTCAGACTGTTTAGAAATCCATGACAGAAAGGGGGTGTTAATTTATGCGTGATTTAAGTATGCCACTATGGGAACGATACTTGATGACGATTGAAGAAGCGTCTATGTATTTTCGTATCGGCGAAAACAAACTTCGTGAAGTCGCAAACGAGCATAAAGATGTCTGCGTGCTTCAAAATGGCAATCGTATGCTTATCAAGAAAAAGAAATTTGAGAAACTGATAGATGAATTGGAACAAATCTAGTGAAAAAGAGCCTTGTGCGTGATATGATGTTATCAAGTCGTATATACAAGGCTCTTTCTTACTTTGAAAGGAGTTAGAAAGATGTCAGCATTAAAAAGACGAGATAACAAAAACAGAGTATTACAAAGGGGTGAAAGTCAAAGACAAGACGGCAGATATTGTTACAAGTATGTCAATGCACTAGGAAAAACGGAATATGTTTACGCATGGAAACTGTTACCTACGGATAGAACACCAAAAGGCAAACGAGAAGATTTGTCATTGCGAGAAAAGGAACGAAACATACAGAAAGATTTGTATGATGGTATCGACACAAAAGGCAGTAAGATGACTTTATGTCAGCTATACGCTAAAAAGAACGCTCAAAGACCGAATGTAAAGAAGAATACGCTCAATGGTCGCAAATATCTTATGCAAGCCTTAGAAGATGATTTACTAGGTTCAATGAGTATTGATAGGATAAAGCCGTCAGACGCTAAAGAATGGGCGATACGCATGAAAGAAAAAGGATTTTCCTTTAAGACGATAAGCAACTACAAGCGTTCCTTGAAAGCGTCATTTTATATGGCGATACAAGATGACTGTGTAAGGAAAAATCCATTTGGCTTTAATTTAAGTGATGTGATTGAAGATGACAGCAAACCGAAAATTGCATTAAATGAGGAACAAGAAAAAGAACTACTTCACTTTATTGAGCATGACAATGTGTATCAGAAGTATTATGATGATGTGCTGATATTACTTAAAACTGGACTTAGAATATCAGAGTTCTGTGGATTGACAAAGAAAGATATAGATTTTGAACATCATACAATTAGCATTAGTCATCAATTACTGAAAGATAAAGACGGTTACTACATAGACGAGCCGAAAACAAAGAGCGGTATTCGTAAAGTGCCTATGAGTGATGAAACGGAGCAAGCCATAAAGCGAGTGTTGAAAAGAAAGCAGAAACCGAAGATTAAAGAGATTGACGGTTACAGAGATTTTCTGTTTCTTTCCGTTAATAGTTATCCAATGCAAGAGAGCAATTACAGATACACGCTTAAAGGGATTGTGAAGAAATTTAACAAGAACCATGAGGAGCAGTTACCAAACATCACACCGCATATATTAAGACATACATTCTGTACGAAGTTAGCACAGATGAACATGAACCCAAAGAACCTACAGTATATCATGGGTCACTCAAGTATCACGATAACATTAGACTTGTATGCTCATGCTTCGGAAGTTGGAGCAAACAAAGAAATGCGAAGATTGATAGCCTAATTTACAACTCATTATACAACTTTTGAGAGCCAAGATATAAGGAGTTTTACCTAAGTTAAGTGAGGGTTCAGCCAATAAGAAAATGCCGAAAAGCCTTGAAAAATAAGGATATATCGACACTTGGAAGATTTATGAAAAGATAATCAAAAAGTTACTCTGTTTATCCATTAAAAAGACACCTGCGGCGTGTCTTTTTCGGGATGATTTTGGTATGAGGGTGAGAAATTGTGTCCATGATTTCTACACAGCTATGGTATAATAGGGATAATCGCAAAGGAGGAAGGATGATGGAACGCATCTTGCTTGTTGAGGACGACGCGGCGTTGGCCCATGGTATTGCGATGGCGCTGGACGCTGCCGAGCGCACGATGACCATTGCACATACGGCGGTGGAAGCCGAAGCGGCGCGCGCTGCTACGCGTTTTGATTTGGTGCTGTTGGACATCAATCTGCCGGATGCAAGCGGCCTTGCGCTTTTGCGTGATTGGCGTGCTGCGGGTGATGCGACACCGGTGATTTTGCTCACTGCCAATGATCTGGAGATGGACGAGGTGGTGGGGCTTGAGGCAGGCGCCAACGACTATATCACCAAACCATTCTCATTGGCGGTGCTCAGGGCGCGGGTGGCGGTGCAGTTGCGCGGGCGTGCCGCGCACGATGAGACGATGGTTCTTGGCCCGTTTCACTTCAATTTCACGCGCATGGTCTTTACGCGCGATGGAGAGCCGCTGGTGCTTTCAAAGACAGAACAGCGACTTTTGCGTGTGCTGGTGGAAAACCGTGGCCATGTGGTGAGCCGTGCCGATTTGATCGACCGTGTGTGGAGCGAGGAAGCTGCCTTTGTTGAAGAAAATGCGCTTTCGGTAACGGTGAAGCGTTTGCGCCAGAAGCTGGAGCGCGACCCTGCCAATCCTGAGTGGCTGCACACTGTTCGCGGCATTGGCTATGAGTGGAGGTGGGAGTCATGATGGGCTGGGTGGCTTGTGGCTTGGCGGTGCTTGTGTGTGCGGGGGTGCTTCTCTGGCGCAGACAGCGTGAACGGGCGCTGTTTGCACGCTTGAACGCCATGCTGGATGCTGCTATTGATGGCCGTTTTCGGGAAGCGGATTTTGATGAAACGACCCTTTCTGCCTTTGAAAGCCGCCTGGCGCAGTATTTGCAGGCTGGTGTGGATTCATCGGCACGATTGGCCAAGCAGCATGACCAGATTGCGGGCCTTGTCAGCGATGTGTCGCATCAGACAAA
Source organism: uncultured Peptococcaceae bacterium (assembly GCA_963558655.1). GTDB lineage: Bacteria > Bacillota > Peptococcia > Peptococcales > Peptococcaceae > UMGS1590. Next base: position 50,100 of record CAUWHJ010000005.1, read on the forward strand.
AACGCCGGTGGCAAATTTGCGTCTCTATGCCCAGCTTCTTGCAGAAGAACCGCTTTCGCCGAAGGCGCAAACCTGCGCCGAGGTGATTGCCGCACAAAGCGAAAAACTCGACGAATTGATTGGCGGCTTGGTGAAATCATCGCGTTTGGAAACGGGGATTCTTGCCTTGCATCCGCAGGAGTGTTCGCTGGCGCCGATTGTGCAGAGCGCGGTGAGCCAGTATGCCGCCAAAGCCGAGGACGCCGGTATCGCGCTTGCGCTTGGCGAAACAACAGGCTGTGCCGTTTGCGATGCCAAGTGGACGGAAGAAGCCCTGTGCAACCTGATAGATAACGCCATCAAATATACACCGAGCGGTGGCCATGTGACGGTGGATGTGCAAAACTACGAACTGTTTTGTGCCATCTGTGTGCGCGATGATGGCGTTGGCATTGATGAAAGCGAACAGGCAAAAATTTTTGCCCGCTTTTACCGTGCGCCCTCTGCCTATGCCAAACCCGGCGTGGGCATTGGCCTTTACCTGAGCCGACAAATCGCCCAGGGGCAGGGTGGTTATATGAAATGCACCAGCGCGCCTGGTGTGGGCAGCACCTTTGCGTTTTATCTGCCCACTGCTGCGCCGCTTATGAAAGGAGATTTTCCATGTTAAAACGCTGTGATTATTGCCATAAAGTTTTTGATGGCGAAAAAGGGGACCACTTTTGTAGCAAAGAATGTGCCGACACCTTTGACGCCTTGGCCAGAGCCGACGCCAGAAAAGCGCGCTTTTTGCTCTATGCCATGGTGCTTGGGCTGATCTGCATGGGGGTGGGCACCTTCTTTGTGGGCCGTGAACTTACCGGTGTCGGTGTGCTGCTTGTGGGGCTTGCCTTCATCTTTTGTCCCTTCGCCACACCGAATATGATACAGATTTTCGGCTACCAGCGCGCCCGCTTGGTTATCCGCATCGTAGGCGTGGTTGCGCTCGTTTTCGGCGCCTATGTGGGCTGGTTTGCTGCATAATAAAAAGACCACTGCGTGATGCAGTGTGAGCAACTCTGCGACAACAAAGCTTTGAGGTTTCCTATTTTGATTTTTCGTTGGACTCTGCGTTGTGTAATTTTTAGCAAAAGCGGCTTGACAGAGAAACACTCTGGTGGTATGATAATAGGCGTGCAATAAGCAGAAACCATCCGTTTCTCACCTTCCGCCGCGAGTGGCTGTTGGTCGCAGTGATTTTAGATAGCGTGTGCTATCCTTATTTTGAGCTGTCAACGGGTGGATTCCACCCGTTTTTTTATTGGAAATAACCAACGGAGGTGATAACAATCAGCAAGGAATTGCGTGTGAATGAGCAGATTCGCTGCCGTGAGATCCGCGTGATCGATGAGCAGGGAGCGCAGGTTGGTGTGATGAATCCCCGCGATGCGCTGAAACTTGCCGATGAAAGAGGGCTTGACCTCGTTGAGGTATCTCCTGGTGCGAAACCACCGGTGTGCCGCATTATGGATTATGGCAAGTATCGCTACGAACAAAACAAAAAAGAACGCGAAACCCGTAAAAATCAGAAGGTCATCACGATTAAAGAAGTGAAACTTCGTCCAAACATTGAGGACCACGATTTTTACACGAAGGTACGCAACGCTGCCAAGTTCCTGGCGGCTGGCGACAAGGTGAAGGTGACGATCATGTTCCGTGGTCGTGAAGTGACCCGTCCGGAAGCCGGCAAGGAGCTGTGTGACCGCGTTGCCAATGAAGTGGCTGAGGTTGGCAAGGTTGAAAAGCCAGCCAAGGTTGAAGGGCGCAACATGACCATGATGTTGGTGCCTTTGCGCGAAAAAGATAAAGAAAAGAAATCTGAGTAATTGAGAGGAGAAATTTCCATGCCTAAGATGAAAACCCACAGAGGCGCTGCAAAGCGCTTTTCCAAGACCGGTACCGGTAAAATTAAGAGAAACCACGGCTACACCAGCCACATTCTCGAAAAGAAGTCCCCTAAGCGTAAACGTAACCTGCGTAAGAGCGCAATCATGGCTAAGGGCGATTCCAAGCGTCTGAACAAAATGATCTAAGGATATCGGAGGTAAACATAAATGGCAAGAGTAAAACGCGGTGTTAACACCCATAAGAGACATAAAAGAGTATTAAAGCAGGCAAAGGGTTATTTTGGTAATCGTTCCCGTGTCTTCCGTGTTGCTCACGAAGCAGTGATGAAGAGCGGTCAGTATGCTTACGAACACAGAAGACTGCGTAAGCGCGACTTCCGCAAACTGTGGATTGCTCGTATCAATGCTGGCGCTCGTCAGAACGGCCTCAGCTACAGCACCCTGATCCATGGTCTCAAGGTTGCTGGTATCGACATCAACAGAAAGATGCTCTCTGAGCTTGCTACCAATGACGCTGCCGCTTTCGCTGATCTTTGCAAGATCGCAAAGGAAAACGCGTAATGTTCAAAAGGCCTTCTAGCTTCATAGAAGGCCTTTTTTGCTATGTTCAGAGAAAGGAAGAATCCTTATGAGCGTCGGAGAAGAGGTGCTGCGCGCCTTGCGTGAGGCTGATGGGCATTTGTCGGGGCAGGCTTTGGCAGACCGCCTTGGGGTGTCACGCCATGCTGTGTGGAAGGCGATTGATAAGCTGCGCGGCGAAGGCTACGAAATTGAAGCACGCACCAATATGGGATATCGCCTGGTGGCAGTGGCCGATGCCTTCTCTAAAGAAGGGGTGGCGGCGTTTTTGCCGCAAGCCGGGGACTGGCATTTGGAATTTCATGCAGAGCTTGGCTCTACCAACGACCGTGCCCGTCAGTTGGCTGAAAATGGTGCGCCGGCGTGGTCGGTGGTGTTGGCAGGGCGTCAAAGTGCCGGCCGTGGACGACTGGGCAGGAGCTTTTATTCACCGGCATCTGGCGGTATCTACATGAGTGTGGTGGTGCGGCCGACGTGTGATGTGCGTGAGGCCAATATGCTTACGCTGGCTGCTGCGGCAGCGGTGGCTGAGAGCGTGGAAGCAGTTTGCGACCGTAGTGTGGGCATTAAATGGGTCAACGATTGCTTCCTTGATGGGCGCAAATTTTGCGGTATTCTCACAGAAGCGGCTGTGGGCGTGGAGGAACAGTGTCTGCGCTATGCAGTGGTGGGCATTGGCATCAATGTGGCAGCGCCGGAAGGCGGCTATCCGCCGGAGCTTTCGGAGGTTGTTACAAGCATTTATGAAACGCCGCCGCAAGGCGAGGTACGCAATCGTCTGGCTGCTGAGGTGCTGCGCCGGTTCCGTGCTTATGCCGAGGATTTACCAGCGCGGCAATATATGGAAAGCTATCGCAAGCATCTCTTTGTGATTGGGCGCAATGTGCGTTTGGTGCGCGGGCAAACGAGCGAAGAAGTGCGTGTGCTGGCACTTGCTGATGATGGTTCTCTTGTGGTGCAAGGTGCTGATGGCGAAACAAAAACAGTGGCTTCAGGCGAAGTGAGCCTGCGTTTCTAGTGGAAGGAGATCGGACTATGAACGAGAATACCTTACGTTGTAAAAAATATCTCGATAACTTTGGTTTCGGCGAACGTGTGCGTGAGTTTGAAGCGGGCGCAACCGCTACGGTGCCTTTGGCGGCAGCCACGCTTGGCTGTGAAGAAGCGCAGATTGCCAAAAGCATGAGTTTCAAAACGCCGGAAGGCGGTGCGCTCATCATTGTGACTGCTGGTGATGGCAAAATCAACAGTGGTATGTTCAAACGACAATTCGGCTTCAAGGCCAGTATGCTCAAAGGCGACGATGTGCAAGCGCTGACGGGGCATCCTATTGGCGGTGTGTGCCCATTTGCGCTGCCGGAGGACGTGCCGGTGTATCTGGATGTATCCATGCAGCGATTTGACATCATTCATCCGGCGTGCGGCAGCCCGGCGAGCATGGTAACACTGACACCGGAAGAGCTTGCTGCCTGCTCTCGCACAGCAGGCTGGGTGGATGTGTGCAAAGGCTGGCGAGAGGAGGAGCAGGCATGAAAACAGGGCTTGTCATTGAAGGCGGCGGCTTACGCAGCGCTTTTGGCTTTGGGGTGTTGCAGAGCTGGTGCGGGCAGGGCATTACTTTCCCTTACACTGCGGCAGTGAACATGAGCGCTCTGGCGGCCTGCTATTACAGAAGTGGTCAGGCCGATGCCTTGGAAGCAGTTTTTGGCGATTATTTTGAAGCGCACGGCGAGCTTAGCCCTTTGGCGGCGCTGAAAGGTGAGCACGCTCTTGATGCTCCGGCATTTGTGGAGGAAGCGTTGAGCGCACATCCTTTGGCGATGGAGGCTTTTGCAGGTGCAACCACCCGTTTGGAAGTGGCAACCACCCGTTCCGACAACGGCGATGGCATTTTCTGGCGGCTGGATCGTGTGAGCGAAGCAAAACATCTGCGTCAATTTCTGCGTGCCGGCACCACCTTCCCTGGTATGGGCGAAGCGGTGCAGCTTGTGGAACGCAGTTATTTTGATGGCAGCATGGCCGAACCGCTGCCAGTGAGCCACGCTCTGGCAGAAGGTTGCGACCGTTTGGTGGTTATTTTGACCCACATGACAACCTACACCATGCCGCGTCCACACCTTTCGCCAAAACTGGCGTTGGCGCTTTCTGATGTACCAATGACGCGCAACGTGTATCTTTTAAGCCATCTGCATTATAATCGTGAGCTTTCCAAACTCCACGCTCTTGAAGCGGAAGGACGTGCCCTGGTGATTGCGCCGGTTGTGGAAAGCACCAGCTTGCATCGCTACGGCGTGAGCCGCTCTGCCGCTGCGGAATTTTACGGCGAAGGTTTGCGCTTAGGGCAGGCTGCTTGTGCGCGTGTGCAGCGCTTCTTGGAGGAAGGACAATGAGCAAGGACAAGGAAAAGAAAACCAATGCCATGCGTATGGTGGAACGTGCCAAAGTAAGCTACAATGTCTACCACTACGCTTGGAAAGAGGATGCTCTCGATGCCGTGCACGCTGCCGCCGAGTTGGCGCGGCCGGTTGACCAGGTGTTTAAGACCCTTGTTGCGGTGGGCGATAAAACTGGCCCAGTGGTGGGCGTTATTCCGTCTCATCTGGAGCTTGACCTCAAAAAATTCGCCCGTGCCAGCGGCAACAAACGTGTGGAAATGCTCCATCTTAAAGACCTCGAAAAAACCACCGGCTATATTCGTGGTGGCTGTTCGCCGATTGGCATGAAAAAAGACTATCCCACCTACGTTGGGCAGGAGATTGAGAACATCGAAGAAATTCTCGTTTCTGCCGGTCGCCGTGGCACACAGATAGGGCTGGCGACAGCGGATTTTCTTGCTGTTACCGGCGCTGTTGTTTGCGACATCACCAAAGATCACGACTAAGGAGGCATTCCCATGGCTAACATTGTCATCACCGGCGGTACCCGTGGCATCGGCGCTGCTATCGTGCGGATGCTTGCGCGTGACGGGCATCGCATTTGTTTCCTTTATAAAGAAAGTATTGAAATTGCACACAGCCTGAGCCGTGTGCTTCAGGCCGAAGGCTGCGATGTTGTTGGCGTGCAGTGCGATATTCGCTATTCGGCACAGGTGCAGAGCGCATTTGAGCAGATTCTGACAAACTGGGAAAGCGTTGACGTGCTCATCAACGATGCCGGCGTCAGCTATAGCGGTCTTTTGCAAGATATGATGGACGCCGAATGGCATGACCTCTTTGACACTAACGTGCATGGTGCTTTTTACTGCACCCGTGCGGTCTTGCCAAGCATGATTACCCAGCAGAAAGGTGTTATCATCAACATCAGTTCCATCTGGGGCAGCCATCCAGCCGCTTGCGAAGTTGGGTACAGCGCCACCAAAGGCGCCATCGACGCCTTTACCCGTTCTCTTGCAGAAGAAGTGGCGTATAGCGGCATTCGTGTCAACGCCATTGCGCCGGGTGTTGTTCATACCGACATGGTTGAACAACTTGGCGAAGAAACCAACGCCGTTCTGCACGAAGAAATCCCCATGGGTCGTTATGCCAATCCGGAAGAAATCGCCGGCCTTGTGCGCTATCTCATCAGCGACGATGCCAGCTATGTGACGGGCCAGATTATCACCATGGCCGGTGGCTTTGTGATTTAGGCGAGGCATCTTCTGTTACGCAGCCATAAACAGTTATACATCACAAACAGCACAACGCCGTAAGCAAGGGGGCTTACGGCGTTGTGCTGTTATTTCTTTTCAAGCTGTTGGCTGCCACGTTTCAGGGCGAAGAAGGTGCCAATGCCTGCGAGGACGATGGCGAGCAGTATGGTGAGGAGGCTGTCGCTTTTGGCATCGGTGCCGGCGAGGATAAACTGGCGCAGGTAGCAGAGGAGGATGCTGGAAATGAGGGTGAGAATCATGGATTTGCGCCAGAGGGCAAGGGCGAAGGTACACATACCCAGGGCGCAGAAGAGTAACGTGGCCTTGAGGGCGCTTGCTGCCCAGCTCGCCAGCACGGCGGTGGTGAAGGTGTCTTCGATGAGCTGGGTGTGCTGGCTGACGATGACTAAGAAGCCGCCGCAGACGCAAAAACCGAGCGCCAGCGCCAGAAAGACAGTGAGGGTGATGAGGCATAGTTTTGCGAGAAGAATTTTCTGGCGGGATACCGGATAGGTGAAGAGCACAAGAATGGTGCGGTTTTGGTATTCGTTCAGCACATAAACGACAACGAGCACGGCGTAGAGAATGATGTAGTAAAAGTTAAACACAATGCCAATCATCTGAAAGGCGGTGTCGTAGGTGTGGTCTGTCATGTCGTTGAGGCCGATGTAGCTAAAAAGCATGGCACATCCCCAGCCCAGCAAGGAGACGATAAGATAAAGGGTGATACCGGCTTTTTTCAGCTCCAGGCGCATAAGATGGCGTAAGGTCATTGTGCATCGCCCCCTTTTTTGCCGGTGCGTTGGAAGAAATAATCTTCCAGCGTGGCTTCACGGCGCCAGATGCCGTCAATGGCAAGGCCGGCTTCGGTGAAACAGCGCACGATGTCGCGCACGGCGCAGGTGTCGTCGTAGATTTCCAGAGTGCCGTTTTGGCGCAGCGAAAACTGCCCGATGCCAAGATTGTGGGCGAGCAGGTGAGCGGCGCGCGCTGGGTTGTCCACGTTGGTTTCGATGTAGCCGCTGCGGCGTTTGTGAATGTCGGCGAGCGCAACTTCTTCAAGCAGGCACCCATCTTGAAGAATACCAATGGTGTCGCAGGTTTGCTCCAGCTCAGCAAGGATATGGCTGGAAATGAAAAGGGTGGTGCCGTAATCGGTGGCCAAATGCCTGAAAAGCGCACGCATTTCACGAATCCCATCGGGGTCAAGGGCGTTGATAGGTTCGTCTAAAATAAGCAGGGCTGGCTTGGCGAGCATGGCTCGAGCGATGGCCAAGCGCTGTTTCATGCCCATGGAAAACTGGCTCACACGTTTTTCTGCGGCATCTGCCAGGCCGCAGAGGTCGAGCACTTCGGCGATGCGGGCTTTGTTGGGATAGCCCATGTATTCGCAGTGTAAGTCCAAATTGTCGCGGGCGCTCAGGCGTTCGTAGAAAGTGGGCTGTTCGATGATGCTGCCAATGCGTGCCAGCGTTTTCGGATCGCCGGGGTGTATTTTTTCACCAAAGAGGAAAATTTCACCGTCATCGGCAGGAGAAAGCCCCACTAAGAGCTTCATGAGGGTGCTTTTGCCGGCGCCGTTGGGGCCGACACAGCCGTAAATTTCGCCTTGGCGTACATGGAGATCAACAGCGTTCAAGGCGTGTTTACTGCCATACGTTTTGGTCAGTTGGTGCGTTTCAATGATATACATGGTGGTTCGCTCCTTTCTGACCTTTAGTATAGGCGAGGGTTGTCGCTTTTTTCTTGCGAAATGCTCACGATTTTCTCACTTTTTCAGACGCAGATGAAAGCTGGCGCCATCTGGCGTGTTCTCCGCAGTGAGTGTGCCGCCTATGGCAGCGGCCAGCTCGCTGGCGATGGCCAATCCCAGGCCGCTACCCTGACGGCGGTCGGTGGTAACGGTGCGGTCAAAGATATGCGGCAGGTCTTTTTCGGCAATGCCAGCGCCATGGTCGTGCACCGTAACCGTGACGCCAGCGGCTTCTTCCGTGATACTGAGCGCCAGATAGCGGCCGTTGGCGGCATGGTGCAAAACGTTGTCAATCAGATTGGCGAGAATGCGTTTGGTGGCTTCCGGGTCTACGCTGACTATCACAGCGGCATCGCTTTCAGGCGCTTTGACAGTGAAGCCTGCCTGTTCCAGCGCATCAAAGCGTGAAAGCAGCACATCATGGCAGAGTGCCACAAGGTCTGTTGGCTGCGGCGCCAAAAGCATATCGCCGCTGGCGAGCTTGGCCAAGTCGAACCGCTGATTCACCGTTTTGACCAAGGCTTGGGCACTTTGCTGTGCTTTTTCGATGGTGGATTGGACGGTATCTGGCAGCAGTGTGTACTGGCTTTCCAAGTAGAGCATTTCAATCGTGCCTGCCAGCACCGTGACCGGTGTGCGTAAATCGTGGGAGAGATTGGTGGAAAGCTCAAGCAAGGCTTTTTCGCGGCGGCGATGCTGCACGCTCTGGTTTTCGTAGCGTGCCAAAAGGTCGTTGGCGGCACGCACCACGTCACGCAGCGCCGTTTCTTCCGTTTGCACAAGCAGCGGGTGATTTTCTGCGTGCCTGGTCAAATCGTTGAGCTGTGTGTGCAAATGTGTTAAATCGCGCAAGAGTTTCTGATGTCTGAGCCGCTCTCGTGTGTAAAGCAGCGCAAGCAGCAGAGCCAACGCCGCCAAAAATAACAGCGCTGTCATTCTTCTGCCTCCATCTTGTAGCCGATACCCCACAGCGTTTTAATGTAATCGCCCTCGCCGAGCTTGGCACGCAGGCGGTTGATGTGGCTTGTGAGCACATTTTGGTTGCCATAATACGGCTCCTGCCACACACTTTCATAGAGCTGTTCTTTGCTGAACGCCTGCCCGGGGTGGCTGGCCAAAAGCCGCACAATGTCGTATTCTGTGCGTGTCAGCCCAAGGTCTTGGCCGTTGCGTAACACAGCGTGGCGGTTGTCATCAATCACCAGGTCGCGGTAGTGCAGCGGCGCCAGTGGTGCTGCCTCGGCGGGTGTGTACACAGTGGCACGGCGAATTTGCGCTTTCACCCGTGCCGCCAGCTCCACCAGCGAAAACGGCTTGGTTAAATAATCGTCTGCGCCAAGCCCCAAGCCCATCATTTTATCGGCATCGCTGCCTTTGGCAGTGAGAATAATCACCGGCACCACGCTTTTCTGCCGCAGTGCTTTAAGCACCGAAAGCCCGCTCATCTTTGGCAGCATGAGATCCAAAAGCACCAGATGCACACGCTCGCTGAAAGCTGCCAATGCCGCCTCACCATCAGCCACAGCCAACACCGTGTAGCCTTCACCTGTGAGAAAATCCGTCACCATCTCACGCACGCCAGCATCGTCTTCCACCAAAAGAATCGTCATCGTTCGTCGCTCCTTTCACACGTTTTCTTTATTATAAGAGATTGCAGCAGCACGCTCAAGGGGGGCATATTGTGATGGATTGTGAGCATGTAAATTCTTTGTTATAATCGATTGAGAAAAGGATTCTCTGATTTGTTGTTGATTAGTTTTGGGGAGGTTGGCAAGAAATAATGAAGATTGAAAATATTCGTTATATCGTAGAAGTGTCACATTATAAATCAATTAACAGGGCGAGTAAGAATTTGTTTGTTAATCAGCAGCAGTTGAGTCGTATTATTGCATCTGTAGAGGATGAGCTTGGTGTGACGATTTTTGAGCGTACAGCAAAAGGGGTTTTTTTGACGCCTCCAGGCAAGGAGATAATTAAAAAATTTCAGGAAATGTTAGCCTTGTATGACTCAATTATTGAAGAACCATTGCTAACGCGGACAGAAACATTGCATGGTAAATTACGGATTCTCTCAGATGTGAATATTTGGAGTGGTTATGCCGGATTATATAATAGTTTTCTTGCGGAGCACCCAAAAGTAAGATTATTTACAGAAAATATGCCAAGTTATAAAATTGTGAAACATCTAGTTGATCATGAAGGAATTGGACAGATTAGCCGTATCTTTCATGGCGATGAGGCAGAGTTTGACATTCCAACAGAATTATATTATCGCATGGTAACAAAGCAGCGTGTTGAAGTTTATGGCTTCCATACGAATCCATATCTTTGTAAATATAAAACGTTATCCCTGAATACTTTAATGGAATTACCACTAGTTAATTATAAACCTCTTGCAAGTGAAGAGAAAACTTTGTTGGAACGTGTGTTCGAGCCAATTGGAAAACCTAATATTCGTTACGAAGTGCATAATTATCGTGTGTTTAATGAAATTGTTAAAGAAACAGACTGTTTATTTTTAACAATGCGGAAGCCAAATTACATTTATGCCCCAGATTTAATTGGAATGCCATTGCGTGATAATATTTTTTTTGAAAACGGGTTGGTAAGAAATAAAAAGTTAAATTCTGATTTATATGTGGCGTTTGAAGGTTTTTATACAGATTACTATGAAAAATTGTATGAAACGCCTGAAGCGTAAATTCTATATTTTATAGATCCTAGATAAGCATAATTGCTCATCTAGGATCTATTTTTATTTATTCCATAAATTATGGTTATGCGTAAAACGTGTAACTGGAAGCGGCTATTCAGAAGCACTATCTTCCGGAATTAAAATAAAACAATATAATGTTTATTATAAAACGAGCTCGGAACGTATAGTGTAAGTTGAATGGGTTTTAGAGGAGATGAGTTTTGTTATGAGTAATGCAACAGTCAAAAAGAAGGGTGATTTACTATATTGGATTAATGTTCTCATTACTCTTGTTTTAATGTTTGGCATTGGCTACTTGGAGCCGTGGGGTTCATTGGAACAGATCGGAATGAAGGTATTGGCAGTTTTCATTGGTTTATTGTATGGTTGGACGACCTTGGGGTTTGTTTTTCCAAGTATGTTGGGTATGTTAGCCTTGGCATTATCTGGTGCTTATACGATGGATGGCGTATTTACTGCTGGCTTTGGCGCTGCGCAAAATACGGTTTATTGTATTTTTATTTTTATCTTTGCCGCTTACATGGATCAGTGCGGACTGAGTCATATTATTGCAAACTGGTTTATTAGTCGTAAAATTTGCGTGGGGCGTCCTTGGGTGTTCACGTTGATGATTTTTATCGCGGCTTATGTACTAGGAGCGACAATTAGTTTATTTACGGCAATCTTAATTTTGTTTGCAATTTTTTATAGTGCATGTGATACCTTGGGATACAAGAAGTTGGAAAAATATCCGGTTGCTGTACTTTCTGGTATTGTTTTCTCAGCCATGTTAGGGTTTGCATTGTTTCCGTTTAAAGCTGTTCAGATCATGGTGTTAGGTTCTCTTTCGACAGCTTCAAATGGAACTATGGCAGCAAACTTTGGAGCGTTTACAGTAACTATTTTTGTGGTTACAATAGTTTGTTTGGCTATATATATGTTGGTTTTGAAGTTTATTGTGCGTCCAGATCTTTCGAATTTTGAGCATGTTGGTGATATGTTTGCTGATTTGCGAGATATTCATATGAATCAAGAACAAAAAATTGCAGCTTTTTTTCTTGTATTACTTATGATTTTCTTATTTGCTCCAAGTTTAATGCCTGAATCATGGGCAATAACGGAGTTCTTTGCATATATCGGTGGTCCGGGATCCTTCCTTGTTATTCTCATGTTGATGAGTGTATTGAAAATCAAGGGACAAATCAATTTTGATTTCCAAACTTGTGCAGCTAAAGGATGCAATTGGGAAATGCTGATTATGTTCTGTGCAACGATGCCTGTTGCGGCCGCCATGAGCAATGAAAAAATTGGTGTTATAAATTTCCTTGTTGAGTTGCTTTCTCCAGTGTTTAATCAGTTTACTGGGATTGCGTTCTGTGCAATGTTTTTGCTTGTTGGTGGATTAATTACACAGGTAGCCCATAATTTAGTATTGGCTGCAATGCTGACACCGGTCTTATATTCTTTCTGTATGCAAATGGACATTAATCCAGTTATGATGTGTGTGCTCTTTTCTTTTGCTATTGCTACAGCAGTAGCTACACCTGGTGGTTCTGCAACAGCTGCATTGATGTTTACAAACGATTGGATTGGAACCAAGAACGCTTATAAATATGGCTGGTTGATGGCAATTATTGCAATAGCTGTTGTCATTGTTGTTGGGATTCCAGTAGGTTCCTTATTATTTGGTGGCTATTCATTAAATTAAAATCTTTTCTATTATGCAGTGTCTGGTCATCATCAGGCACTGCATTTAATTTACTCTTAATAAAGAATGAAAGGAGAAATGAAGGTTTATGAACACACTGTATTGGTCAAAAAATCGTGTTGAAACATTGAAAGCACGAAAAAGAAGATGTGTATGCAAGTATTGTGGTAATTCTCTGGTTGTTAAACGCATTTTATTTAGCGATATAGAGGATGCACGTATTGAGTTGTACTGTGAAAATTGTGAACGGATTGAATATGGCGTTGAGCCAGAAATTTATCAGAGTGCGTCTAATTTTGTCGATAATTTAGAAGTCGATTTTTTTGAAAATCTGGACGATAACGAGAAAAAACGGCAGATGAATATTGCCAAAGTAGCAGAAATTATGGCTTGGGGATTTCGCAATACAGGCTTACTTAGCGTTGATGGCTTTACAGTTCCTTTGCATATGAAGCGTGGTGCATGGGAGGAATGTATAATTTTAGAAAATGATGAAGTGCCTTCTGAAGATGTATTGAAGGAGTGATCAGCATGATGATTCAGGCAGAAGAGATGTGTTGTCGTTCGGGAAGACGCTTTCTTCTTAATCATATAAACTGGAACGTTGAAAAAGGTGACCATTGGTTGATATTTGGCCTTAATGGCAGTGGCAAGACAACACTTTTAAGTACAATTGCAGGTTTTAAACCTATAACATCAGGTAATTTGACTGTATTAGGGAAAAAATATAACAAAGAGACAATCTTTGCATTACGCAAAAAAGTGGGAATGATTAGTAATTCGCTTTTTGATCGTGTTTATCATAATGAATCTGCATTGGAAATTGTATTATCTGGCCTTTTTGGCACATTTAATGTGTCATTTGAGTTGAAAGATACTGATATTCGTTCTGCAAAGTCTCTCCTGCGTGAACTACGTATGGGTGAAAAAATGTACCAGGCATTTGGCACGATGAGTAAAGGTGAGCGACAGAATGTGCTTATTGCGCGAGCATTAATTACAAAACCAGAAATACTATTATTGGATGAACCAAATAGTGGTTTGGACGTTTATGCTAGATCTCATTTGTATGAAACAGTTTTTCAATTAGCTGCGAGTAGCAAGGTGACGATTATTTATGTGACGCATTATCCTGAGGAAATTCCATCGTTTATTAATAAGGCTTTATTTATGCGTAATGGTCAAATATATGCACAGGGAGCAATTGATGAAATGATGCAATCTAAAAAGGTCTCGTTGTTGATAAATGAAGAGGCGACTGTAACACGAGATGTGATAGGAACCTTTCATATGACGGTGGAAGCTCCATCGCATATCTATGATCTGTGTTACGGCGATGGAAAGGAGGGTGAATAAGATTGGTAGAGAGTTTTGAAAATCGGGATTTACAATGTGCCAATGAAGTTGCTGAAATGGCTAGGCTGGGTAAATTTGATACAGAGTTTTTGATTTTTGGTAGTGCAGTACAGGAAAGAAATGGAAAGATTTATTATTATGCTACAACTAAGCAAAGAAAATTGTATGAACACATAGAGCAGGCGCGATTTGAAGAAAGATATTTTGTACCAATGGTACGATATATGCGACGTTTACAAGTACCGATTGATTTAAAAGATGAGTGGATGGCTCGAGTTAAGTTGGCATTGATTCAAAATATGAAACAGCAATATACTTTATATTTTCCGAGAATGCATCCGTTTTTTCTTATGTTACCAAACAATGCTGCTGAGCCACTGCTTATTAATTATAAAGATGCTATTGATGGTTATTTTGATGATACAATGTTACAGCTCTTTTGGGGATTGGTGAAAATGAGTTATGAAAAAAAGATTTTAACCAGACGATCTTATCAAAAGTTTAAACTTTGGCATGATAAAGTGCGCCGTCAGATGGATGATGATCCAATGATAACAGATAATATTACACGAGTATTCTATGGCTTTGTTTATGTAGATGAGAGAGGAAAACGGCAGAGTGTCATTGATGCACAAGTGGAAGAGGTGGTGCAAAAACATCAAAGAATGCTTATGAAGGGTTATCTAGTTGCTCCAATCATAAAAAAACAATATGCGCTTAAGCAATTCAATGAAATGCCAAAGGTGAGAAAAAGTTATAGGGAGTGGCTTTTATCAGTAGAGTCAGAGGAGTATATGTCCTTGGTGCAGAAATTGAACGATATGCCTGGTGTTATCGATGGATGTGCATTGCAGGCTGTCTTAGATGTCGTTGGAATGCATGAATATGCTACATATGCAACACTCTATTATCAGGCCTTATGGAATTTATGTTAGTAAGGAGCTATGCAAAAATAGTGTAGCAGGTGACAGCTAACCGGAAACCCTATCTATGCGTTGGTGTATAAATGGATATAATAATACACATAAGATAAAATCGTTTGTAAGTCCTGTATATCAAATTGATGGGAGGATATAGATGTGAAACGGAAAAAGGTGTTAATTTTGGGCATTGATGGTTTTGATCCCCGTTTTATGAAGAAATGTATGGACGAGGGTTTGATGCCTAACGTAAAAAATTTTCTTACACGAGGCGCTGCTCAAGAATGTTATGAGATGATTGGTGGTCAGCAAACTGTTACACCTCCAATGTGGACAACGTTAGCAACAGGATGTTCACCTTGTGTACATGGCATTACAGGGTACTATCATCATAATAAGGAAGATAAAGGTGTATTAGAATATAATTTCGATTCCGGTCATTGTTATGCAGAGCAATTGTGGAATGTTACTGCTGAAGCGGATTTGAAAACATTGGTTTGGCATTGGCCGGGGAGTTCATGGCCGCCAAGCTCTGAAAGTCCAAATTTACATGTTGTTGATGGTACACAACCTGGCGGTATCAATGTTGGGACAGCACAAGTTGAGTCGGATTTGTTATTTGTTGCTAGTTCACAAGTGCAAGAAGTTTCTTTTCGAGAAAAAGCGGCATCAGATGCAGAAGTACCGTGTTTTATTACTGGTATGGAGACTGAAGATGAATCATTGGCTCAGGGCGCTGATTTGAATAAAATGATTAATCGTTTGACTGCAAAACGCACGGAACGTGTTACTACAACTATTGAAGAAAATGTGATGAACCTTTCTGATACCCCAATGGATATGGTTAATTCACCAATCAGGGAGGCGTCTGGATGGGTATATGCACCAGAAGATGCACTGGAATGTACACTGTTGCTTTCAAATGGGATGGTGCGACGTCCATGTTTGCTTTTGAAAAATTCGGAAGGCGTCTAGCAATTTACAAAAATAAGAAGGAAAAAGAACCAATTGTTATTCTGAAAAAGGATGTATATGTTCAAGACATCGTTGACGATGCTTATCGTCATGATAAAAAGGTTCAAGTAAATCGAAGTATGCGTGTACTAGAAATTGCTGAAGATGGTTCGAGTGTACGTATGTGGGTGTCTGCATCAATGGATTTTAACGATGATACTGTGTGGTCACCGAAGAGTTTACTTAAAACGGTGGTTGAAAATGTTGGTTATCCACAGCCTGTTTGTCTTGCTGGTGGATCGGATGAAACATTAATACGTAAGTGTATGCGTGCAAGTTGGGATCGTTCTGCTATGTGGAATGCTTCTTGCATTAAATATATGGCAAGAGAACAGGGGTATGATGTTATCTTTTCTCATTTTCATAATGTAGATATGCAGGGGCATATGCTTGTTCAGTATTTAAAGAAAGGTAGCAAGCTTGCTCCGGTAGTGTTGCAACAACTTTTTAAAGAAGTATATATTCAAACGGACAATTATATTGGCGAATTTCTTGAGTTGCTTGATGAAGGCTGGACAATTTTGATTGTTTCTGATCATGGACAGACTACGCCTGAGCATGCAACTAAAGAACATCTTCCAGCAACATTTCGTTTAAATTCAGCAGGTGTTAATGCGTATGATATGCGTAAACTTGGTTATACTGTACTTCAAAAAGATGATAATGGTAATGAAATTCCGAAAATAGATTGGAGTAAAACAACAGCTTTTACATCGTCGTATGGACAGATTTATATTAATCTCAAAAGACGCGAGCCTTATGGGATCGTTGATCCAGAAGATAAGTATGATTTAGAAGAGCAGATCATGACTGATCTTTATAGTTTGCGTGATGAAATTACAGGACATCGTATCGTATCTGTAGCGCTTCGTAATCGAGATGCAGTTCTTTTTGGAGAAGGTGGGCCGGAAAGTGGAGATATCATTTTCTATATCGCTGAAGGCTACACTGGTGACCATTCCGATGGGCTATCAACTATTGATGGGGCATGTGATACTTCTGTGCGTTCGGTGTTTATGGCTGCTGGGCCAGGCATAAAGGCAGGTATATTCACCCCACGTATTATTAGACACGTTGATGTAACACCAACTGTTGCTACCTTACTCAATGTAAGAATGCCAGCACAATGTGAAGGTGCACCAGTTTATCAAATTTTACAATAATAGATTAATTAAAGGAGGAAAAATTATGGATAAGAAGAAAGTGTTGGTTTTGGGAATTGATGGTTTGGATCCTCGATACATGAAAAAATGTATGGACCAGGGCTTGATGCCTAATACGGAAAGATTCTTGGCAAGAGGATCAGCTGAAAAGGATTTTGAAATGATTTGCGGTCAACCGACAGTTACGCCTCCAATGTGGACTACTTTAGCTACAGGAGCTTCACCACGTGTGCATGGAATTACTGGTTACTATAGACACAATCCAGAAGATAGGGGTGTATTGGAATACAATTTTGATTCACAAAATTGTCGTGCGGAACAGTTATGGAATGTTACAGCAGAAGCAGGTTTGAAAACACTTGTTTGGCATTGGCCGGGAAGTGCTTGGCCACCAAGTTCGGATAACCCAAATTTACACGTTATTGATGGTACTCAACCAGGGGGTATTAATGTCGGGACAGCACAGGTTGAACCGGATCTCTTGCTTGTTGCCAGTCCGAATGTACAGGAAGTTTCTTTCCGGGAAAAAGCTGCATCCGATGCAAAAGTACCATGTTTTATTACTGGTATGGAAGCAGAAGAGGAAGCGGACAAGAACGGTGATATGAACAAGATGATCAATCGTCTTACTGTTAAGAAAACAGAACGTGTAACGATGACACCGGAAGAAAATGTCATGAATTTATCAGATACGCCAATGGATATGGTCAACTCACCAATTCGTGAGGCCTCTGGTTGGGTGAATGCTCCTGAAAATGCATTGGAATTTACAATGCTACTCTCTAACGGTTTGGTGCGTCGTCCATGTTTGATCTTAAAAAATTCCGAAGGAAAATATGATCGCGTTGCAATATATAAGAATAAAAAAGCAGAGGCACCAATCGTTACTTTAGAGAAAGATGTTTTTGTTCAGGATATTGTTGATGATGCCTATCGCCATGATAAAAAGGTACTTGTTAATCGGAGCATGCGTATCCTGGAACTTGCTGAAGACGGATCTAGTTTGAGAATGTGGATTTCTGCTTCAATGGATTTTAACGATGATACTGTTTGGTCGCCAAAAAGTTTACTGAAAACAGTGGTTGAAAATGTTGGCTATCCACAACCGGTGTGCCTTGCGGGTGGATCTGATGAAACATTAATTCGTAAGTGTATGCGTGCAAGTTGGGATCATTCTGCTATGTGGAATGCAGCTGGTATTAAATATATGGCGCGTGAACAAGGTTATGATGTGATTTTTTCTCATTTCCATAATGTCGATATGCAAGGCCATATGCTTGTTCAATATTTGAAGAAGGGAAGTAAACTGGAACCAGCAGTTCTGAGACAGCTTTTTAATGAAGTATATATTCAGACAGACAATTATATTGGTGAATTTCTTGAATTGCTTGATGAAGGCTGGACAATTCTGATTGTTTCTGATCATGGTCAAACCACGCCAGAGCATGCAACGAAGGAGCACCTTCCAGCTGTTTTCCGTCTGATGACTGGTGGGATCAATGCTTTTGATATGAGAAAACTTGGCTATACCGTGCTTAAAAAAGATGAAAACGGTCAAGAGATTCCGGAAATTGATTGGTCAAAGACCACTGCATTCCCATCTTCTTATTGCCATATCTTCATTAATCTTAAAGGTCGTGATCCTCATGGTATTGTTGATCCAGCGGATAAATATGAGTTGGAAGAAAAGATCATGACAGATTTGTATAGTTTGCGTGATGAAGTGACAGGGCATCGTATCGTAGCATTAGCTTTACGTAATAGAGATGCAGCACTTTTGGGAGAAGGCGGTCCTGAAAGTGGGGATATTATCTATTACATTGCTGAAGGTTATACTGCGGATCATGCGGATAGCCTTTCAACTATTGATGGTGCGTGTGATACATCGGTACGTTCAACCTTTATGGCAGCTGGTCCTGGTATCAAGGAAAACGTTTTGACCGATCGTATTGTGAAACATGTTGATGTTACCCCAACTGTGGCAACACTTCTTGGCGTACGTATGCCAGCACAATGTGAAGGTGCGCCAATTTATCAAATTCTTGAATCATTGTGATATAACCTAAAAGTGGTTTTGAGTATAAAAGTAGCAGTTTTGGACTGTTGCTTTTTATGTGTAATGATGGAGTGATCGTTGTATGTGACTATAGCTGTATAACAAAAAGCCGCGACAAATTGCCGCGGCTTTTTTGTTATGCTTCTTTGTTCAGCACATCTTCCATGTACACGCTGCCGTCTTCCAGATGGCGCCAGGTGACGGTGTTATCGTCGATGAGCATATAGCTCTGGGCGCTGCCTTCTTTTGGCATGGTGGTGGAGCCTGGGTTCATGTAGCGATGGGTGCTATGGGTTTCGTTGGCTGGAATGTGGGTGTGGCCATGAAGCAGAATGCTTTGCGGGGTGGCCAGCGGTGGCAGGGAACGGTTGTTGTAGAGATGGCCGTGGGTGATGAACACTGGCACACCGGACAGCCAGAGATAGGTGTAGTCGGCCATACATGGGAAGTCGAGCATCATTTGGTCTACTTCGGCGTCACAGTTGCCGCGCACGGCGATGATGTGGTCTTTGTGTTCGTTCAAAAGTGCGGCAACCACTTTTGGGTCGTAGCCTTCCGGCAGGAAGTTGCGTGGGCCGTGGTAGAGAAGGTCGCCGAGCAGCACGAGCATATCGGCGTTGGCTTCTTGGAAGCGGTCGAGCAGGAGTTGGGTGCAGTGTTCGCTGCCGTGAATATCAGATGCAATAAGGTATTTCATGAGCAAATCCTTTCTATGGTTTAAGATTGAATTTTATGTGGACGAAATTTCAGCACAAGCGCTGTTGCCAAGAGAATAAAGATGACAAGCAGGGTGTACATGGTGCGGAAGCCGAGAAGGTCGCTCAGCGTGCCGGCGAGCAGGGCGCCAAAGCCAATGCCCAAATCAAAGCCGATGAAGAAGGTGCCGTTGGCGGCGCCGAAACGTTCCGGTTTGGCGTTCATCACGGAGAGGCTTTGCATGGTGGTTTGTGCGCCGCCGAATCCGGAGCCGTAGAGAAAGCCGCTGACCAAAAGCATACCCAAATTTTGTGCGAAGGCCAATAACAGCAGTGCGGTGAGCATTAAACACAGCGAAGGCAGCGTAGTGGCAAGAATACCGAAGCGGTCAATGGCACGGCCAACGAAGGCGCGCACCAAAAGCAGCCCCACGGCGTAGATGGTGAAGAAGTAGCCGGTGTTGCCCAAGCCCAGTGTGCTGCCATAGAGCGGCACATAGGTGGTAACGGCGCTCATTGTGAGGGTGCAGCAGCCGATGATGATGGCAGGCAGAACAGCGCTTTTTTCAAAAATATCGCCGCGTTTGTGCGGCGTGCGGCGCACGTTTGTCTTATCCACCTGACGGGTGCGTGAGAAGGGAAAGCACAGTCCCAGCGCCAATGCAGCCACCAGAAACGCTGAACTCACGTGAATCATGCCGGCAAAGCCAACGGCGTCCATCAATGCCACCGCTAAAGCCGGCGCAATAGCCAGTGCCAGCGACATAGACATACCAAAGATGCCAATGCCTGTGCCAGTGAGCTGGCGTGGAATGATGTCGGTGGCGATGGTGGAGGTGGCGGTGGAAGCAAAGCTCCAGTCGATGCCATGGAGAATACGCAAAAGAATGATGATGGCAATACCCGTCATGAACGAATAGCTGTAAATGAGAATGGCTAAGAGCACCATGCTGACAAAGAACACGCCTTTTCGCCCAATGCGGTCCAGAATACCGCCCGCTACAGGACGGACAATCACGGAACCAATGGTGAACACACTCACACAAACGCCTGTCACCGTTTCGTTGATGCCAAGCTCCTGGAAATACAGCGGCAGGGAAGGGTTAATCATGTTGAAACTGAGGAAAATCAAGAAGTTGATGCCCATGATGGTGATGAATGGGCGTGTCCAAAGCCGACTGGTCATTCGTTGGTTCCCTCCTTGGTGGTGTCAGCGTCCTGGCTGCTGTCGCTGTGGTCAGCGGCGCTGGCGCTCTTGGTTGGTGTTGGCCGCTCCATAGGGTCGAAGCGTGTTAAGTTGTACTCGTTAATTACGCTGATGAGCTTGCTGGCATAATCAGGGTCGGTGGCATAGCCGCCTTCTTGCAGAGCACGGGCGGCAATCGCCGGTGAAGCTGCGCCAACCACTTCGCTGTAATTGTCATTTTGCGTGAGCAGCTCGGCATAGTCCTCAAAGCAGTCCTCAGGGCTGGAATACACACAAAAATAATCGCGAATCGTTGTTGGCGAGTCGCTGTAATATTCGGTGGTTGACAGTTTCACGCTGCGGTGATGGCCATGGGCTTTAATGCCGAAATAATTATTGTAATCGAATGAAAGCTGTGATTCGCCGTAATTGCTTTCCAGCGCTGCCTGTGCCAGCATCACAGAAGGATAAAGGCCGTAATCGGCGTAGTCTTCAGCGATGGGGCCCAAGGTGTTGAAAAAGCTCGAAGGGTCGCCCACCTGATAGGTGGTGGTGCGTTCGTCTTTTGGCTCTTCCACATACTCGGTTAAGCCAATGAGGTTGATGGCGCAGAGGCAGAGGAAAACAGCGATGCCAAAGAGAAAAACGTGCATCAGCGAATCGTCATAGCGCGTGCGTCGTTTGGCGGCTGAGTGTCGGCGTTTGGCTGTTTGCGGCGGCCGTTTGCCGCTGCTTTTCGGGCGACGGGCAGCGCTTTGGCGTTGTGGCGCAGAAGGTTTGCGCGGGCTCATTCGTTCACACTCCTTTCCTGATAGAAACATCCCTTTATTATACCACGAGTGCACAGCGCGTGCAAAGGAAAGAACGCTCAAGGGGCTTGCGCGTAAAGGGGAAAATGTCCTACAATAGAAGGTAATGAGAGAAAAAACACGCCGCTGCTGCGGCAGAGAGGAGCCATGAATGGCAACAATCGCAACAATCAATGAGCGACTCGCAAGCGAGTTTCAAATGAAAGACAAGCAGGTGGAAAATACGGTGGCGCTTTTAGACGAAGGTGCAACTGTGCCTTTTATTGCCCGCTACCGCAAGGACGAAACCGGTAATCTCGACGACCAGGCGGTGCGTGCCTTTGCCGATCGTTTGGAGGGCTTGCGTAAATTGGAGGCGCGCCGTGCCGATGTGACGCGTCTGATCGACGAGCAGGGCAAACTGACAGAGGTGTTGCGTGCGAAGATTGACGCCGCAGACACCCTCACCGCGCTGGACGACCTTTACCGTCCATATCGGCCAAAACGCCGCACGCGCGCCAGCATGGCTGTCGAACGCGGGCTGGCGCCATTAGCGGAAGCCTGGTGTGCCGGAGAGCCGGCAGCGGCGCTCACTGCTTTAGCCGAGCAACTGGCAGCGCAGAGCGAGGACGTAGCCGATGCGAAAGCAGCCGTGGATGGCGCCTGCGATATTCTGGCCGAACAACTGGCTGACGACGCCGATGTGCGTGCCCGTCTGCGCGATGAACTGGCACAAAAAGGCGTCATTCATACCAAAGCCGGCAAAAATCCGGACCCAACCTATGATAATTACCTTGATTACACCGAGCCGCTGGCCAAGATGGCGGCGCACCGCGTGCTTGCTGTGGGCCGTGCGGAACGTGATGATGCGCTCAGCGTGCAGTTAGAGTTTGACGAAGAACGCGCCGTTTACCTGCTTTACAAGCACATCTACAAAAAAGGCATGGCTTGGCAGGAACGCTTGCAGGAGATGTGCCGCGACAGTTGGAAGCGGCTGCTTGCGCCGTCTTTAGAAAAAGAAGTGCGTAAGGTTCGCACCGAATGGGCAGAGGACCAATCTACCGTGCTTTTTCAGAAAAACTTGCGAGACCTGCTCTTGCAGCCACCGGTGCGTGGCCATGTGGTGCTGGGATTTGACCCTGGGTTTGCCAATGGCTGCAAGCTGGCTGTGGTGGATGCCACCGGCAATGTGCTCGAAACCACTGTGGTTTATCCTTTTAAGGGCAAAGGCGGTGAAGCCAAAGCCAAAGAGGTGGTCAAAGACCTCATTAACCGCCATCATGTGACCCTGGTGGCGATTGGCAATGGTACCGCTTCTCGTGAAAGTGAACGCCTCATTGCAGGACTCCTCGAAGGGCGTGGCGATTGTGGCTGGTACATTGTTAGCGAGGCAGGGGCTTCGGTGTATTCTGCGTCGCCATTGGCAGCCGAAGAATTTCCAGACCTCGATGCCACCCTGCGTAGCGCCGTTTCCATCGCGCGCCGCGTGCAAGATCCACTGGCTGAGCTGGTAAAAATCGACCCACGTTCCATTGGTGTTGGCCAGTATCAGCACGATATTGACCAGAAAAAACTGACCCATGCGCTGGACGGCGTGGTTGAAGATTGCGTGAACCACGTTGGTGTGGATCTCAACACCGCCAGTGTTTCTCTTTTGAGTTATGTGGCCGGCGTAACACCAACCCTGGCGAAAAACATTGTTCACTATCGTGACGAAGCTGGCAATTTCCGCACCCGTAAAGCGCTGCTCAAAGTGCCAAAACTGGGACCAAAAGCCTTTGAACAATGCGCCGGTTTCCTGCGCATTGCAGAAGGCGATGAGCCACTGGACAACACGCAGGTACACCCGGAAAGCTATGCCAAAGTGCGCGCCATGGCGGATCTTTTCGCTTGCCCGCCATCGCCGGAGTTGGCAGAAAAAGCCCGTGCAGCTATGTCTATGCAAGAGCTGGCAGCTCGCCTCGATTTGGGGCCGGCCACCCTTTCTGATATTCTTGATGCGCTCGCCAAACCGGGGCGCGACCCGCGTGACGATCTGCCACAGCCACTTCTTTCCCACGATTTGCTCGAACTGGAAGATCTGGAAGTGGGCATGGAACTGGAAGGCACCGTTACCAACATCGCCGCTTTTGGCGCCTTTGTGGACATTGGGCTGCATGAAAACGGCCTCGTTCATATCTCCAAACTTTCCGACCGCTACATTAAAGACCCGCTCAGCGTTGTGCGTGTGGGGCAAATTGTGCGCGTTAAAGTGATCGATGTCGACACAAAACGGCGCCGTATCGGCCTTTCTATGAAAGGCGTCAAGCAACCGTAACCTTTTCTGCACAGGCTTTTAATAGCCTGTGCTTTTTTGTATGTTATCATGAGAGCGAGGAGGGCGGTATCATGAAACGATTTTTACGCATCTTAGCGGTATGTGTGCTTCTTTGTGCGATGATTTGCGGAGCACTCTGGCTCTGGTGGGGCTATGGTTACGATGAAAACGGCCGTCCCTATGACCGCTTTCATGGTGACGCAGCCATCGTGACAGGCACCTCTGACGCCGACGCTGACGGCATCCCTGACCAGGAAGATATTCTTCAGGGTGCCCTTGATTATGTTGCCACCAAACCACAGTACAAAAGCGCCTATTTTCAAGGTGGTTGGCCCACCGATGGCACTGGTGTTTGTACCGATGTTGTTGCCTACGCCTTGCGCGCTGCCGGCTACGACCTGCCAAATCTTGTCGATGCGGATAAACGTGAGGTGCCTGACCTCTACTTTGGCGTGCCACCGGATAAAAACATCGACTATCGCCGTGTGCCCAATCTCCAGGTCTATTTCTCTCGCCACGCTACAAGCCTTACCACAAGCCTGGATGACATCAACCAATGGCAAGGTGGCGACATCGTCATTTTTGACGACAACCACATCGGCATTGTCAGCGACCGCCGCAACAGGGAAGGGGTGCCCTACCTTATTCACCATGCCAATCCCCTGCAACGGCATTATGAAGAAGACGTTCTTCAAGCCTACAACAACATCACCGGCCACTATCGCCTGGGCAGTTGGCAGTAACACTTGTTCGCATCCACAAGAAGGCTTGCGTGAAGTTTGTTGTGTGTCTAAGGAGAGAGAAGCCTCAGACGTGGTATCATGTCAAATGACGGCCGCATAAGGCCGATCATCATGAAAAAAGGAATGAACATATTGAGCAAAATCAAAAACTTCATCGAGGAATTCAAAGCCTTTGCGCTCCGCGGTAACATGATGGACATGGCCGTCGGTATCATCATTGGTGGCGCCTTCACCGGCATTGTCACCTCCCTGACAGATAACTTTATCAACCCCATCTTAAATGTTGTCACCGGCGCTAAAATGTATACCTTACAAGACGTCGCCGGTTTCGGCTCCAACTTCGTCAGTGCGCTTGTCAATTTCCTCATCATGGCCTTTGTGCTCTTTGTGCTCTTAAAAGCCGTCAATAAAGTAGCCTCCATTGGCAAAAAAACAGAAGCACCGGCCGAACCAACCACAAAAACCTGCCCGTTCTGCCAAAGCGACATTCCCCTGGCAGCCACCCGTTGCCCACACTGCACCTCTCAACTTGAAGAAACGACAAAACCGGCAGTGGAAGCGGCAACTGCTCAATAACTCATATTGCGTCAGCGCACCATGCGCCGACGCATTTTTTATGTCTTGGAGAAACCTTTCTGTACAATAATAGTCTGGCTGTTCATAGAGGTGGCACAAAAGCAATGCAGTGATGCTTGTCGGCATTTCCGTAATGTGCAATAATTGTAGCTTATTGCGTAAATTTTGTTTTTGCTGCCGTATGCTGTTTTTGTTATAATGGAACGGACATTTCTTAAATAAAGGAGAAAGTAACCATGACCACCTTTTTGCTTGGCATTGTTATTCTTTTTGTGGGTGCCGCCCTCTATGGAAAGCTTTGCGAGCACGTTTTTGCTCCGGACGACCGTCCAACGCCGGCTTATACCAAACAAGATGGCATTGATTATGTGCCGATGAGTGGCTGGAAAAATGGCCTTATCAATCTCTTGAACATCGCCGGCACTGGCCCCATTTTAGGCCCGATTCAGGGGATTCTTTTTGGCCCTATTGCCTTTATCACCATTCCGATTGGCAACATCATCGGCGGCGCTGTGCACGACTATTTCTCAGGCATGATTTGTCTGCGTGATGGTGGCTCACAAATGCCGGAAACCGTTCGTCGTTATAGCAATAAAGGCATCTATGTGATTTATCAAATCTTTTGCAGCCTGCTCTTGCTTTTGCTGGGCGCTGTCTTTATCTACACGCCTGGCGACATTGCCGCCACGCAGGTTTTTGGCTTTGATGGTGCGGCAACGTCGGTATCAACATGGGTGATTTACGGTGTCATCTTTGTGTATTATCTGATTGCCACCCTTTTCCCGATTGACCGCATCATTGGCCGCATCTATCCAGTTTTTGGCGCCATTTTGCTTTTTTCTGCGGTTGCTGTTTTTATTGGTCTTTTTGTCAAAGATTTTCCTCTGCTCAATCTTTGGGACGATTGGAACGGCGCCCTTTTCGCCTATGGCGATTATTTTGACGCCAACCATTTTGTTCCTATCTTCTTTATCACGGTTGCCTGCGGTATTCTATCCGGGTTTCATTCTACTCAGACAGCCATCATCAGCCGTACCTTGAAAAGTGAACGCCAGGGCCGAATGACCTTCTATAACATGATGATTCTCGAAGGCTTTATTGCCATGGTGTGGGCAGCCGGTGCTATGGGTGTTTATAACCTTGGTTTGCAGGAAGCAAACGCCTCCCTCGCCACAGGCACCATCGGTGTGATTTGTAAATACGTTCTTGGCAACGTTGGCGGCATCATCGCCCTGGTGGGCGTTATTGTACTGCCAATCACCTCCGGTGACACCGCGCTGCGTGCATTGCGTATGACCATCGCCGATGCCCTGCACGTCGACCAGAAATCCATTACCAAACGCCTTGGTTTGGCGGCCGTGATTTTTATACTCGTTGCTGCCATTCTCATTGTTGCCAAAAGCAATCCGGACGGCTTCAATATTCTCTGGCGCTATTTCGCATGGTCCAACCAAACCCTCTCACTTTTTGCCTTCCTTGCCATCACCATCTGGATGTTTGAAACGGGCCGCAGTAAATACGCCTGGATGGCACTCCTACCAGGCACATGGTACACCTTCATCACCGTTACCTACATTATGAACGCGCAAATTGGCTTCCACATTCCATGGAACGGTGCCTACATCATCGGCATCATTGCCGCACTGGTGTACTGCCTTGCCCTCATCTGGTATGGCAAAAAACGCTCCGCTGCCAAAGCTGCAAAAAAAGAATAATGACCCGTTCTTTCTGATTCTGCACTCAATGTATTCAGCAAACGAACAGGCTTAGCCACAAGAATAGGAGCATTCAATTCAAGAGGACTCAAGAGAACGTTTTAGTCGATCATAAGAGGTGAAAGACGCAGCCTTTTTTTTGCAAAAAAATTATAAGCATATCAATGGTTTACAATCAATGACAGGCGAATAATCGTCTGGCATTTGCTTTATGTGATTGAAGATGCGGGTAGTTACCTCATGCGACAGCCCCTTTTACAGCCTGCCATCTGTCAGGAAAGTGTTGGGGGTGTTTTCCTGTATAATAAAAATCTATTCATTATACAGAAAGGAAATAATATGTGCTTTGTTCGCTTCCTTTTTACCATAAGAAGGACAAATAATTTTGATGATTCTAAAAATTATGTTGCTTTGTGGCTGGTGTCTCGCTTATAATGAAAATGGTACGAATATGGTACGTTGATGATAATGAAAGGCGGTGACGCGCATGGGTCTTTTCAGTGAAGCGTTGTTTTCGCGCTTGGTGGCTGCTGGTTTGGTGGCTGACGATGCCGTTTGGTCGGAGCGTGATGTGCTGGGTGCTTGGCTGAGCCGACAGGGGATTAGTGAATATGCGGCGGCACCGCTTTTGTGTGCTTATTTTGGGGTTCCTTATCGTGCGCTTGAACGCGGTGAGCGTGTGCATCGTCTGCCGGCGCTTGAGGCGGCGAGCGACTGGCCGCTCTATCGTTTGGCAGCGGAGGCTGGGTGTGTTTGCCTGCGCCCGCCGAATGAGGCTGAGCGTCAGGCTTATGCAGCTTCGCCTTATGGTGAGCAGCCGCTTTATCTGACCGATGCGGTGTCGGTACATTCGGCGTTGCTGTGCAGTCATGGCGACAGGCAGGATGTTTCTGCGCCGAACGGTGAGCGTATGTATAGGCTGGATGACTGGCTGCGGCAAGAGAGCACCCATGTTGACAGCATTATTGGTCAGATTGTTGCCGATGCTTTGGCGGCGTGTGCAACGGACATTCATTTGTATGTGCAGGGGCGTGTTCTGCGGGTTGTCTTTCGTGTGGCGGGCTGCCTTGCAACTTATGCAGAATTGCCGCTGGCGTTGGCTGATGGTGTGATGAATAAGCTGAAGCTGATGGCGGAGATGGACATTGCCGAGCATCGTTTGCCGCAAGATGGGCATTTTACGCTCAGCACAGGTGAGGAGAGGGTGCATTTGCGCCTTGTGACCTTGCCGCTTTACTACAATGAAAAAATCGTGATACGTATTCTTCCCGAACATCGAGGGGAGGCTTCGTTTGAAGCTCTGGGATTTTCGGCGGAGAATGCGGCGCATCTTCGCGCCCTGCTTCATGTTGAGCAGGGCCTTTTGCTTATTACGGGGCCTACAAATAGCGGTAAAACGACAACATTATACGCTTGTTTGCGACAGCTTGTGCAGCAAGACGCCATGGTGTATAGCATTGAGGACCCTATCGAGGCGATGGTGCCGGAGGTGCAGCAGATGCAGGTTAATGCGCGCAGCGGCTTTACTTTTGCGAAGGGGCTGCGTGGTATGCTGCGTAGCGACCCAGATGTGCTCGCAGTGGGGGAGCTGCGCGATGCAGAAACGGTGGCGATTGCGGCACAGGCGGCGTTGAGTGGTCAGCTTGTGTTGGCAACGCTGCACGCTGCCGATGCACATCAGGCGGTGAACAGATTGCGTGATTTGGGGCTGAGTGATTTGCTGATTGCGGCGGTGCTTTTGGCGGTGGTGAATCAACGCCTTGTACCCTTGGTATGCAGAGCGTGTGGTGGCAGTGGCGTGGATGCGAAAGGAATCATGTGCCGTTTTTGCATGAGCAGCGGCCGGGCGGGGCGCACAGGCGTGCAGGAGATTTGGCGTTTGAATGATGCAGAGAGGGCGTTGATTGAAAGCGGCGTCAACAGTTTGGCGTTGCGACAACAGGCGCAGGCACAGGGGTTTCGTTCGCGCCGGGAAGATGCTTTGGCGAAAGGGCTGGACGCACACGGGAGGGTGTGGGCATGACACGCTATTTCTTTCATTATATAGATGCGAATGGCCGACATCGTTTTTCCTGGCAGAAGGCGGACAATGCGGTGGCGTGTTGTGCGCTCCTGGCGCGTGCCGGGGTGTATCCGTTGTTTTTATGGGGCTTGGAGCAGCCTTTTGGTGGCAGCGGAAAGGCGCCCGGTACACGGGCGCTGGCACTGTTTTTTCGCCAGCTTTCGGTGGCGTTGAGCAGTGGGGTGCCGATTTTGGAAGCCTTGCACCATATTGGCCGCGAGCAAACAAGCGAGCGCATGAGGGCGTTTGTGGCGCGTCTTGAAGAGCGGGTGCTCTCCGGACGCGCTTTTTCTGAAGCCTTGTGCCAGGAGAAAGGGATTGCTCCGTTTTTGGTATCGTGGGTGGGCATTGGCGAAAAACAGGGGCGGCTGGCCGAGGTTTTAGACGAGGTGCGCGCACATTTAGAAGGGCAGGAACGCCTGCGAAGGCAGCTCTATCAACAGCTTTTGTATCCAGCGATTGTGCTGGTGGCGCTGCTTTTTGTGGGCGGTTTTCTTTCGCTTGTTGCTTTGCCCATGCTGGCACGTCAGTTTATGGATGTGACGGCGGATCTTCCTTTGTTTATGCGTGTGTTTCTTGTGTTGCACGATTTTCTGGCAGCGCATGGCTGGGGCGTTGTGTTGACGCTTTTGGCAGCAGGCGCAGGTGGCGTTTGGCTTTGGCGGCAGCGGGCGCAGCATGGGAGAGCTGCACTTCGGCGGCTGGCGATGGCGTTTCCCTTGAGCAGAAAATGGGTGGTTTTGTGGGTGTATGTGCCGTTTGCCCGCCTTTTTGGGCAGCTTTTGCGCTCGGGCGTGCCAGTGGGTGAAACGATGATGGAGCTGGAGGAGTATTTTGCGTCCTCGCTTTTTGGCGCCGAGGTGCGTGCGATGGCTGAAAAAACGCAGACCGGCGGTAAGCTCTCGCAAGCCATTGCAGGTGCAACGTTCGTGCCGGAACTGGCACGGCAGATGTTGCTAAATGGCGAGCGTTACGGGCGTTTTCCAGAGGCGTTGATGGATTCGGCGGCGTATTACGAGCAGACGATTTTTGAAGAGCTTGGCCTTTGGCTGCGTTTTGTAGAGCCGCTTTTGGTGGTGCTGCTTGGCGTTTTGGTGCTGCTATTGGCACTGGGGCTGTTTGTGCCAATGCTTGATGCCTATCAAGCGCTGTTGTCGCAGTGAGGAGGGAGAGACGTGGCGAAACGAGGTGGCTTTTCCCTTCTGGAGCTGGTGGTGGTTTTGCTGATTATTGGGCTGTTGACCATGCTTGTGAGCGTGCGCCTGAATGGCACCTTGGCAGAAGCACGGGAAACACGCATCGAAGCCGACTTGGCACTTTTGATAACGGCTGGTGAACAGTATCTTGTACGAACGCCGCAGGGCGAAGCGCGCGACCAGGAAACGCTTGTGCGTGCTGGTGTGTTGGCAGCCGTGGTGGAAAGCCCGTTGGCGGCGTATGATTACCATGTGAGGGCAGGCGAGGGAGAAGTGGTGGCAACGCTGGAAAAGGAGGGTGTGGTGTATGAAAGGGGGCAGTTCCGTGCAGAGAAAACCTCGTCACGCCTTTACCTTGATTGAGCTGGTGGTGGTGCTTGCGATCAGTGGGCTGATGTTGGTGGTTGTTGTGCCGCGCGTGGGCGCCCTCTATGATCGGCAGTTGTTGGAACAGCAGACACGGCTTTTGGAAGAAGAATTGTTGTGGCTGCGTAGCGAAACGCAGGTGCGTGGTGTGGTGTCGAGCTTGCAGCTGGACGGCGACGGGGGCTATCGTTTGCAGGTGCAGCGACAGGTGGAACAACGCACGCTTGTGAGCAGCCGTATGCGGATTGAAGCCAGTTCACGCGCCGGTCGCATTGCCTTTTCGCCGCCGTGTAGCACAGCGTTTGAAAAATGCACGTTGACCTTGCGCCTGGGCGAGCAAACACGCACCGTGGCTGTGAGCGATTTGGGGCGTGTGCGTGTGGGGGTGGCGGCATGAAGCGGCAAGCCATGACCTTGTTAGAAACCCTCGTTGCTCTGGCAATTGTGGCGCTGTGTTTTGTGGCGATGGTGCGCGGTATTGCTGCGCTTGGCCTGCTTGATGCACGTGAAGCAGAGGACGCCGTCCTGGTAGCGGCAGTGGAAGGCTTAATCACAGAGTTGGAAAGCAGTGCGCCGAGCGAACGTACAGGCACGCTGACAGGCGGTTGGCAGTATGCAACGCAGCTTGGCGAACAGTACAGCCTGTGCCTGTGGCATGAGCGCTGGGGCACACGCTATGAACTGCTTTTGCGGGAGGGCCCGTGATGCGTAGGCGTGCAGGATTTACGTTGGTGGAATGTCTCTGTGTGTTGGCGGTGAGCGCTTTGGTGATGGCGTTCTTGACGCAGGCTGTGGCAAACAGCCACACCTGGGCACGGCTCGGCGCCGAAGAAAGCATTCTCCACGCGCAGATGGCGCAGTCGCTGGATACCATTGAACATGATGTGCGTGCGGCAAAAGATATTGATGTGGCGTATTTTCAGCGTAACGACAACCGCCCGTTGGACGAGATTGCAACGGCTTTCGAGCTGCGCCTTGTCACGGTGGACGAAGGCGATGTTCATCGCAATGGCGAAGTGGTGTATTCGCTGCAACTTAGCGACAATGACGACTTTGCCAACAATCCGCCGGAGCGGCCTACCGTGCGGCGAACGCTTTACCGCAGTCAGCGAGACAGCGTTCATAGCGGCAAGAATGAGCCTTTGGGAATGTATCTGAACAGTTTTAACGATTCTGCGAAGGGGTTTCAGGTGTTCTTTTGTAACCGTGCCGGTGTGCGCTGCTCTTTGGCAGAGGACGTGTACAGCGTGGAGGTGCATCTTGCTGGAACCACTAAAGAGGGCGTGGTGGTGCGGCAAAGCCGCAGTATTCCTTTGGCGGCAAAATTTGATTAAAGGGGGCAGCGTATGCAGACGGTGATTTTTCGCGATGGCACAGGGCAGGGAGAGTGTTTGTTGCAAGCCAGTGCTGGTGGCGAGGTGCTTTGGCAACAAACAGTTGCCAAGGCAGAGCTGGCGATCTGGCTCAAGCAGGCGTTCGACAGCGGCCGATTGCACAAAGATGCAGCGCTTTTTGTGGTGATGGCAGAAACCAAAATGGTGCGGCGCCTGCTCACCTTGCCGCCGCACACCCATGCAAACGTCGAACGTGCCATGGCGGCGAGCGCCCTCACGCCGGTTTTGGGCGAACGTCCGGCGGCGCTTTCGGTGCGTGCGCTTGGCGATGGGCGTTTTGCGCTGGCGGGCTGCACGAAGGCGGTGTTGGAGGCGGTGCTTGCACCTTTCGGGCGTTTGCGAAGGCGATTGCATCTGATAACGCAGGCCGATCTTTGCGTGGCGGCACAGCCTGCGCTGGCCGATGGCTACTATCTTGAGCAGGCACGCTTGTGGACAGCGGTGTATTGGCTGGAGGGCGGCTGCCTTGCTGATGGGCGTGCCAGCGCTGGCATTGGCGCCTACGAACTGGCGCAAACCCTCTATGAAGCGCATGATGGCGCCTTGCCGCCGCCGCAGACACCGAATCTGCTTGAAGAACCTGCAGTGCCAGCTGATGCCGCTGCCCTTTTGCCGTTAGCGCTTACGCCGCTTGCCAAAACAACGGACCTGCGCCGTGACAAACCGCTTTTGGCGCTCTTTGTACTTTGCGTGCTTCTGCCGGGGCTTTTGTGGGCAGGGTTGGCGCTGCGTCCCGAAGGGGTGTCGGAGCCAGCGAGTGAGGCGGCGTCCTCTTTGCCCAGCGTGCAGCGCAGCGCTTATAGCACGCTTCTGGCACAGGCATATGCGGCGAAAAGCGAGCGCATCACGCTTTCGACACAGGAAGGCGGCGAGGACGTGCTGGCACTTTCCGGCAGCTGCGCCGAACCGCTGGATTTGGCAGATTATATGCGCCGATTGGCAGCAGGGGAGCCGGCGGTGCAGTCGTTGCTTCTTGAAATGACACGTCAGCTTGAAAACGACCGTTATAGTTACACTTTCACGGTGCAGATTAGCTTGGCAGAGGAGGGACGCTCATGAGTGTTCGTAAAGGTTATCTTTATGCACTCATGCTGGCACTGGGGCTTTTTCTCTGGACGAATGTGGCAGATGCCTGGTCGGAGCCTGCTGTGCCAGCGGTAAAGCAGGAAGACACTACCGTGGTGCAGCCATGGACAAGTGCTGAAGCACTCTACGAAAGCAGCATGAAAGCGCAGGAACTGAGGCTTAAACTCGTTGCCATGCACACTGCAAGCGACACGCAGCAAGGCAGTCTGGAACTGTTGGGGGCGCAAGAGGATTTGCAAACGTTTTATACCTGGCTGGAAAACGAGGGACGGTTTCAGCGCATTCTTTCTCTGCGCATGGAGACGGTGGACACGGCTGTGCATCGGCTCAGTGTGCATTTTCAGTTATAATTTTTTGCTTATTTAAGTGTGTTTGAAGAAATGGGGGAAAGCATGAAGCGACCTGCGAACATTCTGGTGATGACCCTCATTGCCTGTGCCATGCTGGCGCTTGTGTTGGCGGCAGGTCTTGCTTTGGCAAGCTTACGCAGTGCCGCCAGCGACAATCAGATGGCCCAGCTGCAACTGGAGCAGCTGCATCGCTCGGCGCTGGCAGAAGCTCTTGCCGATGTCAATGCGTCCGGTGATGTGCTCAGTGCCGGACGCATTTTGTTGTCTGATGAGCCGCTTGACGGACAAAGCCGCCAGCTATCGGTTGCGAGCGTGGAGGGGAAGGTGCTCACTGTAGTCAGCGAAAGCCGTCTGGCGGAGGGTGGTTTTCGCAGGCATCGTGTGCAGCTTTTTGCCTTGTCGCTAGAGCCGCGGTTGGCTTTCACACAACCCGAACGCGCGCTCTTTCATGCCGTAGAAGGAAGCAGCGTAGAGGCGCGGTGGCTGCGTCAGCAGGCGGCTTGCGATTTGGTGATTGTGCGTGACCAGCCCGCTCTTCGTGTGCCGCTGGCATTGGGCGAGGGCGGCGCAGCGCTTGAAACAAACGGCAGCCTGTTTGTCTGCGATTTGGCAGATGAAGCGTTTCAAACCACCTTGCATACCCATCTGACACTTTCAGGCAACGCAGTTTTTGCGGGCGACCTTCATCTTGCGAACGATTTGAGTTGCAAAGAAGCCTGGATTGATGGTACACTGACGGTTAGTGAAGGCATGAGACTTTCGGCAGACACCGTGGTTTTAGGCAAAGACGTACCAGATACCACTCTGGCGGCTATTGATGCGGCGTTTATTTATATGCCGCACCCACCGGAAACGGCAGCCGATGACACGCAGGAAACCGTCATCTTGCCGCTTGATGAGCTGGTGCGGGAGCCAGCCAGCAAAACGGCCTATCTTATGCTGCAACAACTGGAATAAATAAAGGAGGTCAACGACAGATGCCTTATGAAGAACGATTGAAACGTTTTCAAGCCTGGCTTGCAGAACAAGAAGGGCTGTATGATGCCATTCTCATTTCAGATGCTGCCAATATCCGTTATCTGAGCGGCTTTACAGGCACCTTTGCTTATTTGCTTATCGCCAAAAACAAAGCGTTCATTCTTACCGATTCTCGTTACACCATGCAGGCGCGTCAGCAAAGCGTGCATTTCACCCTTGTTAAATTGGAACGCTTCACACCGCCGATGAGCATTGCCAAAGTGTGTGAACAGGAAGGTTGGGCAGTGCTGGCGTTTGAACGCAACGACCTTTCTTTTGATTTCTACGACCGTCTTAAATCGTGCTTTGGCCGTGCCAACTTAATTCCTGTGGAAAAAGCGGTGGAACAGTTCCGCGCCATTAAAGATGCAGAGGAAATTGAACTGATTCGCACGGCTGAACATATTGGCGATGCTGCGTTTGCCCATGTGCTTGAGATGATTCGCCCGGGCATGACAGAAAAAGAGCTGGCCTTTGAGCTGGAATTTTTTATGCGCCGCGAAGGTGCCAGCGGCTTGAGTTTTGATACCATCGTTGCCTCCGGTGTACGCAGTGCCATGCCACATGGCGTGGCAAGCGACAAAAAAATTGAAAAAGGCGACCTCGTGGTGTTTGACTTTGGCTGTGTGTACAATGGCTATTGCTCAGACATGACACGCACCATCGGCGTAGGCAGCCTGAGCGATGCACAAAAAGACCTCTACGCGCTCGTGCTCAAGGCTCAGCGTGTGGCGCTTAAAGCTGCGCGTGCCGGCGTTGTTGGCGAAAAAATGCAGGACCTTGTGCAGGCTACCTTCGATAAAGCCGGCTTTGGCAGCTATTTTGGTCATGGGCTGGGGCACAGTGTGGGGCTGGATATTCACGAAGAACCACGCTTCTCACGCAATGTGAAAGAAGGCATTCCTGCCGGCACCGTTATCAGCGTAGAGCCGGGGCTGTATGTGCCGGGCATTGGCGGTGTGCGTATTGAGGACCTCATTGTGCTCACCGACGACGGCTATGACAACCTCACCCAATCGCCGAAAGAACTACTCATTGTTTGATGCGCGGGAGATGTTGATATTCTCGCCAACCTACTGTATAATAAATTAGACGTTTTATTTTTTAGGAGGAGTTTAACGCATGATTTCATCCAATGATTTCAGACCAGGTGTCACCATCGAATACAATGGTGCCCCTTGTCAAGTACTCGAATTTCAGCACGTAAAACCAGGGAAGGGCGCTGCATTCGTCCGCACCAAGCTGAAAAATCTCAAAACCGGTGCAACCACTGAATTGACCTTCCGTGGCGGCGAAAAACTGCCAAAGGCCACCATCGACCGTGCTACCATGCAGTATCTCTATTTCGATGGCGACAACTATGTTTTCATGGACAACAACACCTACGAACAGGTTGGTCTCTCTGCTGAACAGCTTCAGGGCGGCGAAAAGTTCCTCAAAGAAAACATGGATTGCCAAATCAACAGCTACAATGGCGACATTCTTGGCATTGAACTGCCAAACACTGTTGAACTGACTGTTACTGAAACCGAACCAGGGATTAAAGGCGACACCCAGTCTGGTGGTACCAAACCAGCTACTATGGAAACTGGCGTTGTTGTCAACGTACCATTCTTTGTTAATGCCGGCGATGTGCTTCGTATCGACACACGTACCGGTCAGTATATTGAAAGAGCGTAACCGTTCGCAAGAGGACCGAAAGGGGTATCGGCAATGGATTTATCACAGCATGCAGCTTATCTGAAAGGTTTGGCTGAAGGCAAAGGCTTGACAAAAGACGCTGAAAACGGCGATTTTGTGCAGGCGCTTTTGGCTTGTCTGAACGACATGGCAGAAGAAAT
This sequence comes from uncultured Peptococcaceae bacterium, assembly GCA_963558655.1. Classification (GTDB taxonomy): domain Bacteria; phylum Bacillota; class Peptococcia; order Peptococcales; family Peptococcaceae; genus UMGS1590. The sequence goes on from CAUWHJ010000005.1 coordinate 86,169, forward strand.
TGAATCACTCGAAGAATATGTACATGAGTTGACCGAATATGCAGAAGCCATTGATGAGGATCTCGGTGACGTTGAAGATATGATCTTCGACGAGTATGATGATGACGATGATTTTGATTTCGATGATGACGACATCTTCGTTGAAACCGAATGCCCTGTTTGCGGCGAAACCGTTGGCTACTATCAGGGCGATTACGATGAACCTGTGGAAGTCCTCTGCCCAAACTGCGACGCTGTTGTAGCAGTGCTTGGGAAAGATGATGATTATGAAGAAGTGGAAGATGATGAGATCGTCCTCGATGATGAACTGGACGAAGACTGATTCTGCCGTGTGAGCAGGCGTGAGCCTTTGTAACGAACGGACTTTCATTCTTATCGAGAAGAAGCCTTTGTCTTGCGGCAAAGGCTTTTTGCTTTTTAATGTGTCATCTGGCAAGGAGGAGTGGTATGCAGAAAACAAAGCATGAGATTGTGATTGAATACATCGAGAGCCTGGACATCGGCGAAAAAGTTTCCGTGCGCCAACTGGCACGACAGATGAACATTAGCGAGGGGACTGTTTATCGGGCCATTAAAGAGGCAGAAAACCAGGGGCTTGTTTCCTCTATCCCAAAGGTAGGCACGATTCGCATTGAACAGGAACAGGAACGTTCCATTGATTCGTTGACCTACCGCGAGCTTTCCAACATTGTTGAAGGGGAGCTTTTGCATGGTAAGGATAAAAGCGATGCAGCGCCAAAAGCCTTTTTCGTGGCCTCGAGCGTGGAACACCTGCGCGATAAAAAGCCATTGCCACAGACCATGATTATTGGTGAATTCAGTCAGGAATTGATTGACTATGTCTACGACAACGACCTGCCGATTATGCTCACTGGTGACAGCGGCATTGCGGCGAAAAATCGTCTGGCGTCTCTGCCTGATGACATGGTGATGATTTCCACGCCTTATGACATTTTTGACGCCATCATCGCCATCAACCAGGCCATTGTTGGCAGTGTGCAGCAGCGTGAGCTGGTGACCATTGCTGACATCATGACCACCGACCCGTATGTGCTTCAGCCGATTGACACTGTTGGCGACTGGCAGGAGCTGAGCCTGCAAACCGGTCATCGTGAGTTTCCGGTGGTGGATGCACAGGGTATGCTCGAAGGCATGGTGACGGCGTATGACATCGCCGGTGCATCGTCCTCCACTTACATTGAAGAAGTGATGACGCCAAATCCTGTGGTTGTTCATAGCGACACGTTGGTGAGCTATTTAGGACGTTTGCTTGTTTTGGAACAGGTGGAGCTGGTGCCGGTTGTAGATGCCAACGAGATGCTCATTGGGGTTGTCAGTCTGAAAGACTTCATCGAAGCACAGCAGACGATGCAGAAACAACCGCATCTTGGGGACACCTCCGACAACATCTGTATGAGCGGCTTTTCGTTGGTGGCACGTGAGCCAGATGTCATCCTTTCCGGGCGCATCATTCCTTATATGTTAGACGAGTACGGCAGCCTGAGCATGGGCACCGCCAACATTTTCAGTGCCAATGCAGCGGTCATTGCCTTGCGTGTGGTGAAAAATCTGCAAGGACAGCCTTATCAGGTGAACACACGTTTCTACAACGAAATTGGCGCGGAAGAAGAAGTGTATCTGCTGCCAGAGCTTTCTGTGTATAAAGACCAGCACCATGCTACGGTGCGTATTGAAACGCTCGATGGGCTGCTCATTGCCATCAGCGATGTTGAACTCTTGATTCGCGACAATTGACAGGAGAGGGTATCATGAAGCCTTTTGTCCATCTGCATAACCACACCGCTTACAGCCTGCTCGATGGCGCCGGACGCATTGAGGACGAGGTGGCGCGTGCTGTCAGCTTAGGTATGCCGGCTCTTGCGATTACCGACCACGGCGTGATGTATGGCGCGGTGGAGTTTTACCGCGCCTGCAAAAAGGCGGGCATTAAGCCCATTATTGGCTGTGAGGTGTATGTGGCACCACGTTCGCGTTTTGACAAAGAGAGTAAACGTGATGCTTCGCCCTATCATTTGATTCTCTTAGTGAAAAACGACCAGGGCTACCGCAATCTTTGCAAGCTGGTTTCGTTAAGTTCTTTGGAAGGCTTCTATTACCATCCACGAGTGGACCGTGAGATTTTGAGCCAGTATCATGAAGGGCTGATTGCCATGAGCGCCTGCCTGGGCGGCGAAGTGCCGCAGCTTCTGATGAATGGCGATATGGAGGGCGCGCGGGAAGCCGCGCAGTGGTATCAGGCGCTTTTCGGCGAGGACTATTATTTTGAGTTGCAAAATCATGGTATTCCGGAGCAAGTACGGGTGAACGATGGCTTGCACATTCTTTCGCAGGAATTGGGGATTCGCATGGTGGCAACCAACGATAACCATTATGTACGCGCAGAGGATGCCGAAGTGCAGGACGTGATGCTCTGCATTCAAACGGCTACCACCCTTGATGCCGAAGATCGTATGCGTTTCAGTGGCCGTGAGTATTATTTCAAAAGCTATGAAGAAATGTTGCGCATGCTTCCGGATGATGCCGACGCTTTGGACGAGACAGTGCGTGTGGCAGAAAAATGTAATTTTGATTTCACCTTGGGGCATAATTATATGCCAAACTTTGAAACGCCCGATGGTCAAGATCACAAAAGCTACTTGCGTGTGCTTTGCGAAGAAGGTATCACACGTCGCTACCCTCAAGCCGATGCCACCGTGTACGAACGCCTTGATTATGAGCTGGGCGTGATTGATAAAATGGGCTATAACACCTATTTTCTTATCGTTTGGGACTTTGTAAACTATGCCAAAAGCCACGGCATTTTTGTGGGGCCGGGGCGTGGTTCAGCGGCTGGGAGCATCGTTAGTTATCTCTTGGGCATCACCGATATTGATCCGCTGAAGTATCAGCTGCTCTTTGAACGTTTTCTCAATCCGGAGCGCGTGAGTATGCCGGATATTGATATTGACTTCTGCTACGAACGGCGTGGCGAAGTGATTGACTATGTGTCGCAAAAATATGGCGCCGACCATGTAACGCAAATCATCACCTTTGGTACCCTTTTGGCGAAAGGGGCGGTGCGCGATGTTGGTCGCGTGATGAATGTGCCGCTTTCTGTGGTGAACAAAGTGTGCAAGCTCATTCCTAATGAGTTGGGCATTACTTTGGACAAGGCGATCAGTGCTTCCGACGAATTGCGATCGTTGATTGATAGTGATGAGCAGGTGGCACGCATGATTCAGATGGCAAAAAGCCTGGAAGGACTGCCTCGCAACGCCGGTACGCACGCCGCCGGTGTGGTTATTTCGGCTGATCCTGCCGACCATTATTTGCCGCTGCAAAAAACCAAGGACGATGTGGTGATTACCCAATACCCTAAAGACGATGTGGAAGCCATTGGCTTGCTCAAGATGGATTTTCTTGGTCTGCGTACCTTAACGGTGGTGAATAAAACCATCGAATCGGTGCAGGCACGGCATGGTGTAACGGTGGATTTTGCCACCATTCCGGACAACGACCCTGCTACCTATCAAATGCTTTCCGAAGGGGAATCCATCGGCGTGTTTCAGCTGGAAGGCAGCGGCCTGCGTGCGATTCTCAAAGAATTGCAGCCGAACGATTTGGAGGACATCATTGCGCTGGTTGCTCTCTATCGCCCTGGCCCATTGGGCAGCGGCATGGTAGAGGATTTTATTGCGCGCAAGCATGGGGAGCAAGCCATTTCTTATTTGGACCCAAAACTGGAGCCGATTTTAGATACCACCTATGGCGTTATTCTTTACCAGGAGCAGGTGATGCAGATTGCTTCCAGTCTTTGTGGTTTTACCCTCGGCGAAGCAGATATGCTGCGCCGTGCCATGGGGAAGAAAAAGCCGGAGATCATTGCCAGTTATAAGACCCAGTTCATTGAAGGTGCACAAAAGGGCGGCACTTCTGCCGAGACGGCGCAGAAGATTTTCGAGCTGATTGAGTACTTTGCCGGTTACGGCTTTAACAAGAGCCACAGTGCCGCCTATGGCTTTTTGGCGTTTCAAACGGCATGGCTCAAATGCCACTATCCGAAAGAATTTATGGCAGAAACCCTCAATTCTTTCATTGATCGTCTGGACAAGGTAACGTTTTATATCAATGAATGTCGCCGCTTGGGTATTCCTGTGCTGCCGCCTGATATCAATGCCAGCGGCGCCGGTTTTACCGCTACCGACGAGGGGATTCGCTTTGGTATGAGTGCTATAAAAGGTGTGGGCCAACATCCTGTGGATTTGATCTGTGAAGCACGTGCTGAGGGGCCGTTCACTTCTTTTCAGGATTTTTGCACGCGTGTTGAATTGGGCGGTGCGCTTAACAAGCGGGTCATTGAAGCGCTCATCAAATGCGGTGCGTTCGATTCGTTGGGCCAAAACACACGCGGGCTTTTGGTGACGCTTGACGACTGTGTGGCGCAGGCACAGCAACTGCAAAAGAACCAAAATTCTAATCAGATGTCGCTTTTCGACTTTGTGGAAGCACCATCGCTCAATACTGTTAATGTGCCCATTCCGGACTTGGGCGAGCTGGATAAAAATGAGCGCCTGCGTTACGAAAAGGAACTGTTGGGCATTTACGTTAGTGGTCACCCGCTGGAAGATGTGAGTGACCAGGTGGCAAAAATTGCCAGTTGTAACATTGGTGCGATTGATGAGCAAATGGACAACCAAACCCTGATTCTTTGTGGTATTCTTACGGGAATTCGTATGCAAACCACGAAAAAGGGTGATCTTATGGCGTATGCGTCCTTAGGTGACCAAGCCGGGGACATTGATCTTTTGATTTTCCCACGCACTTTGCCGCAGGTGCGTAACCAGCTGGAAGAAAATAATATTTGCCAAGTGGTTGGCCGTGTAAGTATTCAGGATGATGAAAAGAAAATTTTCGTAGAAAGCATCGCACCACTACGCATGCGTGTGGTAGATCCTAAAACAGCACCAGTGCGTCTCTTTGTGAAAATTGACCCGACGCTTTTCTATAATGATGAAACGGTGCTCTCGTTCCTCACGCGTGAACCGCGTGGTGAAGTGCCAGTTTATCTTTGCTATATGCCGGAGAGTCGTGTGGTGCTTCTCAATGAGCATTATTGGGTGAACGATGACCCGGCTCTTTGGGCGCGTCTGCGCGAGAAATTTGGCTCAGAAAACATCAATGTTAAAGAGACGATCTCACAGGTATGAACAAAAAAACCGACGCCTGAGCGCCGGTTCAAATCTATAACTAAAGAAAAAGAGGAAGCATTATGAAAATAGCTGTTTATTCCGGAACTTTTGACCCGATCACCAACGGCCATTTGTCGATTATTAAACGCGCTGTGCGTGTGTTTGATAAAGTATACATCGCAGTGGCTGCGGAAACCTACAAAAACACGTTGTTTACCGTTGATGAGCGTGTGGCTTTGGTGCAGGAAAGCACCAAAGATCTTGAAAATGTGGTGGCAGAAAAATTCACCGGCCTTTTGGTGGATTACGCGCGCAGCCGCAATGCGGCTGCCATCGTACGTGGTTTGCGCGTGATTTCCGACTTTGAATATGAGATGCAGATGGCATCGTTTAACCGCCATTTGAATCCAGAGATTGAAACGGTGTTTTTCACCGCTGATGGTGCTTTTTCCATGGTGAGCTCCAGCATGATTCGCAACATTGCCAGCCTGCACGGCGATATTCGCGACTTTGTGCCGGCACCGGTGTACGAGGCGCTGTGCACGAAATATTGAATCAGCGGCGCTTGGCCAGGGGCACAAGCTCTGAGAGATGGTCAATCATAAGGGTGGGTGCGCTGGCTATGAGGCTGTCGAGATGCACTGCCGTAAAACGAACGCCCGCGGTATCTACGTGGGCGTTTTTTCCACATAAAATATCATTGGGGCTGTCGCCAATCATCAGACATTCTTCCGGCGTAACGCCGAGGGCTTGCAGCGTGTAGAGCACAGGCGCAGGGTCGGGCTTGTGAGCGCTGGTTTTTTCTGGCCCCACGAGCAAATCGATGTCGTTTGTGATGCCGATGTGCGCCATCTGCGCGCGTGCATTGACCTCTTTTTTTGATGTGACGATGGCGGTGGTGCAGCCCAGGCGTTTGAGCGCACGCAGCGTGTCGTGTGCACCATCAATGGGCGAAAGCAGCGAAAAACCAACCGCATCGGACTGCTTGCGATAGCTTTGCAAAAGCGCTTCGGCGTGTTCCGGTGCGAGGTTTTCCAGAGCTTCGGCAAGCGGAATACCGAAGGTATCGGTGATGGTTTTTTCCGGCAGCTCAACGCCCAATACCTCACGAAAGGCGTGTTGGAAACAGCTGATGACATGATGGTTGCTGTTTAAGAGGGTGCCGTCAAAATCAAAGAGAAAAGTGGTATAGTGTTTCATAAATAAAACCTCCGGGTGGAATAGGGGTGCGACGATGACACATTTAAGCGATGGACCGGGCGCTGTGAAAGGCATTGGGCCTAAAAAACAGCGCCTTTTAGAGAGCATGGGCATTAACACCATGCGCGATGCGCTGCAATGCTATCCGTTTCGTTACGACGACTGGAGCCAGCTTTTGCCGGTCAGTGCGTGGCACGACCGTGACATGGCTGTTTTTGTTGGCCGCGTGGTGCAGATGGACGTGCAGAAAAGCGGTCGCCGCCAGGTGAAAATCGTCAAGGCGGTGCTGCATGGCGAGCAGGGCGACATTGTTGCCACCTGGTTTGGCCGCTATCAGATGGAAAAATATCTCTATCCCAATGTGCGGCTTTTGGTGTATGGGCGTGTTTCAAGAAATTATAGCACGGAGCTGGTTGTGCAGGAGCATCAGTTCATCAAAAATGATGCTCAGCTTGCACGGCTTCTTGTGGTGCAGCCTGTTTATAGTTTAACAGAAGGGCTTGGCAAAGTCGATATGATTCGCCTGACCGATGCCGCGCTGACGGCAACCGGCGAACTGGTAGAGCCTCTGAGTGAGGCGGTGCGCGCCCGCTACGGCTTGCTTTCCATGCAGGAAGCCCTGCACCTCATTCACCGCCCGCGCACCATGCAAGACGCTGAACGCGCTTATCATGACCTTGTTGTTTACGAATTTCTCGCACTCACTCTATGGGGGCAGGTATCTAAAAGCAGAAAATCTCAGGGCATTGCCCACACGGCGCCGCCCACTTTGGCAGATGCTTTTGTAGCGCGCTTGCCTTATCAGCTGACAGGCGCTCAGGAACGTGCCATTGCCGCTATCATGGCGGATATGCGCGCGCCGGAGCAAATGCATAGACTGCTTCAGGGGGACGTGGGCAGCGGCAAGACCAACGTTGCTTTCTATGCCATGCTTGCGGCTGTTTCTGCCGGGCATCAGGCGGCACTCATGGCGCCAACCGAAGTGCTGGCGCGGCAGCATTTTGCCGGCGCCGAGCGTGCCTTTGCGCCGTTGGGTGTGCGCGTGGCGCTGTTGGTGGGCAAGATGAAAACGCGCGAGCGTGAAGAGGTGCTCGCCGGCTTGGCAGATGGCACGATAGATTGCGTGGTGGGCACCCATGCGCTCATCGAAGACCCCGTGCAGTTCAAGAGCTTGAGCATGGTTGTTATCGACGAACAGCACCGTTTTGGCGTGCGGCAGCGTGAAGCGCTGGAACGCAAAGGCAATCATCCCGATTTGCTCATCACCACCGCAACGCCAATCCCACGTTCCTTAGCTCTCACCGTTTATGGCGACTTGGCACTCACCGTTATCGACGAAATGCCGAAAAACCGTCAGAAAATCCAAACCATGTGGATCAATTCGCCACGCCTTGCCGCCATGTATGGCTTCATTCGTGACGAACTTGCCAAAGGGCGTCAGGCATTTATCGTTTGTCCGCTGGTTGAAGAATCCGAAAAGATCGACTTGGAAAATGCCATCTCTCTGGCGGAGCAACTGCAAAACGACATTTTTTACGACTGGCAAGTGGGCTTGCTCCACGGGCGAATGCGTCCGGAAGAGAAAGAGGACATCATGCAGGCGTTTCGTGAGCGGCAAACCCAAGTACTCGTTTCTACCACTGTCATCGAAGTGGGCGTCGATGTTCCCAATGCCACCATCATGGTGATTATGAATGCAGAACGCTTTGGCCTTGCACAGCTCCATCAGTTGCGTGGTCGTGTGGGGCGTGGCAGCGAAAAAAGCTACTGCATTCTCGTCAGCGATGCCAAAAGCGAAGAAAGCCAGGCCAGACTCAAACTCATGGCCACCACGGCAAGCGGCTTTGACATTGCCGAAGAAGACCTGCGCCAACGTGGTCCCGGTGAACTCTTAGGCTTGCGTCAGCATGGTCAGGGGCTGTTTCGGCTGGCGCGGCCCGGCTATCATCAAGCCGAACTGGCGCTTGCCGAAACCATTGCTCACGATGCCCTGGCAGAACCACTCACCGACGGAGCACGCGATATGATTTGCGATATTGAAAAGAAAATTGTTCCTTAAAGGAGGCAACCATGCGTATCATTGCAGGAGAACGCCGAGGCACCAAATTGGAAGCCGTCCCCGGCATGAACACCCGCCCAACCGCCGACCGTGTGAAAGAAGGGCTTTTTAACATCTTACAAATGGACATCGACAGCACCACCCGCGTGCTTGATGTGTTTGCCGGCACCGGTGCTCTCGGCTTAGAAGCGCTGAGCCGCGGCGCCCATCATGCCACCTTCATTGAACACGCTGGTGCAGCACGCAGCGTGCTGGCGCGCAACATCGACAAATGCCATTATAAAGACCGAGCCACCGTGCTCGCTGGCGACGCCAGAACCCTTCTGCCCACGCTTGCTGGTCAACAATTCGACCTTATTTTTCTTGACCCGCCCTATCAAAAAAGCCTATACGAACCTATCATTTTTACTCTATTGACATATCATTTATTGAGCGATTATGGTATACTAGTATCAGAACACGCAAAAAACCTCCCTTTTTCCTGGAACGAAAAAGGGCTGATTCTGTATAAGACAAGAGCCTACGGCGACACCGTGTTGAACTTTTTCAGGCTCGATGCTAGCAACTGGGAGGAAAAGTAATGGAAATTTTGGATTTAATTGACAGACTGGCCAACATGGCAGAAACAGCAAAACAACCACTGCTCAATAAAGACCAGATCATTCTTGACGAGAACGAAGTCTACGAACTCATTGATGCATTGCGTAACAGCATTCCAACAGCCATTCAAGATGCGCAGTGGATTAAAAAAGATGAAGAGCGCATCATTGCCGCTGCACAGGAAGAACACGATAAAATCATCAAAGCAGCACAAGAACACGCGCAAATGCTCATCAGCGAAGATGAAATTGTGCGCCGTGCCAACGCTGAAGCAGAAAACATCATGAACCATGCAGAAATGCAGGCGCATGAAATCATCGAAGGCGCCTTCCTCTATGCTCACGACCTCATGGACAAGCTGGAAAATCAGCTCACCGTTTATTATGAAGTCGTTCAGGAAGGCCGCGCCGATATTCAGAAATCCATCGATGCCATGCAGCAAAACAAACCACAACCTTCCAATCTGGAAGTTCATACTGAAGAATAAACATCAAAAGCCCTCGCACGCAGCGAGGGCTTTTTTGTTAGGATAGGGATTTTTCTCATGACAGAAAAAACATAAGTTTGCCGTATCATTTTTATCAATCGTTGTGATGGCTGTGGTATAATAAGCGCAAGGGATGAAAAGGAGAGGTGAGTGCATTGGAACAGGTTTTATTTGAACGTGCCGGTGGTGCGTTGGTGTTGGCCGATGGGCGTGCCACGGCTGAGGTTGCGACGAGTGGTGATGTGCCGCTTTTGTTGGCGCATCTGGGGATGTTGAAACCGTTGGTTGTGAGTCGCGGTGGTCTTGTACGCACTGGTGTGGCAGAAGAATTTGCACGCCGCAGCATGGATTATGTGCAGTTTGATGGTTTTGCGCCGAATCCGACGGCAGAGCAGGTGTTGGCTGGAGCGGCGCTGTTTCGTGCCGAGGGCTGTGATGGGCTTTTGAGCATTGGCGGCGGTAGTGCTATTGATGTTGCCAAGGCCATTAAGGCAATTTTGGGAACCGATGAGGCCGATTCGGCACTTGTGCGTCTGACCAATCCCAAACCGCTTGAGGTTGCCCATGTGGCACTGCCAACAACAGCCGGCACAGGGAGCGAATCCACCCATTTTGCGACGATTTATATCGGCGGCAAGAAGTATTCCGTATCGCACGAGGCGCTCTTGCCAGAGGTGGCCATTCTTGATCCTTCTGCATTGGCGACGCTTTCGCCTGCGGAACGCGGGAGCACGTTTTTAGATGCGCTTTGCCATAGTGTGGAATCGTATTGGTCGCGTCGTGCCACGGAAGAAAGCCGCGCTTATGCAGCGCAGGCGATTCGGCTTTTGGTGGCTAATGCCAAAGCTTATCTTGATGGCGATGAGGCGGCAGCCGGTGCTGTGATGGCAGCGTCTAACCTCGCTGGGCGTGCCATCAATCTCACGACAACTACGGCGGCGCACGCGATGTGCTACCAACTGACGGCTTTCTATGGTTTGCGTCATGGTCATGCAGCGGCGGTATGTCTGCCGGCTTGCTGGGAGCACTTGCTTGCGACAGAGGAGTCGGACGTGCAGGCACGTTTGCTGGAATTGGCAAAGCTCTTTGGCGCGCAGACAGCGGCAGAAGGGTTACAAACCTTTTTGCAGCTGCGCCGTATGGCAGATCTGGCGGACGACTGGGTGCCGGAAGGCGAGGGCGATCTCGCACTTTTGGCGGCTTCGGTGAACACGCAGCGTTTGGGCAATTTCCCACTTGCGGTGACAGACGAAAATCTTGAGCAGATGTATCGCCGCGCGCTTTGGGAGATCAAGTGATGCGCGCCTTTATTTTTAACAGCGGCCGTGGTTCGCGGCTGGGTGCCTTGACCAAAGAGCAGCCTAAGGCGCTTGTGTCGCTCGAAAATGGAGAAACGTTGCTTTCGCGCCAGCTGCGCCTTTTGTTTGAGGCAGGCGTGCGAGATGTTGTTATTTCCACAGGCTACCGTGGCGCACAGATTGTTCAGGCAGTCGAGCCTTTTATAGCACAAGGCATGGAGGTGCGCTTTGTAGAAAATCCTGACTATGCATCAACAAATGCCATTGTTTCTCTTGACCGTGCAGCGGCACTTCTTCGTGGCGAAGCCTTGCTTATGCTTCACGGCGACCTTGTGTTTGATGCAGCCTGGCTTGCGAAGGTGCTTGAGGCTCCACAGCCAGATCTGGCTGCTTGTGATGCGACACCACCGTTAAACGAGAAAGATTTTAAGGCACAGTTGACCGATGGCTGCATCAGTGCGATTGGCGTGGACCTTTTTGATGAATCTTGCGTTAATCTCATGCCGTTTTACAAGCTCAGCGCTCGTGCTCTGGCGCTTTGGCTGGATGCCGTGCAACAAGCTGTGGCAGACGGTGAAACACAGTGTTACGCTGAAACAGCAGCGTTGCCGGTGCTTGGCGCGATGCAGCTGCGCCCGCTTTCTTATGCTGGTCATTTGTTGGCGGAGGTGGATACACCGGAAGACCTGGCGGCTGTGCGTCGGCATCTGCAAGATGATGAATAACGTAGAAAATGGAAAGGATGATAGTATATGGCAAGAAAAGATTTTGAAAAACGCCAATATGTTTGCCCGAAATGTGGCTGCACCAAATTTGAAAGCGATGAATTTCGTGCCACCGGCGGCAACTTTGCTAAGATATTTGACGTGGAAAATAAACGTTTCATTACCATCATTTGCAAAGATTGCGGCTACACCGAACTGTATAAAGAAGACACCTCTACCGGCATGAACGTTCTGGACTTCTTCTTAGGCAACTGAATGTTGAGCTGGTGGAGCATGAGAAAGGAAGCGACACATTATGGATTTGCATGATACGCTCACAGCATTGCGCCATCTCGCTGAAAAAGACGCCGCTGTACGCGACCGTCTCTTGGCCAGCCGCGATGCCGACAATGCCGAAGAAGTGTTCTGTCAGGAAGCCACCGCGCTTGGCTATCCGCTAAGCCTCGTTGAATTGGCCTTTGCCGGCGAAGCCGACTATGCAACAATGCGCCGCGCCACCAACGGCGGCGGTGAAAATTCGCCGGTGCTTGAAGGCGAAGACGACTACTACGAGCTTTTCATGAGCGAGTTGGAAGCACTGAAACATAAGGCATGAATGGCTGCCGCTCCTCTGGTGATTATGCAACAAAAAGGATGGGTGTAAAACACCTGTCCTTTTTTGTTGTTGAAGGGCTGGCGGTAATGCAATCATAAATTCTCCCTGCGTATGGTAATTTGGGGATTTCAAACCGCGCAAAGTATGTTATACTATAAGCAACGTACCTTGAAGGAGGAAATAAATACAATGGCAGTTCTTACCATTACCAAAGAAAATTTTGAACAGGAAGTTATGAAAAGCGACAAACCAGTGCTGCTCGATTTCTGGGCAGTATGGTGTGGCCCATGCCGCATGGTCAGCCCAATCGTGGATCAGATCGCTGAAGAACGCACCGACATCAAAGTTGGCAAGATCAACGTTGATGAACAAAACGAATTGGCTACTGCGTTCCGCGTCATGAGCATTCCAACCCTCGTTGTTGTTAAGGACGGCAAGATTGTCAACCAGACTGTTGGCGTTCAGCCAAAGGCCGACATTCTCGCCCTGCTTGACTAAGTCGCTAACCAGAAAACGTGTTGGCTTTCCGCTTCGGTGGAAAGCCACTGTTTTTGTAAACGTAAGACTTTCACGCAAAGCAGCTGGCCCACAGCTGCTTTTTTTGTGTCTATATGTTAGTTTATACGTCGCTTAAAGACTGTTGATAAAAAACAATAAAAAAGGTCTTTTCATTCCCCTATATATCAGTATAATAAGAGATGGATGATTTAGCTGCTAAACAGTTAGCGTCTCAAAGAGGTGGTTTTATGAAACGTAAAGATGTCTATATCACCGCCTACCGCCTGATTAACAAGTACAACGCCAAGACCAAGCAGCCAAAGACCTTTGGCACGGCTGAAACGGTTTGTGGTTCGGAAGCCCAAGTGCTGGACGTTTTGGCCCATGAACAGCCGCTGTCTGCCACAGCTATCGCCAGGCTTTTAGGCATTACCAAAGGTGCCGTCTCACAGACCCTTGCCAAGCTTGAGAAGAAAGGCCTCATTTGTCGCGATACGGCAGCAGATGCCAGCGGCAGTGTGATGATTCGCTTGTCAGAGGCGGGGCAAGAGGTTTTGACAAATTACTATGCCTATCGTGATTGCAGGCTTCGCAAAGTCATCGCTCAGGCACAGGCTTTGCCGCCGGAAAGTGCGGCAGCGCTTTTTGATATGCTTGAGGCTTTTGAAGAAGCCCTCGATCATTACTAATGGATCAATGGAGGAGTTTACCATGCTGAAATTAGAACATATTTCGTACGGGGTCGAGGAACGCCCAAATATTCTCGACGACGTCAACCTTGAAATCGACGAACCATTCGTTGCCATCACCGGCCCAAACGGCAGCGGCAAAAGCACCCTGATGAAAGTCATCTGCGGCATTATCAAACCAAACAGCGGCCGCATTCTCTTTAATGGCCAGGATATTACCGACTGGTCCATCACCGACCGTGCCAACTTGGGCATCAGCTACGCATTCCAGAAACCGGTTGCTTTCAAAGGGCTTAAGGTCATCGACCTGTTGACCTTGGCCAGCGGCCGCGGCACCAGTCTCAGCGAAGCCTGCGACTATCTCAGCGAAGTTGGCCTCTGCGCACGCGACTACATTGACCGCGAACTCAACGACAGCCTCTCCGGCGGTGAAATGAAACGCATTGAAATCGCCATGATGCTGGCTCGCAGCACCGCACTTTCTCTCTTCGATGAACCGGAAGCCGGTATCGACCTCTGGAGCTTCCAAAGCTTGATTCAGGTATTTGAAAAAATGAACGAAAAAACCCACGGCAAAATCCTCATCATCAGCCACCAGGAACGCATTCTCAACATCGCTGATCGCATCGTTATGATGCAGGACGGTAAAGTGGTGCGTGATGGCAAGCCTGAGGACGTTATGCCACACATCATTGGCGCCGGTTGCACCAAAATCATGGACAAACTGGCGAAGTAAAGGAGGAACCGACCAATGGATGAAATTCAGAAACGTTTATTAAAAGAAGTTGCCGACCTCGACGCTCTGCCAGTTGGTGCCTATAACATCCGCGCCGACGGACAGGCTGCTGGTCGCCGTTCCACCGCTAACATCGAAATCGTTCCGCAAAAAGAACGCCAGGGCATTGAGATTCGTGTTAAAGACGGCACCGTCAACGAATCCATGCACATCCCTGTCATCATTGGCGAAAGCGGTTTGAAAGACCTCGTTTATAACGACTTTTACATCGGTGAAAATTGCGACGTGACCATCGTTGCCGGCTGCGGTATTCACAACTGCGGCGGTGGCGGCGACAGCCAGCACGACGGCATTCACACCTTCTACATCGGCAAAAATTCCAAAGTGAAATACATCGAAAAACACTTTGGCGAAGGGGACGGCCGCGGCAAACAGATCATGAACCCAACCACCATTCTCCACCTCGCCGAAGGGGCTGAAATGGAAATGGAAACCACTCAGATCGAAGGCATTGACGACACCATTCGCGATACCTCCGGCGACCTCGCCGAAGGCGCCACCCTCGTCATCCGTGAAAAAATCCTCACCACCGGCGACCAAGTGGCAAAAACCAACTTCTCCGTTGACTTAAACGGTGAACATTGCAGCGCCAACGTTGTCAGCCGCAGCGTAGCCAAAGACCACTCCTTCCAGGAATTCATCAGCCGCATCAACGGCAACACCGAATGTTATGGCCACACCGAATGTGACGCCATCATCATGGACGACGCCCACGTCATCGCATCGCCACAGCTCAGCGCCAACAGCGTGGACGCCAGCCTCATTCATGAAGCTGCCATCGGTAAAATCGCCGGTGAACAGCTCATCAAACTCATGACCCTCGGTCTCACCGAAAAAGAAGCCGAAGAACAAATCATCAACGGCTTCCTGAAATAATCACCAATGGCAAAGCGCCTTTCTCCGCAGCAGGAGAAAGGCGCTTTTTTGTGCAAAAAAGAACCCTCGCAGGTGGCGAGGGTTCGAGATTATACAACCTTAGGCTTCCAGGAAGCGTTCAAAGATCGCAGCAACTTGTGCGCGGGTAGCGCTGCCCTGAGGGTCCAGGGTGGTTGCGGTCATGCCGTTTACATAGCCTTCGGCATTAGCCCAGGCGAGCACTTCGGTTGCCCAGCTGGAAATAGCGTCGGCATCGCTATAACCGGAGAGATCGGCGCGTGCGCTGGTGTCCATGCCTTTGTAGTCGGCATAATTGTAGAGAATAGCAGCCATCTGTTCGCGGGTGATAGGGTCGTTGGCGCGGAAGGTGTTGTCTTCAAAGCCGTTGACCACACCTGCGCTGGCAGCCCAGTTCACAGCGGTAGCGTACCAATCGCTTGCGTTCACATCGCTGAAACCTGCGTCAGGAGCGCTGGTAACGCCTTCCAGACGTGCCAGCATACTCACAATCATGCCGCGGGTGGTAGCGGTGTTAGGTTCAAAGGTGTCGGCGCTGGTACCGGTCATGAGACCGTTTTCATACGCATAGAGCACCACATCATAGAACCAGTCGTTTTCATTCACATCGGTGAATGGCATATCAGGCGTTGGTTCCCAGTCAGGGCCTTTGGTAAAGGTCACGTTGATCTTCACATCACCGCTAGGCATTGTGAAGGTATAGGTGCCGTCGCCGTTGTCGGTCACATCAACCTCTTTACCGCCGGAAGTAATGGTCATTTCATCCAGCATATAAGCTTCATCAGGGGTCACAGTGAAGGTCACCTCATCGCCTTCGGTGGCATACTGTTCCACATCAAGCGTGCCATTGTCGCCAACCTTGGTGAAGATTTCATAGCTGTACTTGCCAGTGTATGGTGGTTCGTAGGTGCTTTCTTCGTAAATCGTGGTGTTCTTTCCCTCACTAAGCTCAACGGAGATTGGCAAGCTACCACCGTTTGGACTGGTATAGGTGATATTGTCTTGAATTGCAGCCAAAACAGCATTGTCGTTTGCGGCACCCGTTTTTTCTTTAATGCGGTTGGTGGTGTCATTATCAATCCAAATAGTGTTTTCTGCATTACCACTGAACGTGACATTGTCAATGCTCATGCTTGGCACAGTCGTTACGCCGTCACCCATACCGTATTCAATGTTGGCATAGGCAGTGCTATCAGGATTTAATGTGGTGTCGGTGATGTTTACACCAGTTGCACCATTGACGAGAACGGCAGCATATGCGCCACCATTGATGGTTACACCATTCAGTTCACCGCCATCATTGCAATAAAACTGTACAGCGTAGTTGCTGGAAGGGGCATTGATGGTGAGATTTTTAATCGTGACCTTATCGTTTTGAATGGTAAAAGCAGAATTGTTGCTAAAGGTCAATGCATAACCAGCCCCGTCAATCGTTACGCCGGCATTAGGATTGATGGTAGAGTCGGAAGTGATGTCTTTCAACAAAACGACGGTATCGCCGGATTTAGCTGCGCTAAGGGCAGCGTCCAGGGTTTCGTAGCCGAAGCCGTTGATGGCAGCCTCAGCATCAGTAGAAGGAACAACATTGCCGTTTTCATCTAAGGCGTTGCCAGGCGCAATAAATTCGCTGACATCGCTGGAGAATTTTCCGCCGGTGATTTCAGTATTATCTTTCAGAGATTCGATGGCGGCTTTTTCACTTTCGGTAGTAGCATTCGAAGTCGTGATTTTACCATTATGAATGATATTTTGAATGGTAAGGGTGCTTGCCGCTGTTGTTTGATCTTCAGTAATTCCGTATGCTCCTAATTCAATATTACCAGTAATTGTACCGGTTGTATTCACGGTCACTTGTGCTCCATTTGGATAGCCGCCTGCTGGCCAATAGCACACATCAAATGCCACTCCACCTTCTTTGGCAGTAATGGTGGTATTGCCGGTGATATTGACGGCGCCATTATTGTTGCTAAGAACGCAGGAAACGCTATTGGTGGCTGTTGTTCCGTCTAAGTTCATATTTTCCAATGTCAAATTGCTGTAATTTTGAATGAGCATATGACACTTAGAGGTGCTAGCTGTTAAAGTTCCGTTTTTCAAGATGATGGTACTGTCTTTTAATAATTGAAAACCTTGAGTTTCTGTTCCTGAAGAACCGACGGTGGTTCCATCAAAATCATAATGATGGTTGCCAAAATCAATCGTTATATTAGAACCGCTTGGGAATACGATACCATTTCCGGCAGAGTCTTTTAATAGTTTAACGCTACCGCTCTTGGAATCTGAATTTAAGACAGATTTTACTGCTTCTTCAAAGGTTGCAAAGTATTTTTCGCTATCGCCTGTAATGGTTGCTGAGGCAACAGCGTTTTCTTGGGTAACATCATTAGAACCTTCTTCCACAGTCGTGTCGTTGGCGCTGGTGTTTTCACTGCCATCTGCTGCAAAGGCTGCGAATGGCATCATGCTGAGAAGCATGGCAGCTGCGAGTACGATGCTGAGGAAGCGTTTGCTTGTTTTTCTTAACACGTGATTTCCTCCTTCTAAGATTTGGCTAAGTATCTTGCGAAGTCGCTCGCCTGGGATCTCCGTGCTATCCTCCTTTTGTGAATTTGGCGGGTGGGACTTCTGTGTCCACTGGGGGTCGTGTAAATAAAGGCATAGGACCCCTCCCATAAAATTATAGCAATGAGTAATTGCTTTTTCAAGTTGTGCGGCGGAACATATTGGAAAAAAGGTATGCGCTGGTCGTTATTAAAACTTCGTAAAAATTATTAAAAAATTCTTAATCTTGGCAACGCCTTATGGCGGTGGGTGTTGGCGGTATGGTAAAATAAGGGTATAAGAGATGAACGGTGCGTGAGAGAACATAGGGGAGGTGAGCAACACGATATGAGCGTCGGCAGGTTGCACTGGCAACTTGTGTATGGTTGGTCTTTCAAAGAAAAGGGCGCATGATGAAGAGAGAGAAAGGACATGAAACGATGGACACGCTATGTATTGGCTGCTGTTGCTGCGTTTTTGGCGTTGGCGGCAGTGCAGCCGGAAGCCGCTGTGGCGGCACATTTAGACATCAATGGTACGCTTATCAATACGGATGATGACCAACCTAATGACGTGCTTTTGGAAGATGGGGTGACGCTGGTTTCGGACGATTTTTTGCACAACCATCTCTATCTTGACACGGCGCGCGACGGCGATGCGTTTACGCTGACGAATGCTTTTGGCGATTTTACCATCACTGGTGAAGTGGGAAGCCGCAAGCTGGTGCTGGATGATGCAGAGATGACGCTGCCGATTGCGCCGTGCGAGCGGGACGGGCTGCTTTATGTGCCGCTGCGGGCGCTGATGGAAAATTTTGGTGAGGTTGGTTGGGACGGCACTACGACGGTGCGTTTTGATTACAACGCTCAAGCGAAGATGGAGGCTGTGACGATGGCGGAATCCAGCCCGCTGAGCTATCGTATTGTGCCTAATTCCGGGTATAGTTTTGATGAGCCGGCGAAGAATTACTATCCGACAACGCCGGACGGCTACTATGTGATTGATACCGATGAAGAAGGGCTGCCTGTGAGTGTGAGCCGTGGCGAGAAAAAGGTGCTTTGGCCGCAACACGAAGGGTTTATGTTTGCGCGTTCGGGCGTGAGTGATGGGTTTGAGATTGACGCAGATTACGCGGCATGGGTAGAAATTCCATCTTTTTCGGCGCGCGCAGACAATAGCTGGTACCTCTATGTGAAAGATATGATGCAGGCAAACGCCGAACCGGTGCTTGTGGACAAAGGCGTTTATAGCGATGCAAGCGGCGTGCAAACGCTGATGGGCGACTGGAGCTTTAACAATGGGACACTGCTCTACACGAAACCGCTCGATGTTGGCGGCGATGTGGAGATTTATCTGTATCGTGTCGGCGACAGTGCGCCAACGCTATTGGATACGTTCAGGCATGATGCCCGTTACCGTGGCTATGTGGATGTGGCGCTGGGCGACAACTATGCTGTCTGGAATGAACGTTTGGAACTGGAACGCCTGCGTGTTTACGGCAAGACCGTTCTCTATGATTTGGAAAGCGGTAAAACGCGCGACATTACCCAAGGCTACAATGTTGAAAAACCACTCATTGTGGGTGACCAACTGCTCGTGCAGACACGCGAAGGCGGCAGCGGCATGATAGAAGAGGACAACCATCAGCTGACAGACATTCCGAACGCCGTTTGGGTTTATGACATGGAAAAAGGCGCATGGACGTATCGCGCAGATACCACCTTGGAACCGCTTTCCGGCTGCACAAAAATGGATACGCCGATTGTGATGGACGAACAGCGTGTGGTGCTGACAGCGACAGGCGCGCAAGCGGCATACGCCTTGCCGGTGCTTGATCTGAAAGAAGGCAAGGTGTGGACGCTCGCCAATGAAAACGCCGAACTGCTGCGCCATTGCCCGCGGGATTGCAGCGAAGCTTCTGTGATAGAAGCAGGCCGGGTTGTAGGTGATGTTTATCCAGAACACGCCCCAGGCGCCGGCAACTATCTCATGGCTTTTGTGCAAGCCAGCGAGGAAGAAGGCTTTAGCCGCATCATTTACACCGTGGTTGTCGATGAATGGACGGCGTAGTAGCGCATAGAAAGAAAACGCCTGCGATATTCTAAAAAATGGCTCCCCAAAGAACGGTTTCGCTGTCCCTTGGGGAGCCGTTTTTATTGCTGGTGTATAACGCCAAAGAAAGGAGTGGGCCATGATGAAAAAATGGGGATTTGTGTTGGTGCTGGCGCGTGAAAGCGGCTTGGTTTTTGAGGAATGGGATTAGGCGCAAGGATTCCAACCGCGATCTTTGGGTGTATGATTTGTCACAGCAGGCTTGGACAGGGCACATTGGCGATGATTTGCCGGTGTTTGATGGTGATGCTTTTGCGTTTGACGGATGATGGCGTGCAGAAAAGTGTGCAGCCTTATCAATTTCTTTGGTAAATAAAAATCCCCAGCATCCGGATGCGTTCCCGAATGCTGGGGGCTTTTTGTGTGGCGGCTTATTTTATTCCCAACTGTTTTCAGTTTCGGCGAGTTTTTCGCAAAGCGTTTTTTCCAGCGTAATGAATGCAGGAATGAAGCTGTCGCGAATAAGCAGAAGCAGGTCGTCTATTCTGTCTTTATCATAGATATGTGCGGCATCGTTGCGTTTTTTCAACATGGCGAGCCAAACGGCAGCGTCTTCGATAAAACCCAGTTTATAGCCAAGTTGCAGGATTTCTCTGGGCGAGCCTGTTTCTGCACCTTGGGCACCGTGTGCTCTCAGCACTGCTTGTAATGCTTTCCATGCCAGCTCAAAGGTTAGATTAAACTGCCCGATGACGCCTATTCTATATATCTCGTTTTCGTCAGCGAGTTCAAAATCTGCACGTTTTAAGACAGCTAGGTAACTTGAGAAATTATCGAGTTTTTTCATAGAGAATGACCCCGTCTCTTGTGATTTCTTGTTTTAATTCATTAGACATCGTATCGTTAAGTTCCACAATATCGAACGACAGGAGCGAGTGAACATTTTCTTTGATGTCCCAGTAAAAGCTATTCAAATCGCCACCTGCGACAGCAAGGTCAATATCGCTTCTTTTGGTATAATTGCCTTTCGCACGGGAGCCGAAAAGAATCACTTTTTCAAGATGGTGTTTGCGCGCAAAGGATATGATTTCTCGTTCAACTCTGTCTGGAATAGGGTGGTTCATACGCAGTCGCCTCCGGCGTTGATTTATTGTCAGGCGTTTTCGAGCCAGGAAAGCCAGCGGTCGAAGTTGTATTCGGCTTGGGTGCGGCCGTCTTCCCAGGCGGCTTCCAGAGTGTCGCGGTCGTGTTCGGTGCGTTCGATTGGCATTTCGTCGGGATAGAGGACGAGGGCACGGCCTTCTGCTTCAAGCTGGTCGATGAGGTCCATTTGGCGGTTGTAATTTTGTGCGCGGGTTTCCAGTGCTTCGAGCACTTTTGGATAGTTGCGATAAAGCACGCGGGCCAATGCGTTGTTTTTTGCTGGCTTGCGACGGAAGCCGCGCACGTGGGTTGGCAGAATGACGAAGCGTTCGTAGCCGGCGTCGATGGCTGGTTGGAGCACAAAGCCTTCGGCTACGCCGCCGTCGATGTAAGGTTCGCCGTCAATGTAGGTGGAAGGCATGACCACAGGCAGCGAGCTGGAGGCACGGCAAATGCGGCAGAGGTCGCCGTAACTTGCAATGTCTGCTTTGTGCCAGTAGCGCAGGCGGCCGGATTCGGCAGCAAAGGCCGAGAGGGCGAAGTCTGTTTCGCTTTCTTGCAAGGTTTGCCAACTGTGCTGGGTGAGGTCGTCGTCGAAGAAGGCTTCTTCATAGATGTAGTGGGCGTTAAAATAGCCGTTGCCGCGCAGAAAATGTTTGGCGCCGATGAATTTAGGGTCATCAGCCAAATCGACGAAGCAACGATGCAGCCGTGGCACGTTGCGTAAAAGGTAGCAGATGGTGATAGAAGTGCCGGCGCTCACACCGGTGATGAAGGGAAAGGTTACGCCGCGTTCGATGAGAACGCTGGCCATGCCGCCGGTGTAGGCGGCACGCATACCACCACCTTCGCAGATGAGGGCTGTATTGGGAATGAAATGCTGCATGGTGAACACTCCTTTGTTGTCTTTGCTGACCATATTATAGCACATTGGTGGCTTCTGTGGCGCTATGGAATGGATTATGAGCATTTATGCTAAATGTCAGCGAAAAAGAAACCATGGTAGTCGTCTTGATATTATAATAATTACAAAATAATGTGCTGTTTTTTGTTGAGAGGGTGGCTGTCATGAAAATGTGGGGTGTCGGGCTTGCCGCAACGGTGTTTGTGTTGCTGCTTGGTTTGGGATGGTTGGCACCGAATCAGCAGGGGGACACGCTTGTTAGTGTCGCAGAGGACGCTGTGAGCGAAGAGACAGGAACGGCGATGGCGGCAGATGAAGCCCGTGCGGATACGGTGGCGCAGGAACTTTCGGCGCAGATTGACGCTTATTTGGCAAAAGAGGGCATTGACCGGTCGGCGATTGGGCTGGTGGTGCATGATTTTGAAAGCGGTGCGACTGTTGCGGTGAATGACGACAGTTTCTTTGTTGCCGCCAGCACCTATAAATTGCCGCTGGCGATGCTTTATTATGATAAGATTGCTGATGGCGAGCTGGCGCTTACTGATACATTCGTTTATCTGGCTGAGGATTACGAGGAAGGCGGCCCTATTGGTTTTGATTATCAGGTGGGCGCGGCGATTGATTTACAGACGCTTTTGCATTGTATGATCGTGGATTCGGACAATACGGCGGCGCACATTCTTTATCGCAATCTTGGCGGCTGGGTGGCATTCAAGGAAGCCTGTGAAACATACAGCACGCACGACCGCACGCTTTCGGAAGCGGTGTATTATTCGTATGATAATGTGTTTACCGCCGGCTTTATGAACGATTGTCTGGCAGCGCTCTATGCAGGCGGCGCACGTTATGAAACCCTGTTACAGGATTTGCAATCGGCACGACCGGACGATTATCTGAATCTCCACACGCCGGGCGTGATGGCGCAAAAATATGGCCAGTATGAAACGGCAGAAAATGCTGTGGGACTTGCCATGGAAGGGCATCCGTACAGCGTGGCGGCTTACACCAGCTTTGGTTGGTATGGAGCAGAAGTGATTGGCGATTTGAATGAACTTTGCTGGAAGTATTTCAATGATGCAGATGTCGGTGATGCCGCATAAAGATCACTGCACAGGTGGTCTTTTTTTTGTGAAAAGTTGTAAAGAAAGGCTGATAATTCGTTCGCCAAAAATGTGCACGGAGGTGTTATAATTTATCATATTAGACCTATTCCAAATAGGGAATGTCTGACATAGAAAGGAAAATGAGAATGGAACCGTTCATTCGTTTCAAAGATGTGAAAAAAATGTACCATGTGGGGTCGGTGGATATTGAAGCACTGCATGATGTGAATTTCGAGATCGAAAAAGGAGAAATTTGCATCATCGTTGGGGCTTCTGGCGCCGGCAAGACAACGCTTTTGAATATCTTGGGCGGCATGGATGCGCTGACCAGCGGCGAAATTTGGCTGGATGGCAAGAACATTGCCGGGTATTCGGAAAAAGAACTGACGACGTATCGCCGTTATGACATTGGTTTTGTGTTCCAGTTTTATAATCTGATTCCAAACCTGACGGCGCTGGAAAATGTGGAATTGGCCACGCAGATTGGCAAAGATCCTGCCGATCCATCTAAGGTGTTGGACGAGGTGGGGCTTTCTGAGCGTAAGAACAATTTTCCGGCACAGCTTTCCGGCGGCGAGCAGCAGCGTGTGGCGATTGCGCGTGCGTTGGCAAAGAATCCGAAGCTGCTTTTATGCGACGAGCCAACCGGTGCGCTGGACTATAATACTGGCAAGTTGATTTTGAAACTCCTGCAGGAGACTGCGCGCAAGAATAAGATGACGGTGGTTATCGTAACGCACAACCAGGCGCTGTGCCCGATGGCTGATCGTGTGATTCATGTGAAGAGCGGCGAAATTCAGAAGGTAGAGCTGAATTCGGAGCCAATGTCCATCGACGACATCGAATGGTGAGGTGGGCAGCATGAAGAAGAGCTTACTCAAATCTGCTCTGCGCGAAATCAAATCGAGCTTTGGACGCTATATTGCTATTATGGGCATTGTAGCGCTGGGGGTTGGCTTCTTTTCGGGGCTGATGGTCAGCCAGGAAGCCATGCTCAAAACGGGCGACACGTATTTGAACGCGCAGCATTTTTATGATTTTCGGCTGATGTCCACCTTGGGCTTTGATGATGACGATGTGCAGGCGGTGCGAGACGAGGGCGTTGTCACAGCGGCTGATGGCGCCTATCAGATAGATGCCCTGGTGAGCGATGGCGGTGACGAGGAACGTGTTGGCCGCGTTCATTCGCTGACAGAGAACGTCAATCAGGTGTCGCTGAAAGAAGGGCGGCTGCCGGAAAAGGATAACGAGTGTGTGGTGGATGCTTCGTTTTATGACGGCAGTGCCATAGGAAAAACTGTCGCCATTGCTGATGGCAACGACAGCGCCACCTTAGATGCGCTTAATCAGCATGAGTTGAAGATTGTCGGCGTGGTGGAATCGCCGCTTTATATGCGTATGGGCCGCTATTCCAGCGAGATTGGTTCTGGCGAAGTGGAAGTCATTTACTATGTAAAGCCAGAGGTTTTCACCTCGGAGTATTACACCGAGATGTATGCCACCGTGGAAAAAGATGGCATGATTTACAGTGCCGCCTATGACGATGCCATCGATAAGGCAGAGCCAGACGTGACAAAGGCGGTTGAAACGAGCGTTGGTGCACGTTATGAGGACATTGTTCAACAAATCAACGATGGTCGTGCAAAAGCACAAGAGGGGTTGGACAAAGCCAACGACGCCTTACAGATGGCAGAAGCGGCTGGCGCCGGTGAAGCACAGTTGAAAGAGATTCGCAGCCAGCGTGACGAAGCACAGAAAGCGCTGGACGAACTTACTGTGCCGGAAGAGCCGGAGTATTATGTGCTCACACGTGATGAAGATGTGGGCTTCCAGTTCTTTAAGAGCGATTCGTCCATTGTTAGCTCCATTGCCAAGGTGTTCCCAATCTTCTTCTTTTTGGTGGCTGCCCTTGTTTGCGTGACTACCATGACACGCATGATGAATGAGCAGCGCACGCAGATTGGTGTGCTTAAGTCGATGGGCTATGGCAACGGCAGTATTCTGGCGAAATATATGCTCTACTCCGGCAGTTCGGGGCTTTTGGGCTGTCTCTTGGGGTATTTTATTGGCACCTGGGGATTTCCGGTGATTATCTGGAGCGCTTACCGCTATTATTACGCACTGCCAGATGACATTATGTATGTCTTTAACGGCAAACTTCTTTTGATTTCTCTGGTGGTGACGCTGTTGTGCACGATGGGGGTTACCTGGCTGTGCGGGCGCAGCGCCCTCACGCAGACAGCAGCCAATCTGATTCGGCCAAAGGCGCCAAAAGCAGGCAAGCGCAATCCATTGGAACGTGTCACGCCTGTTTGGAAACGACTTTCTTTCCTGCAAAAAATCACGGTTCGTAATCTGTTCCGCTATAAGGCACGTTTCTTCATGATGATTTTGGGCATTGGCGGTTGCACGGCGCTGATTGTGACAGCGTTGGGCTTGCAGGATAATTTTATGGGCGTTTCCGACCGTCAATACAACGAAATCGACCTGTATGACGCCACGGCATCGTTCAACGAATCTCTTTCGGAAGAAGAGATGCAGGCCTTTTTGGATAAAAACAGCGAGCAGATAGACAGTGTTCTGTTCTCCTATACAGGCAACATGGATATTTCTGCCAACGGCACCACCCACAGTGTGCCAATGAATGCGCCGGTGGACAACGGCCATCTGGAGGATTTCTTTAGCTGGCATTCCGCTGATACCACCTATGCCTTGCCTGGCGATGGCGAGATTTTGCTTGACCGAGGCCTGGCAGATCGATTGGGCGTGACAACGGGCGATGAGGTGACGGTGCGTGACGGCGATATGCACGAGGTGACGCTCACCTTAAGCGGCGTTTACGACAACTTCATCTCCAACAACGCCTACATCTCGCGTGATACGCTGGCAAAAGCGTTTGGCAAGAATGACATCAACAGCGCCTATTTGAACATTGCCGAGGGCAGCGATGTGCATGAAGTGTCGGCGGCGCTCATGAGTGCTGATGACAACATCACCAATGTTGCGGCAACGCAGGATTCCATGGATATGTTCACCGATATGCTCGACAGCTTGAACATCATTGTCTTTGTGGTCATTCTCTGTGCTGGTGCGCTGGCGTTCATCGTGCTCTACAACCTTACGAACATCAACATCAGTGAGCGTATTCGCGAAATTGCCACGCTGAAAGTGTTGGGCTTCTATTCGGCGGAAGCCAACGCCTATGTTTTCCGTGAAAACAACGTGCTGACGCTTTTCGGCGCTTTGTTCGGGCTTCTTTTAGGAAAATGGTTCCACGCCTTTGTGATGGGCGAAATTGTTGTCGATGGGCTGACGTTTGAGGCTGTGCTCAGCTGGCAAAATTATGGCACTGCTTTTGTGCTGACGCTTGTTTTTGCTCTTGTGACACAGCTCATTATGCGCCGCAAGATTGCCCATATTCACATGGCAGAATCGCTGAAATCAGTTGAATAAGCACAAAGCACCTTGCTGTCTGGCAGGGTGCTTTTTTTGTATGGCTGTGGTTTGTGTGATGGTTTGTATGATTGTGCTATAATGAAAGAAAACGGCTTTTCTGTTTCAGTTCTTTTAAGGAGGATGCTTATGGACGCAATGCAGACGCTTTATGATACGCTTGTGGGTTCAGAGTATGTACTTATTGGCGCCGGTGCTGGGCTTTCGGCGGCAGCGGGCATTAGTTTTGCTGATGAGCGTGCGTTTCAGCGTGATTATCCTGCGCTTTGGGCGCAAGGTGTGCACAGCGACTACCAAACCTTTAGCTACAAAGGCTGGCTGCCCGGACAACGTTGGGGCTATCTGGCACGCCATATTAAGCAGGTGCTCTTGGACACACCGGCGCTGCCGCTTTATGCAGATCTCAAAACACTTTTGGATGGGACGAATTATTTTGTGATCACTTCCAATGTGGACCATCAATTTCTTAAAGCCGGCTTTCCGGAAGAACGTGTTTTTGAAGCGCAGGGCAGCTATTGCGATCTTGTTTGTAGCGCTGGCTGCACAGCTGAGGAATACGATATTGCGCCTTATATAGAAGCGACGTTGCCGCATATTCGTCCGGATTTAACGGTGGACGAAGCGCATCTGCCGCATTGTCCACGCTGCGGCGCCCTGTTGCGTCCGGCTTTCCGCGACACCAAAGCGCACGCTTTGGGCGACAAACATTATCATGATTTTCTGGCGGCATCGGAAGATGCAACGATGGCTATTTTGGAATTTGGCGTAGGTTTCAATTCGGCGGGCGTCATTCGTGTGCCTTTTGAGCGCATCACCGGCGAGCGTGACAAGGCACGGTTTTTCCGCATCACTGTTGATTACGCCGACAGTGACATTGAAATTGCTTATCCGGAAATCCCCGTGCCGATTGCGGACAAATCGCTTTCCATCAATCGTGATGCAGCGGACGTGATTAACGAACTTCTGGCGATGAAAAACCTAAGCGCCAAAGGGTGATGGCTTTTGACGAATGTGCGGCGCCGTGTTATACTTGTACCATTGTAAGTGCAAGCACACTTGCAGGGTGCCGGTGTAGCTCAGAGGATAGAGCAGTGGTTTCCTAAACCATGTGCCGCAGGTTCGACTCCTGTCACTGGCGTAACCTGAATGAGGAGGCATTGAAATGATCGATGTAGCAATTATTGGTGCCGGTCCTGCGGGGCTGACGGCAAGCGTTTATGGGCGCCGTGCCGGTTATAGTGTGACCGTTTTTGAAATGGGTATGCCAGGCGGGCAGGCATCAACAACCGACAGAATCGAAAACTTCCCTGGCTATTCCGAAGGTATTCCAGGGGCAGAGCTGGGCATGAAATTCTACGAACACGCACAGGCTTTTGGTGTGGACTTTGTGTTTGAACAAGTGGTGCGCCTGGAAGCCGATGGCCCTGTGAAAAAAATCATCACCACCACCGGCGCTGAAGAAAAAACCTACGAAGCCCGTGCGCTCATTATTGCCACCGGCGCACATCCACGCACCTTGGGTGTGCCAAATGAAGACACCTTCCGTGGTCATGGGGTGAGCTACTGCGGTACTTGTGACGGGTTTTTCTTCCGCGGCAAAGATGTGTGCGTGGTTGGCGGCGGTGATGTGGCGGTGGAAGATGCCATCTATCTTGCCAATATGTGCAACAGCGTTACGGTGTTCCATCGCCGTGATGAACTGCGTGCGAATAAACGCAGCCAGGAAGCGGCCTTTGCTAATGAAAAAATCCGTTTTGTATGGGATACGGTTGTCACTCGTTTAGATGGTGACGACCAGCTTCGCAGCGTGCATACGAAGAATGTGAAAACTGGCGAAGAACAAGACTGGACGTTTGACGGCTGCTTTATCTTTGTGGGCTACGATCCAAATCAGGACACTTATCCAGAAGGCTTGAACGTGGACGAACGCGGTTACATCATCACCGATGAAAACATGGCAACCAATCTGTCGGGCGTGTATGCTGTTGGCGATGTGCGCCGGAAAAACGTGCGTCAAGTGGCTACTGCGGTGGGTGATGGCGGTATCGTCATGAGCGACATCGAACGTTACTTCCGAGAAGGAGGAGCGAACGCATGAAAGGTCGCCAAAACAAGCTGACACGTGTCTTTTTGATTATCCTGGTGATTCTTTTGTGCGCTGGGCTGTTACTGCCGTATTTTTCGTCACTTTTTATGTATTAAGTTAGTGTAACCATTGTCATAAGAGAGGAGACTCATCATGAGCGAAGAAAAAGATATGCGTATTTATCAGTGCCAAATGCCAACCTGTGGTTATATGTATATGCCAACCAAAGGTGACAGAAAAGGCAAAATCCCAGCAGGCACCTCTTTTGAAGATCTGCCAGACACCTGGCGCTGCCCATTGTGCGGTGCTACCAAATCTGCTTTTAAGCCACTGGACGACTAAAACAGCCGAGGCGCTCCTTTGCGGAGCGCCTTTTTTCGTGGTTTGAGGCGAAAAAATTATAGAAAAAAGCGTTGATTAACGATGCACAATATGCTATGATATTTCGTGTTAAATCGCTCGCGAGAGGGTAAAAGGAGGTGTACGCAGTGGCAAACATCAAGTCTGCAAAGAAACGCGCTAAAACTGCTCAGGTTCGTCGCCTTCGCAATGCCAGCGCTATGAGTGCTGTTCGTACCGCTGTTAAAGCGTTTGATCAGGCAGTTGAAGCTGGTGATAAGGCGAAAGCTGCTGAAGCTATGGCACTTGCTGTGAAGAAGCTCGATCAGGCTGGCTCTAAGGGTCTGCTTCACAAGAACAACGTTGCGAACAAGAAATCCAGAATCATGAAGGCTTACAACAAAATGGCGTAAGTTGACATAGAAGAAGCTGCCGCAGGGTGGCTTTTTTTATTATCGGGCAATCTGTTGGGAGGGTGCCAATGAAAAAAAGATGGAGTCTGGTGTGTGTGCTTTTGTTGGTGGTAGGCTTATTGGCAGGTTGTGGCAGCCAAGAAGCAGCGGAAGAAGCGAAAAAAACCGTGACCGTCGACATACCGCGCAATATGCTGCTCGGATCTCAGAGCGATGAAGAAATTGTAGAAAACGCCAAAGCGGAAGACATCACCGTGGCTTTTTCGGACGATAGCGTGACCTACACAATGACAGAAGAAACCCAACAGGCACTTTTGCTGGGCTTTAAGACACAGTTTGAAGAAAATCTGCAAACCGTGCTGGATGCAGGCGATGTGCCGGGGTTGGTGAGTGTGTCGTACAACGATGCCATGAGCGTGTTTACCGTTACTGTTAATCGTGCACAATTCCAGGCGCAGGACGGTGAAGACGAGCTGGGCATCTTATATTCAACAGGCACCGCCTACCAGCTTTATGCCGGCACGGCAGATGAAGCCATCGACGTAGTCGTGGAACTGGTTGACCAGGAAAGCGGCGAACATTTTGAAACATACAGTATGCGAGAGGCATTTAGCGCCCAACAATCGCCGGGCGACAATGCCGACTAATGGATAGCAAGACCTTACAGTGGAAAGACTGTGAGGTCTTTTTTTCGTTCAGATAGACAAATTCGTGCACAGAGGATATAATGGGAAATAATAGATTGAAGCAGGAGGCCCGTAAGATGCCCGAAAAAGAAACGTTATTTTCACAAGCAGAAAATGGCCGCTACGACGTCAGCAACGTGCTGCGCGACCCAACGGCCGCTCCAACCCAACCCATCATCAGCAAACAGGCAGAAGAAGACGTTGACATCAACGTTGAAGAAGATGCCCCATTTTTAGAAAGCATTGACCCAGAGGCCACCATCGGCGACTACCTGCGTATTAACGAGGAAGAAGAGGCATTGGAAGCATCAATGTTGCAAGAAAAAGCAGAAAGCGCAGAAGCACCATTGCAGGAAGATGTGGCCTGCGATGTGCCAGAGCCAAGCGAAACACGGCAGCATCCGGCTGTGCGTGAGCAGGAAGAAAAGGCGCGCGCAGGCTTTATGAACGACCTTGCTTCTCTCGATGATGAACCAGCCATTCGCCGTATGCGGGAAAAAGCAGCGGAAGAAAGCAGCAAAGAAGAACAAGACGAAAGCGCTGAAAGTGCTTGGGACGTTTATGACAATCAGCCAGAACCAGACACTGACGACATGGACGATACCAATGATGAAGACGACGATGAACCAGCGCCAATCACCTTCAAAGACCTTTTGAAACCGGCAGCACGCCGCATTAAAAAACCACGATTTGTGCAGGCAGAAGAAGCGGAACCAGAAACCCCTGCTCAAACAGCAGAAGCAGAGCCTGTCGTTACAGAGCCAGCAGAGTTTGATGCCGCCGATGACGACATCAACGAAACCTATGAAGCCCATGAAGACGATGAGCAGATAGACAGCACAGCGGAACCTTATAACGAAGAAGAAAATGACCGCATTGTTCAGGAAAGCAGCCCAGACCAGCCAGAAGCAGACACCGCCGAGGACTACTTAGCAGAAGAACTCGCCGAAGCACGTGCTGCTCAAAAGAAAGGGCATTCCATCTGTGAAGACCTGCATCAGCTGCAAACCATTCTTGAAGAAGGCCGCTCGCCGCTGCTTCATAAAACCGAAGTGCTCGTACCGCGCGAACGTACCCTGCGTCTTGTGCGTGCGCTCACGGCCATTTGCGAAGTGGATCCATCTTACATTGACGGCGTTTCCGAAGATATGCTCGTAGACCGTCTCGTGAGTGAAAACAGCGATGACGACTACCGTCCGCTTGAGCGCGCCCGTGACCGTGCGAGAACCATCATCAGTGATGCCACCAAACAAGCCGACACCATCATTGGCGATGCGAAAACGCTTGCACGGCAGCTGCTTGCTGAAACTGAAGCGGAAATCCAGGAAAAATTTGATGCCGCCGACGAGCAAATTGCCGTTCGCATGACCACCACCAAAGAAGAAAGCACGAAAAAACTCAACGAAGCACGCACAGAGCTTACCACCAGCCGCCAGCGCAGCGTGGAAATCCTCAGCAAATATCTGGAAAAAGCCGAAAATGACTATCAAGGCTACTGGGAACGTGCCGAAAATACCGTCATGGCTTCTTTGGAACAGAGCGAATCCATTCTTGGCAGAGCAGCCGACATCTACCGCAAAGAACTTGCCACCATTCATCAGGACAAAGAAGAGCTTGATGAAATCCTGGAACATCTCAAAAAATACAAACGTCTCAGAAACAGATAACCCATATTGCCGCCCTTGCACCGCTTGCAAAGGCGGCATTTTTCTAACTGCAGACGCCACTAAACAAAAAACAAACAAAAAAACAAAGTTTTTTTAAAAAAGCCCTTGACGAAATAAAAATCAAATGCTATTATAAATGAGCTGTCGGGGCACGACCCTGATGAGTGTTCTTTGAAAATTAAACAGCCAAGCGAAAAAACCAGTGCTTTGAAAAAAGCA
>CAUWHJ010000006.1:0-115118 GCA_963558655.1 uncultured Peptococcaceae bacterium
GCCGAAAATACTTGCTACTCTTTTGCTGGGAAGATAGGTCATTGCCAGGATAAAGAGGAACCCCCACCTTGCTGATGCAGGGTGGGGGTTTTTGTTGTGTTGGGTGTGTTTTTTAGAAAATGTGCTTTTATAGCAAAATCTTATCCACAGCTGTGGATAAGATTTTGCTATCTGTGCTCAATAAACGCGGTGTATGTCTAATAGTCATTTATTTGACTAAAAAAGTTGGAGAGCTTTTTAATGAAAGGATTATCGTTTCCTTTTTTCCAAACCATAACGTGCGTAATTTTGGCCGCTTCGTTCGGTATAGTAAGTGCCTTATACTGCTTGTAGCAGTGCGTTTCATAGTAGGTGCTCGAAAGGAGCATGATGCCAGCTCCCATATCAGCGTAAACAAAACCTGCTACAAGCGAATCCACATGACGAATATGCGGCTTCAGTTTCATTTTTTCCAGTGTGCGGAGAATACGGGAGTTCCCGCGTGGTTTTCTATCGACAAGAAGGAGGTCGAGGTTGGCAATGGCTTCTTCACAGGTTTCAGCTGGGTTATCGTTGTTAATTACCATGACGATCTCGCTGTTGTAGACAGGAATACTGGCAAAATCAGTAGGAAGCGTTTCCTTATTTCTTAGAATGAGAAATGCCACGTCACAATCCCCGTCTGTCAACTGGTCAAGACATTCCTGGAAGGAAGTGCAGGTCATCGAGAGTGTGACGCCAGGATGTGCCTTCGAGAAATTGGCAATGGTGCTTGTGATGCCTGTACCTTCGTAATGGTCTTCGGTTTCATCGAAACTGATACGAAGAAGTCCTTCGTCCTGAGCACTGTGAATCCGAATAATTTCAGGGAGATTATTCGTCTGTTCCACGAGATTTTTTGCCGGCGTAATGAGTTTTTGGCCGGCTGCCGTCAGGTAAACGTTGCGCCGGTCTCGTTCAAAAAGGGGAACGCCTATTTCCTGTTCGAGTTCTGCAATTTGGTAGCTGAGAGTAGGTTGTGAGATATATAGAGCTTCAGCGGCACGGCTGAAGTTAAGAAGTTCTGCGACTTTGAGAAAACATTCAAGCTGTTTGATTTCCATTCTATTTCCTCCTTTGCATCAATAACTATCATAGATGAGAAGGGAATGTTGGTCAAGCAGTGCACAAAAAATACCTCTTTCGGTGAGCGAAAGAGGTATTTTTGTGTTGACTTAAATTCATACAATGTGAACAACGAACATCCACCAAGGAATCATGATAGCAACGGTGAAGAGCGTAGAAACCGCCATCTTGATGCCGCCTAATTTAGCAAAATCTCGTAGCGTGACATAACCCATACTAAAGAAAATGAGGTATGTACCAATTTCATATGGCAGCATGAGCTGATCGAGACCAAGGTAGAAAGAGTAGGTCGTTGCCAGTGGCGTTACTCCGATGGTTAATGCAATACCAGAAAGCAGTGGCGCAATGGAAGACATAGCAGCCATTGGCGTAAGCAAGAAGTTGACAAGCACCCCAAAGATGAAAACGATAATCAAAAATTCGTAGGTGCTGGTATCTGAGAGCAATGGAACAATCATGTTGACGATAAACTGACCAGCGCCGCAACTTGCAGCAACAGTACCAATGGAAAGGCAGGCTACAATAAAGAAAATAACATTGAAGTTGATACGGCGGAAATGATCGACAGTCGCAACTTTGATGCCAGGCAGATAGCAGATAATAGGAGCCAAAAGGAAGCCGTACAGCATATTCCAACCGGTCCAACGATTGCTTAATAGATAGATGAGCAAGATAAGCAGAATGACGAGCACTTTCTTGTCATTCGTAGACATACGACCCAGTTCTTGCAGTTGGCTTTGGAAGTAGGCTTTCCCGTTGATTGGCTTTTCTGGTTTCATGATTTTTGTAATGATAAAGGCCATAATGAATGGTAAGAGAACGAGAGGAAGGTCCTGCCAGAAGAAGTCGATGAAGTTTGTATTCAATGTAGCAGGATCGACGCCTTCTACGCTCTTAGACATATCTAAGAACATCTGGATACCAGATGGCGAATAAATGAAGCCAGAAGCAATGTGGAAGCCGAAGCAGGCTGCCATGAGGATACCACCAGAAGCCTTGCCCACAGGTAGGTTTAATGATTTGATGATGGAAAGAGTGATAGCGGCCACAGCCATACTGGTCCATGTGCCAGGAACGATGATAATGGAAAGCATTGCGGTCAAAGTAATACCATAGATGATACCTTTATATGTGCCGCCTGTCCAGATGATACAATGATAGGCAATACGTTTGAGGATTGTGGTATCGTCCAAGATGTTTACCAAAAGCAGAGTCGCTAAGATATACCAAGGAATATCGTTGGTCCAAGCAGAGAACACAGTCGCCGATGGTGCAATATTAGTAATGATGTACAAGAGCATCATGAGAATACCAGCGATTGCGTTATCCACTTCATCAAAACAGAACATGGCGATACCCATGAGGGTAATGGCGAAGAAGGTTCTAATTTGTGGTGTGAATGATTCACTGGTTGGTATGAGTAAAATAATAACAGGTAATGCGATGGTAACAATCCAACTTATTAGGCTTTTACGAGACATTTTACTGGTCGTCATGTGAAATCCTCCTTTTCTCTGTTCTCAACAATGCTAAAGCAGAAGATTCACTATACAAATTATAAATTGTACTAATGGAAATGAAAAATAGGAGATTTCAATAAGCCTGATAGAAATATTGCATAAATACAGATTATGGATTGCATTAGGAGAAAATTCTCTGTATTCGTATGATTATCAAAAGAGAAAATAAAATAATTGAAAAGAAATTGTGAAAAAACGTGCTTTAATAGAAAAAGTTAATAAGCCTGATTTATGGGTTGTATTTCAAAATAGCGTGTTCATGAGCTATGATGACCTTAATCTCACAACGCTTTAGCGGAACATTTTTACAACAAATTGATAAGGAGAAATCATTATGAACAAGCAATATCCACATATTTTTGAGCCAATCACGATTGGTAATGTTACTTTCAAAAACCGTATCTTCACTGCACCTTCGATGTCACACATGATTCAAAACAACGAACCGACCTATCCTGAAATGCCTTTCATCTGTAACTACCTTGAAAAAGCCAAGGGCGGTGTTGCTCAGGTAGAATGTGGTGGCCAGCAGGTTAACGATCCTGGTAAAAACCAAATTCATTCCAATTTTGATATTGAGA
This sequence comes from uncultured Peptococcaceae bacterium, assembly GCA_963558655.1. GTDB lineage: Bacteria > Bacillota > Peptococcia > Peptococcales > Peptococcaceae > UMGS1590. The sequence continues at coordinate 3,206 of CAUWHJ010000006.1, forward strand.
ATCCAAAAGGCTGGCGTAACTTCATTCATATGACCAACGCCATTCATTTCTACGACGCCAAAGCTTCCTATGAACTTATCCACTTTGGTTCTGAAGGGGAATATACGGATGAAGCGAAGAAACATAAAATCTATGGCTGCTCTGAATTTACCCGTAATGACGGTCTCCATTTTTATGAAATGCCTTACGAAGAAATGGACAAACTGGCCAATCGTTATGCTGATTTAGCAGAATGTGTGAAGTTTTGCGGTTTTGATACGTTGCTTATTCACGGCGGCCATGGGACGCTTTTACAGGAATTTGTTTCTCCTCGTTCCAATCACCGCACAGATGAATTTGGTGGTTCCATCGAAAACAGAGCACGCTTCCCAATGATGGTTTTGGACCGTATTCGTGAACGTGTTGGCCGTGATCTGCTTATTGAATATCGTATTTCCGGTTCTGAATGTGTGCCTGGGGGCTTTGAAATTGGCGAATGTATCGAATTTCTCAAGCTGATTCAGGATCGCATTGACATCGCTCATATCTCTGCCGGTGTTGTTCGTGAACCACGTTTGCGCGCTATTACTCACCCAACCGGTTTTCTGCCAGAAGCTTGCAACGCTTATTTGGCTAAAGCCGTAAAAGAGTGCCCAGATATTCACATTCCAGTGTTGACGCTGGGTGCGTTCCAGGACCCAGAAGCCATCGAACGAGTATTGGCTAATGGAGAAGCAGATATTGTCGCCATGGCGCGTGGTACTATCGCTGACCCATACACCGTAAAGAAGATCAAAGAAGGCCGTCCTGAAGATATTGTTCCTTGCATCAAGTGCTTCCAGTGTTTGGACGATTTCAAGAAAAGTCATATGTACTCCTGTGCTGTCAACCCTATTGCCGGTCGCGAAACCCAGTTGGATATGCTGGTTCCAAAAGACTATAAGAAGCAGAACGTTGCCATCATTGGTGGTGGCCCAGCAGGCATGAAGACGGCAATTTTGGCTGCTGAACGCGGTCACACTGTAACGATTTTTGAAAAACAGGACGTTCTCGGTGGGCAGCTCAATGACGCTGATTTCATGTCTTTCAAGTACGATCTGCGTAAATACAAAAACTATCTCATCAACCATGTGATGAAAAACGACAACATCACGGTCAAACTGAATACGACCGCAACGCCAGAAGCTATTAAGGAAATGGGCTTTGACAGCGTGGTTTGCGCCATCGGTGCTGAACCAATCATTCCACCAATTCCAGGCGTAGATGGTGCGAATGTTATCTGGGCTGGTGATAGCTTTACCCAACCAGAAGCTGTTGGTCGTTCTTTGGTTGTTATTGGTGGTGGCCAGGTTGGCTGCGAAACAGCGGTACATTACGGTATGCAGGATAAGAAGGTAACGGTGCTTGAGATGAAGTCCGCTTTGGCACGCGATGCAATGCGTACCTACCGTGAAGAACTGGAAGGCCAGGTACACGACCATTGCGAAGCAATTACTGATGCGAAGGTGACGGCGATTGAAGCAGACGGCGTAACCTATATGGACAAAGACGGTGAAACCCACAAAATTCCTTGCGACACCGTTATTTTGGCTGTTGGTATGAAGGCATTGACGAAAGAAGCAGAAACCTTCCGTGGCTGTGCTGAAAACTTCCGAAAGCTCGGTGACTGTGTGAAAGTGGGAAATGTGCGTACTGTTACGCGTGCTGCCTTTGATACGGCTATGACGCTGGGTGCTTATTAAACATTCATTTCTTCATAATAAAGTTGTATAAAAAAGTCCCAACATCTTTTTTAGATGTTGGGACTTTTTTATTATAGACGAGATACAAGAAATTTGTGGTGACGAAGTAATGTTTTTCTTTTGGATGGATTGTTGGTTGTAATGAAGATAACATTGACTGCCTATAAAGCTGTTGGGAGGTGGTTCTGCGTGTTGGTTTGTTGGCTTTGGTTTGTAGGCTTGACATGCGTTGACATGAATCCTATACTGTTATATATACAGCATGCTGTATAATATGGAGGGTTAAAGATGGAAGAACAGGAACTTTATATGACGCGCAAACTGTTGCAACTGGCACGTATGATTACACATCGACGCAATGCAGAGCTTTCGGTTTTAGGTTTAACTGCCTCTCAAGCAGATGCTTTGAATTATTTTTTCGATCATCCGCAGAAAACGGTGGCGGATCTCAAGCAGTATTTGGGTGTGACGCATCAAACGGCGTGTGGATTGGTTGATCGTATGGCAGATAAAGAATTGCTTACATTGGCGCCGTCGATGGAGGATGGTCGCTGTAAACTTGTGTCGGTCACGGCAAAGGGGCAGTCGCTGGTGGCGCACATGGCAAAAAATCGTGGAGCGACAGCGCAAGCGATGGTGCAGGGGATGACGGAAGCGGAATGCCAGGCGTTTTATGCTTTGCTGTTGAAGGCGCTTGATAATATGTCGGATGAATAAAGCGTATGTTGTGTGAGGAGAATGAGAGGGTAATGAAACGTTGGATCTATTACATTGTTGGGCTGAATTTGATTGCTGCTGCGGTCGTTCTCAATATTCGCTTTGATCTTGGTGTGGCGGCGTTTAGTTCGGTGATGTATGCAATTGCTGAGCTTTATGATATTTCTATGGGAACGGCTTCGATTCTTTGTTATTTGTTTTTTGTGGTGTTGCAATGTGTGCTTCTCCGGCGCGCAACGATGAATGTACTGTTGGAGATTCCGCTATCGTTTGCTTTTGGTATTCTTATTGATGTCTATGATGCAGTGATCCCAGAAATGGCACTTGGTCTTGTGTTGAAGTTTGTATGCTTTGCGTTGACGCTTTTTGTCACAGCCTTTGGTGTTTTCCTTTGCGTTAAGACGGATCTGGTGCTTACACCTATTGAGGGCATTGTTAAGACCATTTCAGACGTTTTTCACTTGCGTTTTTCGCTGGTTAAAAATAGCTTTGATCTTTCGATGGTTGTTGTCAGCGCTTTACTTTGTTTGTTTAACCAGGCGCCGTTCTATGGTATCGGCATTGGCACCGTGCTTTCGGCCATCTTTGTTGGTCGCATTATAAAAATTTACGAAGGTCATGTGTTCGTGCATACAGACTTTCGCCATTCTCAGAATGTTGCTGTATAAATTTGAAAAAGCTGTTATGGAAAACATCCATAACAGCTTTTTGGCTTTAACGGGAAAGAGGGATAGCATTCATCTTTCTATCAACCGCAATAAAGCAAGGTAGAGGTTGTTGTAGACGATGAGGCGGAGTTGGTTGGTGGTGCGGGTGATGATTTGATAGAGGGCACGTTTGGCGGCGCTGGTTTGATCGGTGGTTTGGAGGTGGCCGGTGGGGTCGTAGAAGAAGCGGCGATCGAGGATGGTGGCGATGCGGGAAAATTCGCTTGAGGGCAGGCGTTGGATGTCTTGGGCGCCATAGGGCGCAAGAGGTATGCCGGGGCCGGAGGCGTCGCTGGTGAGGAGTGTCCAGCCTTGATTTGTGAGGTAGGCACTGGTGGCGCGGAGATCGTCGGCTTCGTAGAGGTAGTCGATTTGCACGCAGTCGTAAGGCGGGTGCTGCGGTTTGGCGCCGTTTTTGAAGAGGTTGGCGATGAAAGCGGCGAGGGTGTTGTTGATGCGAATTTTGTCAGAGAGTGCTTTTTTGGAGAAGCGCAGGTTGGCATGGCGTTTTTGTAAGCTGTCAAGGGGTGATGCAGCGGCTTTGCCAAGTTCTGGCGCTGTGTCGAAAGCAAGGAGCAAGGTGGTGCCTTTGGCTTGGGCGGCGTAAAGGAGGGCATCGAGGGCACTATTCGTGAGTTGTTGGGCATCATCAATAAGAAGAAAGGAAAAACGGCTGGTCAGGGCGGCAGGGTGCACGTCGCTGTTGGCATAAATTGGCCAGCCGCTGGTGCGGCGAAAACGGCGCTGTTCTTCGCTGAGCGGCGCACTGTGCACGATGGCGATGTTTTCGCCGTTTGCAAGAAGATGCGCTGCCATGTCGTACAGCAGAAGGGTTTTGCCGGTGCCTGATGGTGCTGCAAGGGTGAAGCAGGTGGTTGGCTCGTGGTTGCGCTCGCAAAGAATGTCTTTTTTCACAGATTGTTGGCTGGTGGTGAGAAAATATTGCCCGTTCATAAAGCGTTCGCTGTCCTTAAAAGGGGAGAGCAGGTAGTTTGCCGGAATAAAAAGTGCGTCTGGCTGGAGCGTGGTATCCACCACCTGTTCTTTCAGCACATCCACCACTTCTGCTGCCGAAACGGGCGTGAGTGTGTCGGTGGCGGGGTGGTATCTGTAAAAGCCGTCTTTGTCCACAAAGGTGAACAACGCCAGCGGCCGTTCGAGAAACCGCAAATAATGATGGTTGGCACGCATTTGGCGAAGCATCTTTTCTTCTTTGTCGATATGGCGCAATGCCGCCTTGAGTTCCACGTTCACCACGAGGCGATGACCAAAGCGCAGAAGGTCAAATTCTTTGCTGATGCGGTCGATGGTGTAGCCGGCAAACCAGCCGTCCAGCACTGCCATATCGGCGCCTTCGGCACGCAGCGTATCGCAGAATGAACGCAAAGTGCTAAGCTCATGGCTTTTGAAACGTTTCAAGCGCCGCTCCGCTGCCGTGCCAAGCTGCGCCAACGCCTGACCGCCCTGGTAAATTGAAAGCAAATGTTCCGCTTGCATGAAAAAACCTCCTTGCTCCGTTTTTCTTATCATACCGCATACCGACAAAAATAACCAGCGCTTGTGAATCATACAATCGTTGTTGTAAAAATACACAAAAAAGGGAACGTTTCAAAGCGAAACGTTCCCTTTCTTAAGTGATTTTTTATGCTTCGCAGAAGCGTTGCAGAAGGGCGGCGACTTGAGCGCGGGTAGCCTGGCCTTGTGGGCGCAGGGTGTTGTCTTCAAATCCGCCGAGCAATCCTTCACCAACTGCCCATTGCACAGGTTCCTGAGCCCAAGCGCTGATAGAAGCGGCATCGTTGAAACTTGTTACATCGCCGCGCGTGCTTGTGTCAGCACCAGAGTATTGACTGAAACGGCAAAGCATGGATGCCAGCTGTTCGCGGGTGATAGGGTCGTTCGGGCCAAACAGGCCATTACCATAACCGCCAACCACACCTTCGCTAGATGCCCAGGAAACAGCGTCTGCGTACCAGCTATCTGCGGCTACATCGCTGAAGGTGGCAGCGTCATGGACAACTGGTGCACCAGCCTGGCGCCAGAGAATGGTCACCAACATGGCGCGGCTTGTGGTTAAATTTGGCGCGAATTGGTCGTCGCTGATCCCAACGATCAAGCCGTTTTGCTGTACATAGCGTACTGGGTCGTAGAACCAGTCGTTTTCATGAACATCGCTGTATGGGTTGTCCCATGTGGTTTCTTTTTCGGTGAAGATGACATGGATGTTGACGCTTTCATGAGGTTGTTCAAAGGAAACGGTGCCGTCATCATTTTGGGTGGTGGAAATAGCGTGACCGTTTTTGTCGGTGACGGTGATGCTTTCTACTTCATAGCCTTCCTCTGCTTTTGGCGTGATGGTGACCTCATCGCCGGCTTTTGGTGCACTCGGTGCAACACTGACTGTGCCGCCGTTGGTGTGTGTCACATCTGGTGTGTAGTGCGTCACGCTGCTGCCGCCATGACCACCATTGCCCGTGTTTTCTTTGGTAAAGGTCACATCAATTTTTACTTTGTAGGCTGGCTGGGTGAAATGATAGGTGCCATCTGCATCGGCTGTGAGGGTGATGGTGTCACCTGGTTGAAGTTCTGCGGTGTTGTTGCTTGCAGCTTGAACAGCATCACCAAGCACCGTTAAGGTGACATGGTCAACTTTGTAGCCTGGTTCGGCTTGTGGGGCGATGGTGACCTCATCGCCTGCTTTCGGACTGGCAGGGTCAAGGCGCACCGTGCCGCCGGTGGTTTCGTTAATGTCTGGGGTGTAGTGTTTGTTGAAGATGACACTGACGGTGACGTTTGCGGCAGGTTGGGTGAATGAGAAGGTGCCATCACCATTATTGGTGAGCGAAACATTGCTGCCGTTGGCGTCTGTTACGACAACGCTGTCTGTTTGATAGCCTTCGTTTGGCGTGGTGGTGATGGTCACCGTTTCGCCAGCTTTGGCAGACGTTGGGTCAACGCTTGCGGTGCCGCCGTCTTTGTTATAGTCCAGGGTGGCGGTGAAGGTTGGGGAAGGAGTTTTATGCACTGCCGCATAGGCTTTGCCAACATCGGTGGCGCTCATGGCGCCGCTGTAAAGACGGGCAAGGGCAATGTCGCAGTTGGCTGGGTTTTGCAGTGTGCCGCTGCCGCTGGTATCGCCGCCAAGGAAGAAATAGTGTGCGTTCTCTTTTGGCACGGTCATGCTGCCTTTGCTGTCAACGGTGTCTTGCAGTTCGCCGTTGACATAGAGCTTGGTGGTGTTGCCATCAAAAGTGGCCACCAGATGCACCCATTCGTTTTCATAGTCGCTGATGTCGGCAGTTGGTTTCTTGTAGCCATCAACATGGTTCCAGAAAGCGATGTGCTGGCCATCACCATTAAGCTCAAAGCCGCAGCCGGCGCTTTCCATATTGGCGAATGGATCTTTGGCTGCGTTCAAATCGTGCAGGTTCACCAACACTTCCATGGTGTAGCCATCTTTGAACTTGGCATAGTCGCTATCCGTCATAGCATAGCGGAAGCCATCGTCCTTGCCGTCAAAACGATAAACGGTGCCATAGGTGTCGTCTTGCACCTGGGTTGGTTCGCCCACGGTGGTCAATTCGTGGTCATTGGCATCGTTGGTGTTGTTGCTGCTGAAATCAATGTTGAGCACGTCCGGCTTTGGGGTTTCGTAACTGTCGTTTGGCACCACTGTTTCATAGGTTTTTGCCACATCGGTGGCGTTCATGGCGCCGCTGTAAAGGCGGGCAAGGGCAATGTCGCAGTTGGCTGGAAATTCAAGATCACCGTTGCTGTTACTATCGCCGCCGAGGTAGAAATAGTGCACGCCAGGTACAGACAAGCTGCCGGATTTCTCGATTTTGTCTTTCAATTCACCGTTGACATAGAGCTTGGTGGTTTCGCCATCAAAGGTGGCCATCAGATGCATCCATTGTCCATCGAGGGAAGAAACATCGGTGTCAGGCTTGACTAGGTCACTTGTGGTGTTGTTCCAAAATTCCAGCGTTTTTCCATCTTTGTGCAAGGCAAAGCCGCAGCCGGCGCCTTGTTGGTTGGAAAAGAAATCTTGTTCGTCATTTGTTTTGCCGTTGCTCTTCACCAACACTTCCATGGTGTAGCCATCTTTGAATTTGTCATAGTCGCTATCCGTCATGGTGTAGCGGAAGCCATCGTCCTTGCCGTCAAAACGATAAACGGTGCCATAGGTGTCGTCTTGCACCTGGGTTGGTTCGCCCACGGTGGTCATTTCATGGCCATTGGCATCGCTGGTGTTGTTGCTGCTGAAATCAATGTTGAGCACGTCCGGCTCTGGGGTGACGTATGGTTTTTTCGCATTGGTGCTTACTTCACCGGTGATGGCGCCGCTCTCTGCACCAAAGGAGGTCACAGCGGTGACAGCCACCTCATAGGTGGTGCCGGCTTTCAGTCCGGTGATGTTGACCTGCCAGTCGGCTTTTGGCGTGGCTTCGTAGTAGTCTGCAAACACGCTGCGGGTGATGCTGCTGCCGCCGTCTTTTGGCGTGAGGGTGATGTGGTATTCGTGAATCATGTCGTTGTTCTCATCGCTGGCAGCCGTTGCCGCAGGGAACTGAACCGTCACCGATTTTTCGCTGGTGGTGCCGCTTGTTACCGTGGCATCCTCGTCAAAGGAAGGTGCCTGGCTGGTGCGGTTTTCGTCATAAGGGCGGTCTGTGGCATCGCCTGGTTTGAAGGTCCATGGTTTACTTTCGTACATATATTCGCCGGTGGTTAAGTTCATGCGATAAATTTTCACGGTGCCATCGTTCATCACATCAAGGCGCAGTGCCTGGGAAGCAATCTCGCTATCGGCAGGACGGGTAGCGGCAGCACCGCTCGTTGGGTCTACCTTGCCTGATTCGTTTTCAAAATAGGCGCCGATGGTGCCGTCTTGAATGGCGGTGTAGCCATCGTTTTGATAAATCGAGCGGGCGTCTTCAAGGGTGGCATGGGAATGACCGGAGAAATGGATCACCTGTGGATACTGCTTAAACAAAGCCACCATATCTTTGTCCGTGCCGGCGCCGTAATTCCCGTTCCATTCATTGGTGACATAGGCAGTGTCCTTGATGCCGTGGTGCCCCATAACAATGATTGGTGCCTTGGAATTTTTATTGTTCGCCGTTTTAAGTGCGGTTTCCACCATCTCGTATTGGTCGGTGTAATCGCCGTCGTAGTTTTTGGCGCTCAGTTTGATGACTGTGGCTGCCAGTGTGTTGCCAGGGGCGGAGGTGGCGTTTCCTTCGTTGTCAAAATAGAGCACTTCGTTGGCTTTTTGTTTGGTCTTTTCTTCAAAACGTGCCATGTTACCATTATTATATTCATGGTTCCCCATGGAAAGTTTTACTTTGCCTGCTTTTCCTAATGCGCTGGCGTTAATGGTGTTCATCAGCGTGTCATATTCGCTTTTGTCGCCATTATTCGTCACATCGCCGACAAGCAAAACAGCATCGGCCTTAGAGTCTACGGTGTTAAAAACATTCAAGGCATTTTCGAGCTTCTTGGTGGCATCGTTATTGCGTCCAATATGCACATCGCTGCCAATAAAGAAACGTGCCGTTACATTCTCTGTTGCTGCGGGCTGCCAGATGGTTGTGGGCGCATCCCAAGCCAGCGCTGGCTGAACGCTGGTGAGCATGGCAGAGGCGAGCACGGCAGTGGCAAGAATGCCGGAAATCGCTTTTTTCAGATTCATAGAACAATCATTCAATCCTTTCTTTGTTCGCTGCTGGTCGTTGGCGAAAGCGTCTGCGGCAGACAACGGTGCGCGCGCAGAGTGTCACCAGCTTGGCGCCGGTGAAAACCGTGTTCTTGCAACGCTCTCCCATCGCTGGTGTTCAACACCCAGCGAAATACCGGTTTTTATTATAATTGTTCACAGTCGTTTATTGTAGACGCAAAAGGGTTAAATGTTTGTTAAACTTTTGGTAAAGAAGAATGGACGGATTGCTGTTGTTTTCCGATGAAATTCATTAAAAGTTATACAAAAAAGGGAACGTTTCAACGCGAAACGTTCCCTTTTTCCTGCTTACAGCAGGCGTGCGATGGTGGCGAGGGCATCGGGCAGCTGGGTCATGTCGAGGTTGGCATAGCTGAGGAGGAAGCGGTGGCTGGCGGTTGGTGCGCCGGTTTCGTAGTAGTCGGAGAGAGGGGAGAGGTGGATGCCTTCTTTGGCGAGGCAGTCGGAGAGGGTGCGGTCGGTGCGCTGGGTGTCGAGTTCGAGCAGAAAATGCAGGCCGCTGTCTTGTTCGATGATGGTGCAGCGGTCGGCGAGGGGGCTTTGGGCGATGGCGTCCAGCACTTGCTGGCGGCGGCGTGCGTAGAAGAGGCGCATACGGTTGATGTGTTTTTCAAAATAGCCTTCGCTGAGGAAGCGGGCGAGGGTGAATTGTTCGAAGTTGGAGACAGTGCAGGCGTAGAAGGAGAGGCGTTCGTAGAAAGCGTTGGCCAAGGTCACCGGCAGCACCATGTAGCTGATGCGAATGGTGGAGGCGAGGGATTTGGTGAAGGTGTTCATATACACCACGCTGGCGGAGGCGTCCAGGCTTTGCAAGGCAGGAATGGGTTTGCCGTGCAGGCGAAATTCGCTGTCGTAGTCGTCTTCGATGATGGCACGGTCGGGCTTTTCGCTGGCCCAGGCAAGCAGTTCGTAGCGGCGGCTGACGGGCATGGTGATGCCGGTGGGAAACTGGTGCGTTGGCCCCACATGGGCAATATCGGCGCAGGTTTTTCGCAAATCTGCCACACGAATGCCATTTTCGTCCATGCCGGCAAAGCGGCAGGTGACGCCTTGGGCACGGTAGATCTGCGCGATTTTGCGATAGCCGGGGTTTTCGGTGCAGTAGATGCGCTCGCGTCCAAAAAGCTGAATGAGCAGTCCGTAGAGGTATTCGGTGCCGGCGCCCACGATGATTTGGTCTGGCTCCACGTTCATGCCACGAAAGGCACGCAGGTGTTCGGCAATGGCCTGGCGCAGGGCGTAGACGCCGCCGGAGGGCGATTTTTCCATGAGTGCCTGGCTTTCTTCGGCAATGACTTCACGCAGCAGTTTTTTCCAGGTGGCGAAGGGAAAGTGCGCCGGATTGGTTTGGTTGTTGGAAAAGTCGATGCGGTAGCAAGGGCGTGTTGCCGGCAGAATGATGTCGGCGTTTGTCACCGCCGTGGGGCGATGCGGCGCCGTGTTTAGATTGGCGATGTAGTAGCCGCGTTTGGGCAGGCTGTATACATAGCCTTCGCTGGTGAGCTGGGCATAGGCACATTCTACGGTGATGGTGGAAATGCCCAGATTTTTTGCCAGCGTGCGCTTGCTCGGCAGTTTTTCGCCCGCCTTGAAACGACCGGCGGCGATGTCGTCACGAATATATTTATAGAGGGTTTCATACAGTTCGCCTTTGGGCGTAGTGGTGAGGTCGTAGGTGAGCATGGCTGGCTCCTTTCTTGCCTGTTTGTTTCATGTTCTATGATACGCTACCTGTCTGTGGGAAGCAAGCGGACACGGCAGATGAAAAAAGTTGTACAAGGCTAACGATTTCTATTGACAAGTTAGCATAATGCAACTATAATCAAAGTATGAGTTAGCGATGACATACAAATCGCTGATTCAAACACACTTTTTTGAAAGGGAGATGAACCATGAATAAGCTGGAAGAAAGAATTGTTCGTTTTTGTGCGCCGGTGCTGACGGGGATTAAGACAGGTGGTCTTTTTAACACCTGCGAGCTGGACCCGCACACCATCTGCCAGGATACGGTGGCGTTGCGTAAGCGGCTCTCACGCTTCGGCATCAGTGTGCGTCTCTTTTTCACCGGAGCAAAGATGCCGCTCGTGTATGTGTACCGTCCGGACGCACTGGCGCGTGACTTGGCTGATCCTGAAACGCAAGCCTTCCTAACACCCCTTGGCTATACCGATTTCAGCTATCAGGCAGCGTTGTCGCACCTTGCCAAACGGCTGCGTGAATACGATGGTTTTCCTCACGAGATTGGCCTCTTTCTTTCCTATCCGCTGGACGATGTGAAGGCTTTTGTGGAATTTGGTTCCCGTTGCGCCAAAATGCAGGGGCACTGGTGCGTGTTCCACAATGAGGAGCAGGCTAAACGCTGCTTCGCCGCCTACGACAAAAGCCGGCTGGAATGTATCACCCGCTATCGGGAAGGGCAACCGCTGGAAGCGTTGGCCCAAGCCATCTGATGAAGAAAGGAGATGACACACATGAACGTTGCGATTGTTTATTGGAGCGGCACAGGCAACACGGAAAACATCATGAACCTAGTGAAAAAGGGCATTGAACAGGCTGGTGGGCAGGCCGATGTGTATATGCCATGGGATTTTGAACCAGGCATGATGGATCGTTACACCAATTTTGCCTTTGGCTCTCCGGCTATGGGCGATGAGCAGCTGGAAACAGAAGACTTCCAGCCAATGTGGGACAGCATTGCTGACAAACTGGCAGGCAAAAAAGTGGTGCTTTTTGGCTCCTACAACTGGAACAGCGGCGAGTATATGGACGACTGGGCGCAGGACGCAGTGCGCCTGGGTGCCGAGCTTGTGGCTGACGGTTTAGCCATTCTCGATTCGCCGGAACCCGGCTCTGACGAAGAAAAGCAAGCCATTGCACTGGGCGTGGCGATTGCCAGAGCTTAACAAATCTTTTCATTCACCTCCTCTGAGCGCTGTTTTCCCCTTTACAGCACTCAGAAAGCAAGCATCAGCGAAAGCGCACAACGCAGGGTGCGTTTTCTGCAAGGAACAGGCGTTTTCTCTCTGGCAGCATCATGGGCAAGATGCCATGTGGGAGAAAACAATACCGAACAAACCTCTACTCCTCTACAAACAGTTGTTTTAGACAACAAATCTTTCTCTAAGACATAACAACATGATCGAAACATCAGCGGCAGCACGGACGATTTGCCAGGGGGCTTTTCTCCAATCTCTCCCCCTGGCAGCTGCCGCAATCAATCCTATCTCTTTGTAACATCCGCAAGCAAACACCCAAAGGCAGTGGGCGCCTTTGGGTGTTTGTGTGTTGTGGGTGATTTTTTGTTTTCTCTGATGGGTCATCTATATTATAATAGACACAGCAAACAAACAGGAGGCATCTTCTATGTCAGACATTCGCATTGACGTTGCCCGTCCGGACGACGCCGACACCCTGCTTGCCATCTACGCCCCCTATGTGGAAGAGACGGCCATATCTTTTGAAACCATTGTGCCAACGGTAGATGATTTTCGCCAGCGCATTGTGCATACCTTGGCACGTTATCCCTACCTTGTTGCCAAAGAAAATGGCGTGGCGCTGGGCTATGCTTACACCAGCCCTTTTGTTGGGCGTGCTGCCTATGATTGGTCCGCAGAAACTTCCATCTATATCGACCGGCACGCTCGCCGCCAAGGGCTGGGCCGCGCGCTTTATACCGCCCTCGAAGCGGTGAGCCGTGTGCAGCATTTGCAAACCCTCTGCGCCTGCATTGCTGTGCCCGAAGCGGACGACGCCACCCTCACTCACAACAGCGTGGAGTTTCACGCCCACATGGGCTATCGCATGGTGGGCGAATTTCGCCAAAGCGGCTACAAATTTGGCCGTTGGTACAACATGGCATGGATGGAAAAACACATCGGCAGTCACCCTGCCCCACCTGCACCCATCGTGCCTTTTCCGGAAATCGACACCGCAACCCTCGCCCAACTGGGCGTGAACAGATAGGAGGCAGCCATGATAAAACAACTTTGCCTTGCCGGCCTATGCGTGCTGCTTTTGGCTGGCTGCGGCGCCGGACAAACCACCACAGAACCTGCCAGCGCACAGATGTCTGTCACAAGCGAAAACAGCGCCACTGTGAAAAGTGCCCAGCCCGTGAAAGTGGCCTGCGTGGGCGACAGCAACACCGAAGGCTACGGCAGCACCAGCTACACCAACTATCTTGCCCAGCGTTTGGGCGATCACTATGTGGTGACCAATTACGGCGAAAGCGGCACCACCGCCGTCCACAGCTACGGCTATCCATACATTAACTGCGATGCCTATAAGCGAAGCCTCAACGCTTCGCCGGACGTGGTCGTGCTTATGTTCGGCACCAACGACACCACCAACTGGCACAATAAAGATACCTTTGAAGCAGAATATGACGAGCTTGTCACCACCTACATGAACCTTGATTCCAAACCGCGCGTTATTCTCTGCACTCCGCCTGCGCCTCATCTGGACGACACCCCTGGCGTGAAACACTCCGGCGTGCAGCCTGCTGTTTACGGCGACCTCATCAAAGCCATTCGTGAAACCGCAGACAAATACGACCTCACCCTTGTGGATGTCTACACCCTCACGAAAAACTATCCAGACTGGTTCTTAGACGATGGCATTCACCTTGCCGAACAAGGCGCCAACGCCGTTGCCGTGGCTGTGGCCAATGCCATCGCCGGACGCTGATCATTGCATCGTGCGAAATTGTAAGGAGGTACGTTTATGCATCGATCCTTGAACCTGCGCGCTTTCTTGTGGCTCTTACTGGCGCTTGTCGTAGGCAGCGGCTGTCTGGCGGTGGGGCAAGCCGACGATGCGCCGGGCTTGGGCGGCCTGGGGCTGCTTGTTGGGCTTGCCCTGGTGCTGCACGCCCTGCACCTGGCAGGATTTTTGCAGCGCGGCAGCGGTGCCACCATTCTTTTGGCTGTTTGCGGTGTACTCGCCGTGATCGCTCCACCTGTGCTCTATGCTGATGGCGAAATCGCCTGGCCATGCCCTTTCTGGCTGGCCATGCCGCTTGGCTGTGCCCTCCTTTTTTGGGCAGCTCGGCGCTGGCGTTTGCGTTAAAGCGCTGTGCAGTGTTTGGCGTGGGAAAAGATGGTTTTTGTCCGTTTTTGTGCTATACTAAACATAGCTATAAAAGAAAGGACTTGACAACCATGACTGCCCGCGCTACCCTCAAGCAAGCAAGCAAGCAAGCAAGCAAGCAAGCAAGCAAGCAAGCAAAGATAGAGTCTGTCCTTTTATTGCATATCAAGGGATACCGAGCAGCCTACTGTTGCAGTAGGTTGTTTGGTATCCCTTTTTTGTATTTCGTTGACACCTTTGAAAGGACGTGGCCTCATGAGAAAAAATACACGCAAATGTTTAAGCCTGCTAGTGGCTGTGGCACTCCTTGTCAGCACTCTGCCTGTGGCGCCGGTGGCAGCAGCGCAGAGCAGCGAAAATGTGATACCGGCAGGCGATGAAAACACCCAGTCTGCGCTGAGCGACACCAACGAACCTGTTAAGACAGCAGGTGAAGGGATGTATTGGGACAGAGATGAAAACGGCAAGTGGACGGCGGAAACCATTCCAGAAAACGCTATTCCCGTCACAAAGGATGTGACACAATGGAACAACGATAAAAATGGCGGCTGGTACATCGTTCAAGGTGATGTGACTATCACAAAGCGCATCATTGTGAGCAAAAACGTCCACCTCATTCTTACGGATAACGCCACCTTAACAGCAAGCAAGGGTATTAGCGTGGTAAGCGGTAAAAGTCTCACCATCTATGCCCAGTCCTATGGCGAGGACATGGGCGAAATTTCGGCAAATGCTACAAACATGATGAGTTATGCGGGCATCGGCGGTGGTGATGGTGGTAATGGCGGCACCATTATCGTCAATGGCGGCAAGATTACCGCAAATGGCGGCGAGGCTGCTGCCGGTATTGGTGCTGGTGAGGAGCAAGACGGCGGCACCGTCATCATCAACGGCGGCAATGTGACCGCAACCGGTGGTTCTGTCACTAGTAGCACATATTGTGGTGCCGGCATTGGTGGTGGCTATGGTGGTGATGGCGGCAACATTACTATTACAGGCGGTACGGTGACAGCCACTGGTTGTAATAATACAGCTGGCATCGGTGGCGGCTTTGGTGGCGATGGTGGTACCATCACCATCAGCGGCGGTCATGTCACTGCAAATGGCGGTGAGGCTGCTGCTGGTATTGGCGGCAGTAATGGTGGTTCTGGTGGAAAAACTGTTATTAGCGGCGGTACGGTGATAGCCAATGGCGGCACTGATGGCGCTGGTATTGGTGGTGGAAATAACGGCGATGGCGGCGACCTCATCATCAGCGGTGGCGACATCACTGCGACTGGCAATCATAATGGTGCTGGTATCGGTGGTGGTGATGGTGCTGATGGCGGAAACATTACCATTATAGGAGGTAACATTACAGCAACCGGTGATGGCACTGGTGCTGGTATTGGCGGTGGTCTTGACGGTGATGGCGGTACTATTATCATTGAAGGTGGTAGCGTTACAGCCACTGGGAAGAATACTGGTGCTGGCATCGGCGGCGGCGGTAACCATGGTGGTGGCGGTGACATCACCATTAGTGGTGGCAGTGTTATAGCCAATGGCAGTGACAAAAGTGCTGGCATTGGCGCTGGTGATGGTGGCATCGACGGCACTTTCTCCACCACAGATAATGGTAACGCCAATGGCAATGCCGTCATCATTGCATCGAGCATTTCGGACAATGACGACACCGATTGGCATGGACTTATCATTCAGGGGAGCGAAGGCAAGCTCTATGGCGACAACGTTGTGCCAAGCGAGGCCTTTACCATTCCGAAAGGCACCACCGTTACCATTGATGAGGAGCAGCAGCTGATTATTGATGATGCCATCACCATGACCAACGAGGGCACTATCATCAATAAAGGGGCGCCTATTGAAGGAGAGGTGCGCGGCAATCAACCTATCAGAGCAGCCACCAGCCTCACCCTTGACTCTGACGCTCTTCAGTTGCAGCAGGGTGCAACGAGAGCGCTGACAGCCAACGCAACACCTAAACCGACAGAGACCGAAGCGCCGGATTCGCTCACATGGTCGAGCAGCGATGACGCCATAGCCACCGTGGACGAGCACGGCAACGTTACAGCTGTCAGCGCAGGTACCACTACCATCACAGCGAAAGCCACCTATGGGCAAACAGAAGCCACCTGCACCGTCACTGTGGCGGTAGAATCCATTCCAGCGGACAGCATCACCATTGCGCCAAAAGAACTGTCGATGAACGTGGGCGAAAACAAATCGCTTACAGCGACCGTTACTCCAGATAATGCGACAGACCAAGTGATTTGGTCAAGCAACGATAAGAATGTTGCCACTGTGGATCAAAGCGGCAAGGTCACTGCCAAAGCGAAGGGCAAAGCCACCATCACGGCAACAGCCGGTGATAAGAGTGCCACCTGCACCGTCACCGTGACGCCGCCTGTGGACAGCATCACCTTGAATAAAGATGCGCTTGATTTGAAGGTGGGCGAGAGTGGCATATTGAAAGCCACCATCGAGCCAGATGGTGTAGCGACAGACATTAGCTGGACAAGCAGCGCTCCTGCTGTGGCTGCGGTAGACGCTCAGGGTAAGGTCAAAGCCCTCGCTCCGGGGAAGGCCACCATCACTGCAACAGCCGGTGGCAAGAGCGCCACCTGCACCGTCATTGTGACGCCGCAGGCAACAAGCATTGCGCTGGATCGTGATGTCTTGTCTTTGCAGGTGGGTGAACGTGCCACTCTGCAAGCAACGGTGCAGCCGCCGGAAACGACAGAATCTGTCCGTTGGATAAGCAGCAACGAAGCTGTCGCCATGGTGGATGAAAACGGCACTGTCACCGCTGTTGGCGCAGGGCAGGCCATCATCACAGCAAAAGCAGGCAAGGTAGAAGCCACCTGCACCGTCACCGTTGTTGGCAACAGCGGCGGCGACCTCTCTGTGAGCGTGGGCGCAAGCGAGCACGGCTACATTCTTTTATCGCCGGATGATTGCTATGCTGTTGCTGGCGACCGAGTGACTTTCACCGTCATGCCGGATAACGGCTACAAATTGAAAAGCGTCAGCGTCATAACAGCTGATGGCAAAACCGTGGCGCTGAACAACGAAGGCAGCGGCGTGTACAGCTTCATCATGCCGGAGGGCAAAGTTACCATCACTGTCACCTTTGTGAAAGACAGCGAAGCAGCAGTGGACAATGTGTTCCTTGATGTGTCAACAAACGCCTGGTATCTGGACAACGTGCAGTATGTCTATGACAACGGCCTCATGACGGGTGTGGACGCTACCCACTTTGCACCAGAGGCCAGCATGACCCGTGCCATGTTTGTGAGTGTGCTTGCGCGCTACGCTGGCGACACTACGCCGGCTGCCCCGGGTGAACCGTGGTACGAAGGCGTGCGGCAATGGGCGATTGCCAACGGTGTGAGTGATGGCACCCTGATGGCCACAAGCATCAGCCGTGAACAGCTTGTTACCATGCTTTACCGCTATGCCGGCGCCCCACAAGGCACAGGTGATCTCAGCGGTTTCAGTGATGCCGGCAGCGTTAGCATCTACGCTCAAGACGCCATGCGCTGGGCGGTGGGCGATGGCATCATCGGCGGCATGACAGCCGACACCCTTGCTCCGCAGAGCGGTGCCACCCGTGCTCAGGTGGCAGCCATCTTACAACGTTTCATTGAAGGTTAGAAAGAAAACTGAACACAAAAAGACCCTCGTTCCGATTGGAGCGAGGGTCTTTGTATGTTCACTGTTCACGGGCGTTGACAAGCTCGATGGCTTCTTTGCCGCTTAATTCGCTGATGATGAAACGCAGAACGGTCACGGCTTGCCAGTCGCTGTCGATTTCGGCGTTTAGGTGGGTGTCTGGTTCGTGTGGCGCATATTTTTTGCCAAGCGCAACGAGGGCGGCGCGTTTTTCGGCAGCATCGGTGATTTCAGTGAGCTGCCCGCGGCAGACAACGCTGCGATAAAGGGTGGTGTAGGCTTCGGGCACGATGTTGTCTTCGGCAACCACGCAGAAGCTGGCGTTTGCGTTGCGGCGCATCAGTTCCAGTTTGAGACCGGATTGGGCGCAGTGAAAGTAGAGAACGCCGTCTGTGTGGACAAAGCTTAGCGGAACGGTGTAGGGATAATCGTCGGCAGCAAGGGCGAGAATGCCGTGGCTGGCGTGTGTGAGAATGGTGGTGCAGTCGTCAGGGGTGAGTGCCTGGCGGCTACGGCGCATGGTGTGTTGCATGGGTGTTTCCTCCTTTGTGGTGTATGGTCTGGATTGTACGACGAATGGAGACATCTTGCAAGAGAGGATGGGAAATTTGTCTTGATTCGCGGCGAAATTTCCCCTATAATAGTCCTTACTGTTTTTGTTAGGATTCAAACTATTTTTAGGAGGCAGGCATGGCACATTCGTTACATTATCTGTTGATGGCGACCCACATGGTGTTTCAAAAAGGGGTGTTTGCGCTCTTGCGGGACACTGGTTTAACACCGGGGCAGCCAAAAATTCTCGATCATTTGCACACGCACGATGGCGATTCGCAAAAGGACATTGCCCATGGCTGTCATATTGAGCCGGGGTCGCTCACGACGCTTCTACGCGGCATGGCAGACAAAGGTTTGGTGGAGCGGCGTACATTGCATGGCAATCGCAAGAACAGCCACGTTTTCATGACAGAAACAGGACGTGCGATGGATGCGCGCACACAAGAAGCGTTTTGTGCGATGGAGGCGCAGGCATGGCGCGGTATTGATGAAGCGGAGCGGACGCAGTTTATGCAAACGTTTGCGAAAATTTACGATAATCTCAGAGAAGGGAGTGATAGCCGTGACGGCGAATAAATTAAAACGTTATATCATCTTTTTCATTGGGGTGTTCATCAATTCCCTGGGGGTCAGCGTCATCACCAAAGCCGACCTCGGCACCTCGCCGATTTCCTCCATTCCTTATGTGCTGAGCTTGAATTTTCCTTTTACCCTCGGTGAATTTACCATTGCTGTGAATATGCTGATGGTCATTGCACAGCTTGCCATTCTGCGGCGTAATTTTAAGCTGGAACATGTATTGCAGATTCCTTTCTGCGTCATTTTTGGCTATTGTATTGACTTAACGACCATGTTCATACAACACATCAGTTTTACGGTGTATGTGGAAAAAGTGCTCTTTCTTCTGGTGGGCTGCGCCATTCTTGGTTTTGGTGTATATTTGGAAACGCTGGCGAATGTGGCGATGCTGCCGGGCGAATCGTTGGTGCGCGCCATCAGCACCACCTGGCATAAAGACTTTGGCCTGACAAAAATTGCCAACGATGTGTCGATGACAGCCATTGCTGTGGTGCTCTCCTTTGTTTTTGCCGGCAAGCTCGAAGGCGTGCGTGAAGGCACCTTGATTGCCGCTTTTCTCGTTGGTTACATTGCCCGTTTGTGTGGGCGCAAAGTGCACTTTCTCGACCGCACCATCGCCGAAGTGGAAAGTGACGAAGTTGAAACTTATGATGAGATGGCACAGGGCGGGCATTGGGTGATTGCCATTGGTCGTCAATATGGCAGCGGTGGCCATGCCATTGGCCAGTATCTGGCGCTAAAACTGGGTTTTGCGTTCTACGATAAAGAAATGATCGCAGAAATTGCCGGCATCACCGGTTTTTCTGAAGACTACATCAGCAAAAAAGAAGAAAGCATGATGAGCCACCTTGTTTACGATCTTTTGAATCAAACGTATGTTTACACCCGCGAAAACGCACCGAAAGATGCCATCTTTGAGGCGCAGGCACAGGCCGTGAAAAACTGTGCCAGCAAAGGCAACTGCGTCATTGTTGGGCGTTGTGCTGATTACATCTTGCGTGACTATGGTCGCAGCGTCAGTCTTTTTCTTCACGCTCCCATTGAAAACCGTGTGGAACGCATCATGACCACCGAACATCTGGACGAAGAACAAGCCCGCCATGCCATTGCCCGCACCGACCGTCGCCGTGCCTCTAATTATAGCTACTACACCGAACAGATCTGGGGCTATTCTGACCACTACGATCTCAGCATCGACACCCGCCTCGGTCGCGACTTTATCCTGGATGCCGTGAAAACTGTCATGGCAAAGAAAGAAGCGGCGGAAGGGTGACACGTTTTCACACAACAACAAAACAAGCCCTCGTCCGTTTGGACGAGGGCTTGTTTCATAAGGGGGTGTATATCTATGTCAATGTTAGGAAGGGCTATCAATATGCTTGTATTGTGTAGCGAGGGGTAAGGGGTGTTTGTGATTATTCAATGGCGATGCTGGTGCCGCTTGGAACGGCTTTTGGCTGTTCTTTTGGAATGGTCAGTTTCAAAACACCGTCTTCATACTTGGCGCCGATGTCACTTGGCTTAATGTCGCCAACATAGAAGCTGCGGCTGCAAGTGCCGACGTAACGTTCCTGACGAATGAGCTTACCCTGATCGTTTTGTTCGTTGTTTTCGGCGTTGCGTGTGGCGTTCACAGTGAGGTAGCCGTCTTTCAAATCCAGCTTGATGTCCTCTTTCTTGAAGCCTGCCAATTCCATATCTACTTCATAAGCGTTTTCCAGTTCACGCACATCGGTTTTCATCATCTGAGGGACGTTGGCGCGCTGTTGGAATGGACGCATCATAAAATCATCGTTAAAAAAGTTGTCAAATAAATCTTCACCAAAAAGTCTAGGTAACATAAGTCATTCCTCCATTTCTTTGAACATATTCTTTATTTAGCTTATGCCCTATGGGGGAGGAGCCCTTTTGGTTCCTTCTCTCTTGGTACAATTGTATGATAGCACGATTTGTTAGCACTCGCAAGAGGAGAGTGCTAACAAAAACATTTTCGTAACATTTGTTGCTTTATCGTGACATTTTATGCCGTTTTACAGAGATTTTTCCTGATTCCTGGGCTGGTGTTTACATGGTGGCTCTATAATAAAAGAAAGAGATGTATGGACGGGAGGTTTTGTGATGAAAAATGGAATAAAACGTATCTGTGGAGGGATGTTGGCGGTGTTTGTGATGGCACAGGTGGTTTCTGGAGCGCTGCCGGTGGAGGCTGATGAAGCAGAGGAACCAGCATTGGTAGAGACGGTGCAACGTGCAGATGGCTCGGTGGCATCGCTGGAGGAGACGGAAGCGCAGCGCACGATGACGGTTACTTCGCCGGAGGGAACGGAGACAACAACGGTGGAACAAGCCGATGGCAGCGTAGCAACGATAAGCCAGGAAGGTGCGCGTGTGCGTATGGCGCTGAGCCTTTCGGAGGAAGCAGTGCATGAGGAGGAGATGGTGGTGCCATTTGCGCTGCCAAAAGAGACGCAAGAGGGACGGCTTTCGCTAGAGCTGGCGGGCGATGGGCAGGCAACGCTGGCTTTGCCGCTGCCAGATGATGGCGATGTGTCGCTTTGGACGGTGGACAGAGAGGGGCGCAGAGAACCGCTTGCGGCGCAGATGCAGGAAAATGCCTTGATTTTCACGCTCGCATCCGGACAAACAGCGGCGTTTAAGTTTGCTTGAGATTGGGTGACAGATGTGCGTCATTGGGGGTTGTTTTTAGATAAATAGTTTTGCCGTCGGGCAAGTGCCCGGCGGCTTTTTTCTGCGAAAGTTTATCAGCAGTTTACAATTAGCCCCTGCCCTTATGTTATAATCTAAGTATGATGTCATAAGGAGGTGCGCGTGGTGAAGATTCGTACACGGTTACAGGTGTCGAATTTCCTGATGATTCTTGTGCCAATGGCGATGACGTTGGCGACGGGGGTGCTTTGTGTGGCCCTGTTGTGGTTGGCGATGTCGGTTGGCGGGGGATTAGGGTTTGACGATAAGGAGGATTTGGACGAAGCGAGCGCGCGCATCATGCAAGCGGTGGCGCAGGCGATGGAGGTCGATGAAGAGGCGACGCGGTTTTCTCGGTTGGAGCGGCTGACGGCGCTTCTTGATGACAATGCGATGCGTTTGGTGGTAACAGAGGACGGCAAGGACTACTATCATTATGGTGCGGAAAGTGAGGACGATGCGGCGCTTGCGAAGGCGGCAGAGGTGCTCGAAGGTGGCGGCAGTATATCGCGCTCGGACCGCACGCTTTATGTGGAGGATGTGTCCGCCCATGGCGATAAATACCGCATTGCGCTTTATGGCAGCGAACAAAACCTTGGAACGGGGTTTGTGGAGATGCTTTTAGTGATGGTGGCGGTGATTTTAGTGGCGGTGATTCTCATTGCATTGCTTGTGACCAACCATTTTCTCACGCGCTTTGTGATTCGTAAGATTGAAGAACCGCTGGATATTCTTGCACGTGGGGTGCAGGAGATTGGTGCCGGCAATTTGGATTATCGTATTGTCTATGATGGCGATGACGAGTTTGCACCGATTTGCGCCGAGTTTAATGACATGGCATTGCGCCTGAAACGCTCTGTGGAAGAAACACAGCGCCAGGAAGAAAACCGCAAAGAGGTGATGGCGGGCATCAGTCATGACTTGCGCTCGCCGCTCACCGCCATTCAAGCCTATGTGGAAGGGCTATTGGACGGTGTGGCAAACACGCCGGAAAAGCAGCAGGCGTATCTGCGTACCATCAAAACCAAGGCGGAAGAAATTCAACACATGGTATCGCAGATTTTCCAATTCTCCAAGATGGATTTGGAAAATTATCCCGTGACGGTGGAGCGTCTTGCTTTAGATGAAGAGGTGGGGGCGCTGCTTGAAGTGGTGGCACCGGAATATGCCGCAAAAGGGCTTGAGGTGGAAGCCGATTTGTCACCTGTCGCCGTAGAGGGCGATGCCGAGCTGATTCGCCGCATGGTTGTGAACATCTTGGATAATAGCTTGAAATATAAGAGCGCAGCCACGGGTCATGCGCTGGTGCAGGTGCGAGAGAAAGACGAAGGCGCCATGCTGACCATTGCAGACGACGGTCCCGGCGTGCCGGAAGAAGCGCTGCCGAAGCTCTTTGATGTGTTTTACCGCAGCGACCCATCACGCCATAATCCAAACCAGGGCAGCGGCCTTGGGCTGGC
Organism: uncultured Peptococcaceae bacterium; assembly: GCA_963558655.1. Classification (GTDB taxonomy): domain Bacteria; phylum Bacillota; class Peptococcia; order Peptococcales; family Peptococcaceae; genus UMGS1590. Next base: position 26,148 of record CAUWHJ010000006.1, read on the forward strand.
GATTGTGGCAAGGGCTGTGGAGCGTATGGGCGGCCGTGTGCGGGCACGTGCAGGTACGCCGCAGGGGCTTGTGATTGAGATTGTATTGCCGAAAGGAGACGATAAGCGTGGATAAAATCCTCATCATTGAAGATGATACCGCCATCGCCGAGATTGAGCGTGATTATTTGGAGATGGAAGGTTTTGCGGTGGAGATTGCCGCCGATGGCAACAGCGGTCTTGAACGGGGGCTTTCCGGCGAGCACGCACTGATTCTTTTAGATCTTATGCTGCCGGGCATGGATGGCTTTGCCATTTGCCGCCGCCTGCGCGAACAACTTGACGTGCCCATTCTTATGGTGACGGCACGCCAGGAGGATATCGACAAAATTCGCGGGCTTGGCCTGGGGGCAGACGATTACATCGAAAAACCGTTTTCTCCGAGCGTGCTGGTGGCACGGGTGAAGGCGCATCTGGCACGCTATCGCCGTCTCACCAAAGAGGAGCGGCCGAGTGCGGAAATTCAGATTGGCGGCATACGCTTGAACGAAGCCACCCATCGTGTGTATGTGGACGGCAGCGAGGTGGAGCTTGCCAACAAAGAATATGAGCTGCTGCTCTTTTTCATGCTGAACGTTGATGTAGTCTTTAGCCGTGAGCAGCTGTATGAGCGCATCTGGGGCTGGGACGCCATCGGCGACAGCGCCACCGTTGCGGTGCACATCAACCGCCTGCGTAAAAAGATTGAGAAAGACCCTGCCAACCCACGCTATCTGGTGTCTGTATGGGGAGCGGGCTATCGCTTTAATGCGGTGTGAGTGCTCGTAAAATAAGAGCACATTTGTAGAAACATTTGCAGGAAAGAGAGGACAGATGATTTACACTATTTTTCATGGTTTTTGTATGGCGCTGGCCGACAGCGTGCCCGGCGTTAGCGGCGGCACAGTTGCCTATATTTTGGGCTTTTACGAGCGTTTCATTGAGGCTTTGCATGACTTTTTCAGTGGCTCTATGCGTGACCGCAAAAATGCCCTGCGCTATCTTTTGAAACTGGGGCTGGGATGGTTGATCGGGATGGTATCGTCGGTGTTGGTGCTGGCGCAGTTGTTTGAAAGCCATATTTATTTTTTAACGTCGCTGTTTATGGGGTTGACGTTGGCGGCCTTGCCTTTTGTTTATAAAGAGGAACGCGCGGAGATCGTTGGGCATGGGCGTAATGTGATTTTTTTCATTATAGGTTTGGCGCTGGTGTGCGGCATGGTGATGGTGCGCGGTGATTTGGCAGCAAGTGCCACGGTGAATTTTCAGTCGCTGTCCCTTGGTGCAGCGGCGTATGTGTTTATTTCCGGAGCGCTGGCGATTTCTGCCATGGTGCTGCCGGGCGTGAGCGGCTCAACGGTGCTTTTGATTATGGGCGTGTATCTGCCAACGATTAGCGCGTTGAATCGCCTGGCACATCTGGACACGTCCGTGCTTTTGGGCGTGTTGGTGCTCATTTTCGGTATTCTCTGCGGTGCAGCAGTGGCGGTGCGTTTTTTGCGCGCTGCGCTGAAACATCACAGAAGTGCGGTGGTGTATTTGATTTTAGGGCTGATGCTTGGCTCCCTCTACGCCATTTACATGGGACCAACGACACTGGCGGAAGGCACAGCACCGCTTTCAGCAGAAACATTCAGCCCGCTGGCTTTCATTTTGGGGATTGCCATTCTTTTTGGCTTGGAAAAAATCAAGGCCATGGGTCAGCGCCGTGAAGCTGAGATGCAAGAGCTGATGAAAAAGTAAGTGTGAAAGTTTATCTTTTGTTTATGGTTATGTTACCTGTGGTTTAAGCCTCCTTGCTATACTTGGTTCAACAAGTTCAGTAAAGGAGGCTTTTTTCTATGAAGAAGTTACACGATGATATGATGGCGCTGGATATGGGGCGCGTTGGCAGAAATTATGCGGTATTTGCGCTTGTGGCAGTGGTGATTTGCGGTGCCTTGGGTGCGTTTTTGCTCTGGCCGCAGCTCTCCGCAGGTTGGTCAATGGTTGCTGGTGGCAGCGGGCCGTTGGCATGGCGGCTGGAAGGATTGGAGGATGCGTTTGAGTGGAGCCTGGCCGGTTATGACAATGCTACTCTTGGCGCTGTCAGCCTTGGGGCACGCACAGTGCTTGTGGTGATGGGGCTGGTGCTTGTTTTTGTAGCAGCAGGCTACTGGCTTTTGGTAGCGCTTTGGCTCTATCAGGTGGCAGAACGTGCTGAGATGGGTGGTGCTTTTTGGCTGCTCTTGGGCTTGATTGGCAACCTTGCTGCTGTTTGCGCTTTCATTGCTTTACGCAGTGTGCTGCGTGTGCGCTGCAAAGCGTGCGATGGCTGGGCGGCGAAGGAAGACGACTACTGCCCAAACTGCGGTGAACCGCTCGCAGCACAATGCCTGCATTGCGGCGCAGCGCTCGGTGGTGGCGATTATTATTGCAGCAGTTGCGGAACGGTTGTGAACAAGTAAAAATAATGAAGCCAGGTGAAGCGGGATGTTAAAACCCGTTTCACCTGGCTTTTTGTATGGTACAGATAGGGTGTTGTGAGGCAGCCCTTATATATTTTCAGAAAGCTGCTTAATAAGGGTTTGAAAGGGAAAAGAAGCAGCGGCACTTTTGTGATAAATCAAATGCACGGTGGCATAGAGGTTTTCTTTGAGCGGAATGTGTGTGAGATCATAACGATTGGTTGATTTTTGTGCAAGTGACCAATAGTCACCACTGGATAGAAAGTCGATGAACAAAGAGGTGTTATCGATGACATATTGCACAGTTGGCTCGCCGTAATACTGTAAGAGTTGGAAGAATATGCTATCTTCGGCGGTGGTGCTTGAACGAATGACCAGTTTTTTTTGTAAAAGCTCAGCGACGGAGATGGATTCATATTTTTCTGCTTCTGGGTTATTTGGTCCGGTAACGGCGGTGAAATAGACGGTTACAGGCAGTTGATGCATGGTGAGGTCGTCGGGAAGGGCATCAGCGAAACTACTTTCATAAAAAGGAAGTGTTGTTGATATGAGCGCCTTTTCATTGTGTTTAATGGCTTCCAAAGCATCATTGAGGGAACGTGTCAGAATATGCAGATTGATGTATGGAAAGATCTGATTAAATTTTTGAATACCGTTAAGCCAGCGTCCTGTGCTGAGAATATCGGGAACGAACAGCGTTATATCGTCAACAACGTTGGTATAGTGCTTTTTGCTTGGGTATTTATAGCTTTCTTCAAGTTCTTCTGCAAGCGCAAGAATTTTGCGGGCACGTTCGAGAAAATATTCTCCGTCGCGGGTCAGAGTGACGCCCTTGCTGCTGCGATCGAAGATGGTGATGTCGTAGTAACGTTCCACTTTTTTTATAATGCTGCTTAAGTTTTGCTGGCGCAGATGAAGCCGATCGGCAGCTTTATGAATGGAGCCACATTCGCTGGTTGTGACAATATCATTAAAATATTCCAAATCCATAGCATCGCGTCCTTTCTTCTTTTCATCTTAGCATAATGCGCAGGGAGGAACAATGTGTGGGTGACATGTTTTTTTAGATCCCCTTTGCGGAAAAAGGACAAGTGATTGGGGACTATCGATAAAATAAGCTGTGTTTATAATAAAAGTATGAACGGCAAACGATATTGCCAAAGTAAGAAATGACATTTTAAAACGAAAAGGAGTAAGAGCAATGAAAAGACAAGCAATGTCAGATAAGATTTTGGTGCTTGGTGTTGACGGCATGGACCCAGCGCTGACTAAGCGTTTTGTAGAAGAAGGCATCATGCCTAATGTTAAGAAGTATCTGGAACGTGGCGTGGCTCGTGAAGATTTAGTGATGCAGGGTGGTCATCCAACCATTACGCCACCAATGTGGACCACCATGGCAACAGGAACCTGTCCGGGAACGCATGGCATTACCTGCTTCTGGAATCCGGATCCGGAAAGACTGGATACATTGTCGTACGCTTTGGATTCTCGTAAGTGCAAATCTGAACCACTGTGGAATGTGTTCGCAGAAGCTGGCAAGAAAACGCTTGTATGGCAATGGCCAGGTTCTAGCTGGCCTCCAACCAGCAACAACCCAAATCTTTATGTGGTTGACGGTACCACACCAGGGTTTGTTGGCACCGGTGCGGCAGTAATTGACTGGGAAAAAGTGATTGTTGCTGACAAAGATTTTGGAGAAGTGCTTTACAAACCACGTATTCAGGTATCAAATGGCGCAGGCTGCGTGTTGACAGATGTTGATGCTGCCGAAGATGAACCGGAAACCAATGGTGTCAGCGCTGGCATTGCTGGCGGTGCTTCAAGCGGTGGTGTCACCAATATTGAGCTGAGTGAAGCAGATGGTGAGCTTGGCTTGGACGATACGCCAATTGATATTGTGAATTCACCAATCAAACCTGCTGCTGGTTGGGCAGAAGCACCGGCAGATGCTTTGGAATTTACTGTGGTTTTGGAAAATGGTTTCTCCAGTCGTCCAGCCTTGATCTTAAAAAATGCTGAAGGTGTGTATGACCATATCGCTATCTATAAGAATAAAAAAGCAGCAGAACCAATCGTAACCGCTGCACTTGCAGAACCATTGAAGTATTTTGTTGACAAGGTAGCCGACAAAGATGGTGAAAAAGTAGATTGCGCTCGTTTTATCAAAGTTGCTGAACTGAAAGAAGATGGTTCTCATGTGAAGCTGCACATTGGCATGGCAGCCAACAGTTTTGATAAGAGCGTTTGGCACCCACATTCCTTTAACGATGAAATTATTGAAAATGTTGGTTTGCTGCCATCTATTCCATGCCATGGTTCCCAACATCCAGACAGCGCTGAATATCTGATGATTGCAGACTGGGAAAAAATTTGCGATTATCAGGCCAAAGCGCTGAACTATTGTGCCGAAGAAGGCGGTTTTGAAGTTATTTATAGCCACATCCATAATGTAGACCATATGGGGCACAAATTCTGGCATCATGCTAAACCTCGTGCCAATACGCCAGAAGGTCTTAAACGTGCGGAAGATTATCAGAATTGTATCCGTGAAGTGTACAAGCAGACCGACCGCTATCTTGGTCAATTCCTGCACTTGCTCGATGAAGATTGGTCCATCTTCATTATGAGCGATCATGGGTTGATGGTTATGGAAGAAGAACATCCACCACTCATTGGGGATGCTTTTGGCTGCAATGTTCGTGTTCTTCAGGAACTTGGCTTTACTGCACTGAAGAAAGACGAAAACGGCAACGACATGAAAGAAATTGATTGGGAACATACCAAAGCTGTGGCAACCCGTGGTGGTCATATCTACATCAACCTCAAAGGACGTAACCCACATGGTATTGTAGAACCAGAAGATAAATATCAGGTTGAAGAAGATCTGATTAAAGCGCTCTACCATTACGAATATCAGGGCAAACGTGCCATCAGCCTGGCATTGCGTAATAAAGATGCGAAAGTGCTCGGTATGTATGGCCCTGAATGCGGCGATGTAGTTTATTTCCTCGCTGAAGGTTTCAACCGTCTGCATGGGGATTCTTTGGCAACCACCAACGGTTATTGGGGCACCAGTGTATCACCAATCGTCATTTTTGCCGGCAAAGGGTTTAAGAAAGGTGCGAAGATCAATCGCATTATCCAGCAAGTAGATTTTGCAGCAACCATTGCAGCTATTGGCGGGGTGAGAATGCCACGCGATTGTGAAGGGGCACCGGTTTACCCAGCCTTTGAAGAAGAATTTTAATTAACAACGTGTCATAACCGATAACACTCATAAGCGGTTAGGTGTTTTCTAATAGCCGCTTTGCGTTAGAAGGTTTTGATGTAAAAGCAAATGGATAAGAACTGTTTCGAGGCAGCGAGAATCGTGAAAGATTTCTTGATGAATGCGCGAAACAGTTCTTTTGCATTGTTGTACGCTGCTGGTCAAGTGTGAAACGAGGAGGAGTAGCAATGGAACATACAAAAGACATGTATACATCAGAAAACAGATTGGCGCTGTTGAAAGCACGCACCAAACGCTGTGTTTGCAAATATTGTGGGCAACCGTTATCGCTCAAGCGACTTATTTTCAGTGACTTTACAGATGCGCGTATAGAAATCTATTGTGATCATTGTGAACGCATTGAATATGGTGTGGAGCCGGAAATTTATCATAGTGCGCGAAATTTTGTAGATCATCTTGAATTTAATTATTATACCGACATGGATCAAAATGAAAAGACGCGGCAAATGAACATTGCCAAAGTGGCGGAAATTCTCGCTTGGGGATGCCGTAATATGGGAATGTTGGACGATCAGGGATTTCGCGTGCCGGTTAGCTGTGACGCTCAGCTCATGGAGCGCTGCCTTGTTATCACAGACGACGAACTGCGCGCAGAGGAGGCTTTTGACAATGAGTGACACCATTGTAAAAACCAGCAATCTCTGTCTTCAATCTGGTAAACGTTTTTTGCTTCGGGATATTAACTGGGAGGTGAAACGTGGCGATCACTGGCTTATTTTTGGGATGAATGGCAGCGGTAAGACCACACTTCTCAGTATGGTTGCAGGCTTCAAATGTCCTACAAGTGGTTATTTGGAGGTGCTTGGACAACCTTACAACAACGAGAATGTTTTTTCGTTAAGACGGCGCATTGGTTGGGTGAGCAGTTCTTTTTTTGATGTCTATTATGATAAGGAGCCGGCATTGGATATTGTTTTATCAGGGTTGTTTGGCACCTTTGGCGTTCGTGGTTGTGTCAGCGATCAGGATATTCGCCTGGCAAAACATTTGTTGCGTGAGCTTCGGCTTGGTGGAAAAATCAACATGCCGTTTTATCTTATGAGCAAGGGAGAGCGGCAAAATGTTCTTATTGCCCGAGCGCTGATTACCAGGCCGGACATTCTCGTTTTAGATGAACCTAGTATGGGGTTAGATATTTATGCGCGTGAATACCTTCTCAATACAGTGCGCGCACTTGCGGAAGAACAAGCAGTGACCATTCTTTACGTTACCCATTATCCCGAAGAAATTCAGCCCTTCATGAACAAGACGCTGCTTTTGCGTCATGGTCAGGTATTTGCGCAAGGAGACACGCGGGAGATGATGACATCGCTTCAACTGTCGGATTTCATGCAAGAACAAATCACCGTGCATGGCGATGCGCAAGGCTGCTTACGCATGAGCGTTGAGGCGCCGACCAATATACCAGCCCTTTGTTATTCGCAAACGAAAGTGAGGGAGCGTGTATGATGAACGAAAAAGAGCCAACCTTTGCGCAGGCATTTGGTGGCAGCCGCGATATGTGTTGCATTGCGGCTGTTGGCGATATGGCGACAATGGGGCGCTTTGATGAAGAATTTCATATATATGGCTGCGCCTATCTTGAGAAGGGCGACATTACCTATCGCATCAGCCCGTCTGCTGCTGACATTTATCAATTTGTTGCTAAAGGAGCCTATACCAACCATTATCCAACGCGCGTACACAGTTACATAGCATCTTGTCCTGTGCCAACCGGCATGAAAACAGATATTGAACGTCGCGTTAAGCTACACCTTGCACGTCAGTTACAGGCGAATTATTCGCAACGTTTCTTTCAAGAACTACAACGTTTCGGCCAACTATCCTCTGACAATCAGGGGGAATTTATTGTAAAAGCGTTGCGCGAACAAATTGATGGGCATTTTGAAGAATTGGAATGTCAACTTTTGGAAGGCACCATGCAAATTGTTTATGAGGCGAAGCATCTTCAAAAAGAAAGTCGTGCTGACATTCAACAATGGCTCAAAAAAACGAGAAAGCAAATGGAGGATACACCGATTATTCAGCGCGGCTTGTCCAGAACGTTCTATGGCTTTTGTTATCAAAATGAGCAAAATGTTATTAAAACCAGTGTCAATGCTCAAGTTGTGCCCATTTGGGAGCAGCGGGAAAAATTGCAGAGAAAGGGGTATATGACAGGGCCGATCTTATGTGAGATGCAATGGTTTGAAGGGGCAGCGGATATTGCAGAAGGTAAAAATGCGTTCAGAAAGACACTGCAAACCTTGCAGAACAAGGACTACTTTGCATATTTGCAGGCGTTGAAAGCTTTGCCAAGCGTGATTGATGCTGAAGCGTTTCAAGATGCACTGGTGCGGTTGCAGGAAACCGAACAGGCCACAGCGATTGAAGATTTTTGTGGCTATGGGTATCGTTGGCATTGTTTGTGAGAGATGGGCGGTGAAAACGGGGCTGTCATTTTACAGCGGCAGAGGGTATAATAAAGGATATAATATTGACATGCGTCCACGAGGAAAGGATGGAAAAGATGCTTTTAGACATTACCCGCGAAGATGATTTGCAAACGGCCGTGGCGGCGTTACGCGCTGGCGAGTTGGTTGCTTTTCCAACGGAGACGGTGTACGGCCTTGGTGCCGATGGCTTTAATGAAGAAGCGTGCCGTGCCGTTTATGCAGCCAAGGGGCGTCCATCGGACAATCCGCTGATTTTGCACATTGCCGATATGAGCGCCTTGCGTGACATTGCTGAGGACGTGCCGGAGGCGGCTGTGGATTTGGCAGAGGCGTTTTGGCCGGGGCCTTTGACGCTGGTATTGAAAAAACGCAAAGTGGTCAGTGATGTGGTCAGCGGTGGGCTGGACACGGTTGCTGTGCGTATGCCGGACAACGATCTGACACGCATGCTTATCCGCGCAGTGGGGCATCCTTTGGCAGGACCTAGTGCGAACCTTAGTGGACGCCCTTCGCCAACATTGGCCGCGCACGTGGAACATGACTTTGGTGACCATATTGCCGGCGTGGTGGACGGCGGCCCTTGCCGGGTTGGGGTAGAATCAACGATTGTGGATCTTACAACGACGCCGTATGCCATCCTGCGTCCGGGTGGTATTCCACGGGAAAAAATTGAGGCACTCATCGGCCCTGTGAGCGAGGCGGCGCCATTGGGCGATGACGATGCACCAAAAGCGCCGGGTATGAAGTATCGCCACTATGCGCCGCAAGCGCCGGCTTATCTGCTCACTGGCGAGCATCGTGCCGAAAAAATTCTTGCTCGTTTGCAGACGGCGCCACGCCCTGTGGGGATGCTCATTGCCGATGAAACCCTTTCCGGACTTGGCATTATTCCGGAAAACGTCTTTGTCTGGAATATGGGCAGTTTTGCCCATCCTGAAGCCGCCGCACATCGTCTTTTTGAAGGCTTGCGGCGTATGGATGCCTATGGCGTGAAGGAAATTTATATTGATGCATGGCCATTGGCCGACCTTGGCGAAGCACTGATGAACCGCATTGGCAAGCTCAGCCAGCCTTGGCCGGAAACATGGTCATAACATTCATCGCTTTCCCGTGCTTTGCGCGGGATTTTTTTGTTTGCGGAGGGCTGGCACGGTGCAATTATGACGCAATTATGTTACAATGAGGGTGTTCAAAACGGTATCAAATGTCAATATTTGTGAGTGTTTGGAGGTGGGCGTGTGGAACTGCTTTTTCTCTGCGATGGCAACACGTGCCGTAGTGCCATGGCGGCGCCGTTGGCACGCAGGCTGTGCGATGCCGAGGGGCTTTCTGCGGTGGCAGTGGATTCGGCAGGGCTGGCGGCGTCGCCTGGAGATGGTGCCAAACGAGAAGCCGTGCGTGTGTGCGCGCTGCATGGCATCGACCTCAGCGGCCATCGTGCCAAAGCATTGACCACCGACATGGTGGCACGTGCCGACCACATTTACACAATGACGCTCTTGCAGGCGGTGCAGCTGCGTCAGCGGGTGCCTGCTCAGGCGGCAAAAATAGAGCTGCTTTCCGGAGAAGGCGACATAGAAAATCCACTTGATGGCGATGCAGACAGCTATGAACGCTGCTATGTGGCGCTTGAAAACGCCCTGCGTGTACATCTTGATGCCTGGAAAAATGAAGAGTGAACCATGAAAAGGAGAATGAACAGTGAAAATTGCATTAGGGTCTGACCACGGCGGTTTTGATTTGAAAAGCGCCATCAAAAAACATCTTGAAGAACTGGGGCATGAAGTGGTTGATTTTGGCACCGATGGCCATGAATCCTGCGACTATCCGTTGATTGCCGAGCCAGCCGCGCGTGCGGTAGCAAGCGGCGAATGTGAGCGCGGTATTCTTGTTTGCGGCACAGGCATTGGCATTGGCATTGCTGCCAACAAAGTGCCGGGGATTCGTGCAGCACTTTGTCACGACACGTTTTCGGCGCGCGCCAGCCGCAACCACAACAACGCCAACATTCTCACCATGGGGCAGCGTGTGATCGGCGAAGGCCTGGCTTTAGATATTGTTGATGTGTGGCTTGAAAGCGAATTTGACGGCGGCCGTCACGAACGCCGTGTGAATGAGATTGCTGACATTGAAAAGAAGAACCAGCAATAATGGTTGAAATTTGGTAACGATTTCCCTTGCCTGATGACAGAGAAATAACAATCCCGCTTCGGCGGTGTTCTTTCCATGTATGGTATGTTATAATAAGCGAAAGTTTAGTCATATATTGAACAGACTAAGGAGGGAATAGTAACATGAAGAAGAAACTCATAGCCCTCGTGGCTTTGGCTGCGATGGTGCTTACCATGCTGCCGGTGGCAGCTTTTGCAGATGAGTCGAATATTGAAATTAACGTGTACAGTTTCAATAACGATTTGGAACAAAACGACAATATCTTAATCGCCATTTCCGGCACCGGTGTTGAAAAAGGTATGCGTGTGGTCTGCTATCAGGATGGTGTGGCAGACGCTGTGTATTCCGGCGTGATTGCAAAAGATGGCGAGGACATTATCTATGTGCCAAAAACGAACATCCACGATTTGAACGATCCGTCTAAAAGAAACAGCATCACCGTGAATGTGCAGAGCGCAAACGGCGGCGATGTGTATGCATCGGATACGTTCTATCAGCAGTATGTGGCGTCTCTGCCAAGCTCTATGAAGGTGGGCATCGACACCAAGGGCGGCACAGAGGATCGTACCATGACCTTTACCTTTGATGCCGAATATGTACCGGGCGATGATGATGGCATTGCATTGTCAAGTCTGGACGCAAGCGGCAAGACATTGAAAACGCAAGATGTCCCAGTGAGCAACTTGAAGGCGCAGGAAAACGGCACCTTGGTGATGACGAAATCTGGCCTTGATTTTGAAAAGAATGCTGTCAGTGTGCGTGCCACCTTTGAACGTGACGACGAAGCCGTGGAAGATTTGTCGTCAACGGTGAAGCTCGAATCGCCATACGGCAAATTGGACAAAATGGTCTTTGATTTTGGCGGCAGCACCATCGCTCAGGGCGAAACCTTGACCGGTAAGCTCTACTATGTGAACACCGATGGCAAACGCTATGACGTGACCGATGAAGTGGATTCTTACACGTTCAATGCGCCAAATGGTGTGATAGAATCGGAAAAAGTTGTTTCCACACCAACGGTAACGGTGGCTGACGATGCCAAGCTGGGCAGCACGGTGACGGTGCTGGCGTTCTATAACGGCAAAGCGGTAAGCACCACCTTGACTGTCATTCCAGCGGTGGAACCTGGCGATGTAAAAATGAACCGCAGCAGCGGCAAAATTGATAATAAGTATGGTGTTGGTATAGAATTCACATTGCTGGATGAAAACGGCAAAACCATGAAGCTCAGTTTCCGCCCTACGAACATCGACATTAAGTGGATCGACTCCTCGGTGAGCGATCCGGGCTTTACCGTAAAAGCCACTGACGCCGGTATGCGCCTGCAAACAGAAGGTGTGCTGAACACGGCGCTGAATTGTGAAAAACCTTGCACCGGCAAGTTCCTTATCACCTTGAGCGATGACAAAGGTCATGCCCATCAGGTGCTCAGCGATACGTTCACCTTCAAAGATCCAAATGCTGCCTCAGATGGCGCTGACGAAGTGAAGGTGACGATTGGTTCTACCACCATGATGGTGGACGGCAAAGCAACCACCATCATTGCACCACCAATCATCGACAACAACCGCACCTATGTGCCACTGCGTGCCATTGGCGAAGCCTTTGGTGCCACTGTCAACTGGGAACAGGCAACCAACCGTATCACCATTGACCGTAACGATACGCACATTGTCATGACCCCATATAGACTGGCTTACACCGTCAACGGTGTGGAAAAAGAAATGGACGTTGCGCCATACATTTCCACAGCTTACAATAGCACCATGGTGCCATTGCGTTTCATTGCCGATGCCTTTGGCTTTGAAACCAACATCACCTCCAATGCCGATGGCACCACCCGTGATGTCATCATTACTGCTAAGTAAAGGTTTGTAAAGCATTATCAAGTAATCTCTCTCCCCAAAAGCCCTGGCGCTTTTGGGGATTTTTTGTTACCCTAAAGAGAGAAAGGAGGTGCGCCATGCATGACATTTGGAATCCCTGGCATGGTTGTGTGAAAGTGAGCGAAGGCTGTGCCCACTGCTATATGTATTATCTTGACCGTGTGCGTGGACAGACAGATGGTTCTCATATTTATCGCACCGCCAATATGCGTTATCCACTGGCACGTGACCGTCATGGCAATTATAAAATCCGTCCCGGTGAAATGCTGCGTGTTTGCATGACCTCCGATTTTTTTCTTGAAGAAGCCGACCCATGGCGCAATGAAGCGTGGTCGGTGATGCGTGCTCGGTCGGATGTGATTTTCTGGCTGCTCACCAAACGCCCCGAGCGTGTTGCCAAGTGTTTGCCGCGCGACTGGGGCGATGGCTGGGACAACATCTTCTTTAATGTGACCGCCGAAAACCAGCGCCGTGCCGATGAACGCCTGCCCTATTTGCTTGAGCTTCCTTTTAAGCACAAAGGTGTGATGTGTGCGCCGTTTATCGGTCCGGTATCCCTGGCATCGGCGCTTGCCACAGGGCAAATCGAGCAAGTCATCTGCGCCGGAGAAAACTATGATGGCGCCCGTCCCTGCCGCTTTGAATGGGTGCAGGCACTCAGGGCGGAGTGTGTGGCAACAGACACCACCTTTTGTTTTTACGAAACGGGCACTGTCTTTATCAAAGAAGGCAAAAGCTATCGCCTGCCTTCTAAACGCTTGCAAAGCCGCATGGCCTACCGCTCCGGCATGAACTACCAAGGGCGTGCACAACATTTTGATCTGCGCGATCCTCTCGGCTGGCCCATACCGGAGAGCGCACTCTATACCCCGTTTTTTGGCAAGCAGTGCAAAGAGTGCGCCAACCGTATCATTTGCAATGGCTGCGCCAACTGCGGGCAATGTGAACAGGCATGAGCCTTGTTAAATTGTGTTGCTTGACTTTTCCTACGAATTTACTCATAATATAAGTAATCAGATTATTTTTTTATACCAAAGGGGGTAAGATTTTATGAAAAAGAAAAAATGGGCTGGTCTTTTAGCCGGTGTGCTGGTGGCGGCGATGTCGCTGCCGAATGTGGCGGTGGCGGCTGAGTGGCCGCAGCAGGCGCCAGTGCCGGCGTCGCTTACGACGACGGAGAATATGCTGGCGTCCTCATCGTCGCTGCTTTCGACAAACGCTGGAGCGGCACAGGGGACGCTGCCGCTTGAGGAGCGCGTGCAGATTTTGTTGAACGGTGCAGGCATTACGAGTATGCAGTATGCGATGATGGATAACGGCAAGCTGGTAGAAAGCGGTGTCGGCGGCGCATACAGCATTGGGAGCGATGAACCATTGACGACGAACCATCTCTATGGCATTGGCTCTACCAGTAAGATGTTCACAACGGCGGCCATGATGCAGTTGGTGGAAGACGGCAAGGTGGATCTGGACAAGCCGGTGACGACCTACATTCCGGAATTTAAGATGGCAGACGAACGTTACAAGGACATCACCGTGCGGATGCTGTTGAACCATTCCTCGGGACTTGCGGGGAGCACGATTGGCAATGCCTTCCTTTTTGATGATGCCGATACGGAAGCGCACGATACGCTGCTTGACGATTTGGCAACGCAGACCTTGCAGGCGGACCCTGGCGCCTATTCTGTGTATTGCAATGACGGGTTTACGTTGGCCGAAATTTTGATTGAACGCGTCAGCGGCATGCGTTTTACAGACTATATCCACAAAAACATCACTGAACCGCTCGGCATGACGCATACCATGACACCACAGGATGATTTTGACCGCGCGGCGGTGGCGCGTACCTACAATCCGTTGACCGGTGTAGAAACGCCGGTTGATACGGTAAACGTGATTGGTACCGGCGGTATTTATGCGAACGCAGAGGACCTCTGCCGCTTTGCACAGGTATTCACCGGCGAAGAAGCGCTTCTTTCGGACAACTCCATTGAAGCAACGTTCCAGCCGGAATACGCCAACGGTCAGTGGTTGGATGTAGAGAACAATACCGTTGGTTACGGACTTGGCTGGGATAGCGTCGATCTCTATCCGTTCAATCTTTATGACATCCAAGCTGTGACCAAAGGCGGCGATACCTATTTGATGCACAATGCGTTGGTGGTGCTGCCTGAGTATGGGCTTAGTGCGGCAGTGTCCTCCTCCGGCGGCAGCAGCGCCTATTGCCAGATGCTGGCGGTGAGTATGCTGCTTGACCAGTTGGAAGCCAAGGGTATCATTACAGAGCGTTTGAGCGCCCTTGATACCTTTACGCCACCTGAACAAGTGCCGCTGGATGCGGATTTGAAGCAGTATGAAGGCAACTATGCATCGAGCAGTCAGTATTATACGCTGAGCATGGATGCGGCTGGCACGATGACGTTGAGCGACATCACCGGCAATAAGCTGGAGCTTCTCTATTGTGGAGACGGTCTTTTCAAAGACCCAACAGGCTTCACCGAATTGCGTTTCCTTGAAGAGAATGGCCGCACCTATCTGACAGCGCGCAGCGCAATGGCGATTAACGGCATCGGTGACCAGGTATCGGAAAGCTATTTCCTGGAAAAGATACCGGACAACGACGTTTCTAAAGAGACCGAAGAGGCTTGGGTGGCACGTGCCGGTAAAGGTTATGTGTCGGTGACCGACAAAGCCAGCTCGCAAAATTATATGATGGCAGTGTCAGCGCTTGGTTTGGCAGCGCCGGAAGATGGCCATATGCTGTACTATTCGCTGCTTGACGAAAACCAGGCTACCATCGATTTGCAAATACCAATGACCGGCAGCCGTGATTTGATGCCGCTGCGTGCGGAAGTTGTTGACGGTGTTGAGTATATGTATTGCAGCGATGGCATCTATCAGGATGTGGCGAGCGTGCCAACGATTTATCCGGGCAACGCCTACCTGACGATTCAAAAGAACGGCTACAACCGCTGGTTCCTCTTCCCGGACAGCATCGTGGGTAAGACCATCACGGTGAAGGCGCCGGAAGATGGCGGATTCGTCGTTTTTGATGCAGCCGGCTATACGCTCAATCAGAGTGTGGCGACAGGCACGATGCAGTTTGTTGTGCCGGAGGACGGCATGGTCGTGTTCAGCGGCGATGTTGGCGACCGTTTCGATTTGACTCTTTCCTGAATATGAAAAAACCGATTTCATCTTGTGTGATGAAATCGGTTTTTTGTTGTTTGGCCGATTGATTTCAAAAAAAGGGAGAGAAAAATAGAATCAATCGTCATTTTTATGTCGTTGGTGGTCTTGATTGTAGAAATCAAACCATTTCCGTGTTGTATTGCCGCAAACAGGACATCGTATCCATTCGGCTGTGTTTGAATCCCTATATTACCTCCTGCAAATCAGCGCTCATAGCTGTCTCATTTTTTGCTTTTGGTGTATCCAGAGAGCTTGTCAACAGCAAGGGAAGCAGTAGGCTGAAAGTAAACATCCTTTCCTTTATTACTCTCATACATAAAATCCTTTAATGGCTTGCTTGTATATTTTGAAAAATCTCCGTATATGGCAAACCTCACACCATAGTTGATGAATTTCTGCAATATTTCTCCTGCCAGGCAAGTGCTCAGTACAAAGAAATCATTTATGATAGCATCCTTGTTTACAGCAATATTTGTACAGCCCGTTTCGTACTTTACTGTCATAATCAAGTCTAACGCCGACTGAACATCTGTCATCAGCAGTTCATCACTGCTCACAACGGCAACCTCTGTATTATTTTTCTTTACAACTTCTATTTTCATCTTATACCTCCATCAATTTTAACAACAGCTTTCGCTTGCCACTTATTACCCTTGTATCTCAGAACCACAATAGCGCTTGCTACGCACCATCCCAGACAAGAAGCAATCGCAATCGAAAGAAATCTCAATAGCCAAACCCAAAATAACAGAAACAAACAACAGATAAATCGGAACGGATACAACGATTGCAGACAGCGCATCTTCATTCACCAAACGCCCCGCAACAACTGCATCAATAACATTATAAAGTTGTTGTAATAAAGTTTCTAAAAAAATTGGAATAGAAAACAGCACTAACTGTTTCTTTATGCTCCCAGAAGTCAATGTCGTAGGCTGACCTCTGCTTTCTGCCTTTTGCACTTCTTTTTTGCCTCCTGTTATTCATATATACTTTCAATCAAATGGTCAACCATAAAATCAAAGGTTTCCATGTGATTGTAAGGAAGAATATCCTTATTTTTAACGTTCACAATCAAAGAATAAATAACTGACATCGCCAAATCTCTATCAATCTTGAATTTCAAATACGTTTGCCTTAAAAAAAGCTGTTGGCTTCTATCATTGGATTCCTCGACTTTTTTGGCTTGTTCCTCCGATAGCTTGTTCATTAAAATTGTAAAATCCGTACTGTTCGAATCGTACAAAAAATTGTTTTTATCATATTCCCGATAAATGAGCTTTAAGGCTTCTGCAACGCCATATTTATCTTTGTGCTGTTCCATTACGTCTGATGCCATATGGTAGATTTGTTCTTGCA
Organism: uncultured Peptococcaceae bacterium; assembly: GCA_963558655.1. GTDB lineage: Bacteria > Bacillota > Peptococcia > Peptococcales > Peptococcaceae > UMGS1590. Next base: position 42,946 of record CAUWHJ010000006.1, read on the forward strand.
CTGAACACAACACTTCACAAAAGAGTGCCTCTTTCGATTCAAAAAAAAGGTAAAAGGCTCCCTTTGAGATGCCAACCTGTTTGCAAAGTTCATCGACACTTGTTTTTTTATAGCCATGCTGTGTCCAACTCTGCTTACAGGTTTCCTGTAAACTTCTTTTGATCTTTTCTTTTTCTTGTTCTGTAAAACTTCTTGGCATAATTACTTCCTCCTTTGTGACTAAATATACGATTTTGGTCACATAGTATCACGAACATATTGGAATGTCAACCGATTTCTCTACCTTTTATCAGATGGTGCTAATGTTTGATATATCGGTAGATCAATATTTCTATCCGTCCAAGAACAAGGGGAGCGAGTGCAGAAAGCGGGTTGATGCCATGTTCAACGCCCTGGACGAAAAAAATGAAAATCGTGGAGACCACTATTCAAGCTGTGTAAAAGAACGCATACCCTCAACGCTCCATTTCTTTCTTCTCAACCATGATTTCCGAAAAGTTGTAGACGGAGACATTTGGACTTTTCTCTGCGCTTGCCTTCTCGGAAGTGGGAGCCGCCTTATTTTGAATATGAAAAAAGGGACCTGACTGTTCATCAGGCCCCGGCGGGGTGGTCCCTAATTTCTTGCCAAGCCACAGAACTACCGCCCGTAGCCTCGTTTGGGCGGTATCTCTGCGTAAGATTGGCAGTCTATTACAAGCAATCGTTCATATGCGGGCGATTCTTCAAAACAAAAACGACAGCTGGAGAGTCGCTGTCGTTTTCGCTGTGGTACATCGGAACAACCACGGAAAAAAGGGAGAAAAAAACGTGGTTGCTCGATTGTTTTCGGGATTGGAACAGTTGAGGATGAAAGGGGGGGAAAGTTATTCCTCAACTGTTGGACTTATTATAGCACGAAGAATGGAACAAGATGTCAGGAATTATTAAAGAAGGCTATAAGCAATCGTGAAGATGATGTTACGACACGGGAAAAAGACAAAAAGAAACGGCAGCGAGAGAGCTGCTGCCGTTTCAAACGAACATTTTCAGACGACTGTGAAAAAGGGGGAGAAAAAACACCGTCGTCCTGATATACACTATTTGACAAAGGATAGTGACCAGCCGAGATGCTGAAAAAAAGGGAGAGAAAAAACGACATCTCAACTGACACGTTTATTCTAGCACAATGTGCCGTCTAAGGTGTCAAGAAAATTTGAAGAAGATACGAAGAACCTGCCAGCGAATCATGAACGCCCATTCACTATGGTGCAAATAAAAAATGGCAGCGCGAGGGGGGCACTGCCATTTTCTGTTTCAGATCGTTCTTGAAACATGAAAAGAAACGAGAGAAGCAATCGACACCGTGAAAAAGAGAGCAAAGCACGGTTGATTGCTCATGAGACGCTAGCTGAGATGGGAAAAAAGGAAGAAAAAACACATCTCAACTGCTGAGTTTATTATAGCACAAACTATGGTTTGAAATGTCTGGAAAATATGAATATTTAGCTTCAGTGCTTTTTATGTGTTTAATAAAAAGCATCGTTGCACTATGGACAGCTCGCCGCATAGAAAAACGCCCGATGCAAAACATCGGACGTGTGGTGTTATTCTGCCAAAAGATGGGCGTAGCAGCTGGCGACTTCTTTGAAATCAAGCGAGAGCACGCTGGTTTTCATTAGCGGATTGCCCATGGTGGCGTTGGTGCAGCGTTCAAGGGCATCGGCGCTGATTGGGGTGATGGCGCCAATGAGTTCCCAGAGAAAATCTTCCAGCTGTTCCAGGCTCTGAAAGTCGAGGCTTTGCAAAATCACCTCGCTGACAAGCGGCGTGCGCTCAATGAGATAAGAGAGCACCGGTGGAATAATCAGCCCATAGGCTTGTCCCAGATGCACGTCTGATACATAGGTCAGCGGGGAAGCGAGGGCTTCCAGCAGGTTGGCGCTTGCAGCGCAAATGGCAAGGCCGCTTTCGTTGGCGGCGAGCATGAGTTGTTCGTGGATGTCGTAGGTGATGTCGGTTTCAGGGTTTACCATGACAGGCGCCAGCTCACGCACAGTGCCAAGGGCTGCCAATGCCAGCGCATCGCTGACAGGGTTGGCTTCTTCCGAAATAATGGCTTCAATGGCACGGCCCAGCGTTTTGATATAGTGAGACACCACCAGCTCATGCGGCATATCCAACGTGTAGCGTGGGTCAAGAAACGACAGCTGCGGTGTGCCAAGCCGATTGCGAACCAGCGTGAGCCGCTCCAGCCCTTTTTGCGCCACATGGACTTCCGGCGTCACTTCTGTGCCGCTGCCTGGCTCTGTTGGGATACACACCACCGGCAGAGGACGGGCGATGTCGCCTTTTAAGAGCGTGGCGGATTCGATGTCCTGTGCAGCCAGCAGCGCAATGCCCTTGCCGGCTTCCAAAGTGGCATCACAGCCCACGGCGATGACAAAATCCACTTGGCTTTCTCGTGCCATGGCAGCACCCGCTTCAAGGTTGCCAATGCTTGGCGCAATTTTGCGTGTGTGCAGATACACTGTGCGGCGAATATCATTAAAATCCAGACAGAACAAGATTTCCTGTTTCGCTGGGTGGGCGTCGTCCAAGCCGGCGTCCATCACGAGCATGGCGTGTTTGCCCATGCCGGCGATCAGCTGGGCATATTCAGCCAGCGCATCTTTTTGTAAGATCACATGAGTTGGAAGTTCGTAGTTCAAAAGCAACGTTCGTCGCCTCCCTTTTTATGACATTCCGTTCCTTTTATTATCCCCGATTCTTGAAATAATTGCAAGCCCCTGCCTGCGGACGGCGGGTGCTCACTGTTTGCGGCCTTTGTAGCAAAGAGCACCCCAGGCGAGATCGGCACGGCCGTTGGTCCAACCGTTGATGGCATCGGTGGCAGCAGCTTCTTCATCGGCGGGAATGAAGAGGTGGTAGTGAACACGATCGTCGTAGACGGTGTCCTCAAGGAGCCAGTCGGTTTTTTCAAGCTGGTGGCTGATGGTGCCTTGGAAGGTGTAGTCGGCAGAAAGCACCAGCGCACGGTGGCGGGTCCAGGTGGTGATGTGCGCCGCTGCCAGTGCCACCGCTGCGCCACGGGTGTAGGCACGCACAAGCCCGCCGGCGCCCAGTTTGACACCGCCGAAATAGCGCACCACAGCGCAGACCACATCGGTCAGCCCTTCTTTTTTCAGCACCTCGAGCATGGGCACACCAGCCGTGCCGGAAGGCTCGCCATCGTCAGAAAAACGCATCTGCAAACCGCCACGACCGATGATCCAGGCCGAGCAAACGTGGGTGGCCTGTGGGTGCAGGCTGCGAATCTCGCTGATAAAGGCACGGGCTTCGTCCTCATCGGTGACAGGAAGGGCGTAGCCAATGAAGCGGGATTTTTCGATGATAAACTCATCTTCGCCATAGCCGGCGACACTTTGATAGTTTTCCGGAGATTGGGGGTCGAGTGGATTCATGGTGTTACCTCATTTTCTGTGAGAATTCGTTGCGAAAGAAAGCGCTGCTGAAAAAACATCACCCTACCAAACGTGAGACGTTGGTAGGGTGATGCCGCAATGCCTCCTTGTGTCGGCGTTTTATGCGTTGTCGGTTTCCTCAATGTAGTAGAGCACATAAGCGCGTTCTGGATCGGTGTTGATCTTTTCCATGTACTCAGGAGAGAGGGAGACTTCGCCAATGAGATTGAATGGGCTTTCAAAGTCGAAATCTTCTTCTTCGGTGCACTTGCAAATATCGAGCTGTGCGTTTGGGTCTTCGTCTGGCTTCACACCAAGAGCGAGAAACTGAGCCTTCGCGTCATCGGCGCTGTCAGCGAAGATGATGTGGGTATTGGTTGTATGTTGCATAAAAAATGCCTCCTTCAAACTTTTATCGTCTATAGGGATTATACCACGCCACAGCCCTCACTGCACACCTTTCCGAAGAAAAAAGTGTGAAACATGTGGCAAAGGTGGCATCATTTTGTATAATAAGAACGAACCGTTGCAATCGCTCAAGGAGGAAAACCATGAAGCAAAACCGCTACATTCCTGTCATTGACTATATCAAAGCCTTCGCCATGTGCATGGTGGTGACAACGCATTTCTTTGTCTATGACGAAAAAGATTTTGCGCTTTTTATCTATGTGATTCAGGTGGGTATGCCGCTCTTTATGTTCATCACAAGCTACAACTATGCCATGTCGAACGTGCGGCATGGCCGTGCCGATTTGCGAAGCCTCTATGCGCCGAAGCTCCTGGGCAAGCAATTTGGCGCCATTTTGCCGGCGTATGTGCTGATGTTTGCGGTGGAATGGGCGTGTGATGTGTTTATGGGGCAGCGTTTTTCTCCAGGCGAGGTGCTCTATGCTTTTGTCAGCGGCGGCTTGAACGGCGGCAGCCATGGCGGCTATTTCTTCTGCGTGTACTGGCAATTTTTGCTGCTTGCGCCGCTGCTTTATGTGCTCTTGCGCCGCTATCCACGGCAGACGCTTCTGGCGGCGTTTGTGCTTGATGTGCTCTATGAATGGTCGGTCGGTGTTTTTGACATTCCGCGCGATTTCAACCGTTTGCTTTTCATTCGCTATCTCTTTATCACGGCCTTTGGTATGTATTTTTATCTCTATCGCAGCCGTGTGCGGCTGGGGCTTGTTGCCGTGGGCGCAGTGCTTAGTTTAACTTACATTACGGCGCTGGAATATTTTGGCCTCGACTGGCCGCTCACCACCTACTGGCTCAATACCAATGTTTACGCCAGCTTCTATTTCATCGCCATCGCTGTATTTGCTTTTCATTTCTTTGAAAGTAAACAGCTTCCCGGTCGTTTGCACAGCCTCGTTCGCACCGTGGGCATTTCCACCTGGCACATCTATCTTTTTCAGATGCTCTTTTTCCGCCTGGGCTGGAGTGCGCCCATCGCTGATTGGCCGCTTTTCTGGCGGATTCTCGTGGGCGATGCTTTTTGTCTGGCAATGGGCTGTTTGTGGTCGGCACTCGAACGCCGTGTGCGTGGAAAAATGAAAAAAATGGCGAAATCATGAAAAATCCATGAAAAAATGCTTGCGCTTCGGCGTCTCATCAGCTATAATAATTCTTGCGTTGTTGGGGTATCGCCAAGCGGTAAGGCACATGGCTCTGACCCATGCATTCCTAGGTTCGAATCCTAGTACCCCAGTTTGCACCTATCCATTGGGATGGGTGCTTTTTTTCTATATTGTTCTCGCTGATGGTTGACCGTGATACAGTAAATCGGTATTATATAGTTAGATGCGTAAGAAAAGGACGAGGTGAGAAGTATGTTTTCTGGAAAAAAAGTCATCTTAACCAAGCCGCAAATTCAGGATGCTGACATTCTGCAAAAGTGGTACTCCAATAAAGAATTTCGTCAGCTTTACGACGGCTACACCGGCAACTCGCTGGAAATGGTCATGGAAGAAATCCGCAATGGCGCCGATATTTCCGATCCTCACGCTACGCGTGTGAACTTTATTGTCTCCACCAAGCACAAGCAAATTCCGATTGGTGTTGCTTCGATTTCCGACATCGACCGGCAAAATGGTCATGCCCGCATTTCTCTGGGCATCGCCGACACCTCGCGCCGCCTTGGCTGGTATGGCATTGATTTGATGATCGTGCTTTGCGACATCGTCTTTTACCAGTTCGGCTTCAAACGCTGCTATATGTGCATCAACGACAACAACCAACTGGCTGTGCGTACCGCCACCAACTTTGGTTTCCAGGTGGAAGGCCAGCTGCGTAGCCACATCTTCACCGGCGGCGAATATGTGGACCAATGGATGCTCGGCCTGCTCAAAGACGAATACGAAAACATTTCCATCGTTTCCCGCTGGAAAGCAAGAAAAGAAAACTAAACAGCGCAACTCAAGCACAGGAAGTATGCCTTCCTGTGCTTTTTTGCGTGCTTAAAAAATAATGCTGCGCCTGGCTCTTGCACAGAGCGCACCGATTCGCTACAATAAAACAGGTATCTGGCGGCAGTCGCGAGACGCTGCATGGACACCTGTTTTTTTATTTGCGTTTCTATCACAAACGAAGCCACCTGGAGCCTGTGTGCCCGGGATGGGCCGCGTGTGGAACGCGGTTCTGGCGAGAGAAAGCTGGGAGGAATGAACATGAGCGAACGCAAGACAAAGAAGAAACTGACGACGCAGCGCCTGGTAATGGGCGGGGTGTTTGGTGCCATTTGTGTGGTGCTGGGGCTGACGGGACTGGGTATGATTCCGGTGCCGAACCTCACAGGACGTGCCACCATTATGCACGTGCCGGTGATTATTGCCGGAGTGTTGGAAGGGCCGTTGGTGGGCGCATTCACGGGGCTGATTATGGGGGGCTACAGTTTAATGACAGCTTCCACCGTGCCAGACCCGATTGTAACGATTGTGCCGCGCATTTTGATTGGCGTTGTCAGTGGGTATGTGTATAAATTGTTTGGCCGTCATTATTTGATGGGGGCAGCGTTTGCCGGTATTGCCGGCACCGCTACGAATACGCTTGGCTACATTGGCCTGGCTATTCTTTTGGGGTATCTGCCACAGGCCATTTGGATTGCGGTGCTGCCGCAATTTGTGATTGAGCTGATTCTGGCCACAGTGCTTACGGTGGCTTTGGTGCGCGTGATTGTGCGTGCGATGCCGTCTTACGGCAAGAAGTAACAAAGAAAATGGAGGAAACGGGTATGCTCTTAGCCTTTGATACAGGGAATACCAACGTTGTTGCTGGGGTTTACGAAGGCGACCGCCTTTTTGCCAGCTGGCGTTTTGCCACAGATGCACGCCGCACTGCCGATGAGTATGCGGTGTTGTGCCAGAACTTTTTTGCCACGAAAGGGTTGGGTTTCAAGGCGATTGATCAGATTATTATTTCGTCGGTGGTGCCGGATTTGACCCGCACGTTGGTGCGTATGTGTGAAAGCTATTTCAAGATTACCCCGCTTTTGGTGGAAGCCGGGGTGAAAACCGGTCTCAAGATTCGCTATGAGAATCCAAAAGAACTGGGGGCTGACCGCATTGTCAATGCAGTTAGTGGTATTGAGCGTTATGGTGCACCGTTGATTATTGTTGACTTTGGCACGGCGACCACGTTTTGTGCCATCAATGCCGACAAGGAATATCTTGGCGGTGCCATTCATGCCGGCATTGGTATTTCCATGGAGGCGCTTTTCAGCCATGCTGCCAAGCTGCCAAAGGTGGAACTGGTGGCGCCGCAGCAGGTGATTGGCCGCACCACTACCGATGCTATGCAGTCGGGGCTGGTGTTTGGCTATGCCGATCTTGTGGATGGCATGATTGCGCGCATTGCCCGTGAAATGGGCACCACGCCGGAAGAGATTTTTGTGGTTGCCACCGGCGGCCACAGCGAAACCATTTGTGTGAACTGCCGTTATGTCAACACCATCGACCCAATGCTGACCTTGGAAGGCTTGCGCCTGATTGCCGCCCGCAACAAAGGGGGGCATCGCCATGCTTGATGTTTGCCTGTTGGGCTGCGGCGGCATGATGCCTTTGCCAAAGCGCTTTTTGACGGCACTTTTGGTGCGCCATGAAGGCTCCAACGTGCTCATCGACTGCGGTGAAGCCACGCAGGTGGCGCTGCATATGTCTGAGTTCAGCACCAAAAACATTGACCATATTCTCTTTACCCACTACCATGGCGACCATGTGGGTGGGTTGCCGGGGCTTTTAATGACCATTGCTAACAATCACCGCACCGAACCGCTGCATCTTTGGGGCGGCGAGGGGCTGACTCGCGTGGTGCGTGGGCTGACAGTGATTTGCGGGCCGCTGCCCTTTGAGCTGGTGCTGCACGAGCTGCCTTTCAAAGAGCCAACCACCTTCACCACAGGTGCGCTCCAGTGGCGCACACAGCCGGTGAAGCATCGTGTGCCTTGTTTGGCATACAGTGCGTATCTGCCACGTGCCGGCCGTTTCGATGTGGCCCGTGCCAAGGCAGCGGAGATTCCTGTGCAGGCGTGGTCGCATCTGCAAAAGGGCGAAAGCGTAACCTTAGACGATGGTCGCACTTTTGCGCCAGAAGATGTGCTCGGGCCAGAACGTCGTGGGCTGCGTCTGAGCTATGCTACCGACTGTCGTCCGGCGCCGGCACTGGTGGAGCTGGTGCGCGACAGTGATTTGTTTGTTGCCGAAGGGCTTTACGGTGATCCTGCCAAGCAGCACGATGCCGCTAGCAAAGGCCACATGGTTTATCCGGAAGCGGCACGCATGGCACGAGATGCCAACGTGCGCGAGCTTTGGTTTACCCATTATAGTCCAGCCATGCTTAATCCAAAGGAATTTTTGGACGGCGCACGGGAGATTTTTCCAAACTGCCACACCGGTCGTAATTTGAAAACCACCACGCTGCGGTTTGACGAAGAATAATGTGTCCTTGTGGCGAATAATCGTTGACAATGTCCGCCGCAAGCTGATATACTTATACTCATCCCATAAGCAAAGGGGAGTAGCACTGGCGCATAGCCAGGGGCAGCGTCGTCACCTCGTGATTTTCACCGGTGCTGCCTAAAAAGGAACGACCTTTGATTGCAAGACCTTTGCCTTCCTTGTTGTTACAAGAAAGGCAAAGGCCTTTTTTGTATAAAAAAGTCAATCAAGAAAAGGAGTAGCGTATGGAATTATCACTGCTCGGCACCCTTGGTGCCATTGATTCTGGAATGATGGTCCAGTATCTGTTTGTTCTGCTCATGCTCGTTGCTATGGAGGGACTGCTCAGTGCCGACAATGCCTTGGTACTGGCGGTGATGGTGCGACCGTTGGCGCCGAACCTGCGGCAAAAAGCACTTTTTTACGGCCTTGTTGGGGCTGTGGTGCTGCGTTTTGTGGCCTTGTTCTTTGTGTCCTTCCTTGTGAACATCTGGCAGGCACAGGCCATTGGCGCGGTTTATCTCATTTATGTTGGTTTGCATAACATTTACAAATACCAAAAGGCGAAAAAAGAAACCGGTCAGGAAAGTTCCAAAGAACAACTGCCGGAAGAAGTCAACACCAACTATCTTTATAGTAAGAAAGAGTTTTGGAAAGTTGTTGCCAAGGTTGAAATTACCGACATTGCTTTTGCCGTAGATTCCATTCTCGCAGCGGTGGCACTGGCAATTTCTCTGCCGGAAACAGGCTGGGGCCACATTGGCGGCATGGACACCGGACAATTTGTGGTGGTGCTCATTGGCGGGCTGTGCGGCGTGGTGCTGATGCGTTTTGCTGCTACCATCTTCGTTAAACTGCTGGACAAACGCCCAAAACTCGAAATGGCTGCCTTTTTGCTGGTGACCTGGGTGGGTGTGAAACTCGTTGTCGTCACGCTGGCGCACGAAAAACTCGGTATTCTGCCACACGAATTTCCGGAAAGCACCCTCTGGCAAGTCATCTTCTATGGCGTGATGCTTCTCATCGCCCTTTGGGGTTGGTTTGCTTCTAAGCCTAAAGACGAAGAAACGTCTCAACAATAATCATATCAACCGGAAATTCCGGCGTTTTCAAGCGACCTGCCCATGGCCGGTCGCACTTTGTTTTAAGTCGGTTTTTATAGATCATCATTACAACGAAAGGGAGTAACAACATGGATTTCTTGAACCTTGGGGCGATGGACACCGGAATGTGGATTCAGTACATCTGCATCTTCTTCGTGCTTATCGCCATGGAAGGGCTTCTCAGTGCCGACAATGCCTTGGTGCTGGCTGTGATGGTGCGTCCGCTGTCACCAAAACTGCGTTCCAAAGCCCTTTTTTATGGCCTCATCGGGGCTGTGGTGTTACGTTTCACCGCACTTTTCTTCGTTTCTTTTCTGGCCAACATCTGGCAAGCGCAGGCTGCTGGTGCACTTTATTTGATTTATGTCGGTCTGCACAATCTTTACAAATATAACAAAGAAAAAGATGGTGGCACAGAAAAAGAAGAATTGCCAAAAGGTGAGCCGGATCACTATCTGCACAGTAAGAAAGATTTTTGGCTCACTGTAGCGAAAGTTGAATTTACAGATATTGCCTTTGCGGTGGACTCCATTCTCGCTGCTGTTGCCATTGCCATCTCCCTGCCACCAACAGGCTGGGGCCACATTGGCGGCATGGACGCCGGTGAATTTATCCTCGTGCTCAGTGGTGGGCTGTGCGGTGTGGTGCTCATGCGCTTTGCTGCCACCATCTTCGTTAAACTGCTCGACAAACGTCCTAAACTCGAAGTGGCTGCTTTCCTGCTTGTTACCTGGGTGGGGATTAAACTGGTGGTTGTGACCCTTTCGCATGAAGCCATTGGCGTGCTGCCGGAAACCTTCCCAGAAAGCACTCTCTGGCACGTCATCTTCTTTGGTGTGATGATTCTCATTGCGCTCTGGGGCTGGTTCTCCTCCAAGCCAGACGACGAAAAGAAAGCGTGAGGTGGGTATGATCGACTTTTCTGCGAACCCCTTTGTGCTTGCGCCTATGGCTGGTGTGACCGACAAAGCCATGCGCCTTATCTGCCGCCGCTATGGCGTGGGGCTTGTGGTGACAGAAATGGTCAGTGCCAAAGCTCTGCATTATCGCAACAAGAAAAGTTTTGAGCTGCTTGATTTGTGCGATGAAGAAGAACCCATCGCCGTGCAGCTCTTCGGCAGCGAGCCGGACATCATGGCAGAAGGCGCACGCCTGGCTGTGGAAGCCGGTGCCAAGATGCTTGATGTGAACATGGGTTGTCCGGTGCCAAAAGTGGCAGGTCACGGCGAAGGCTCCGGACTTTTGCGAACGCCGGAAACCGCCTTTGCCATCATTCGTGCCATGCGTGAAGCGGTGGACGTGCCGCTCTCGGCAAAAATGCGTATCGGCTGGGATGAAAAAGACCCGCACATCACCGACTTTGCCAAAGGCTTGGAAGCCGCTGGCTGCGACTTCATCACCGTTCACGGCCGCACCCGTGCTCAGTATTACACCGGCAAAGCCGACTGGCAAACCATTGCCGACATTGTGCGTGCCGTTAATATTCCTGTTATTGCCAACGGTGACGTTGAAGACGTAGCCAGCGCCCGTGCCATCGCTCACACCACCGGCGCCGCCGGCATCATGGTGGGGCGTGGTGCCCTGGGTAAACCATGGCTCTTTGCTCAGCTCCTCGCCGACTGGCAGGGCCGCTCCGTACCGGCGGAACCCACCCTCGCTGAACGTGCACAGGTGATGCTCGACCACGCCGCCCTCGCCTGCCACTATAAAGGCGAACGCATCGCCATGCAGGAAATGCGTAAACAAATCGGCTGGTACGTTAAAGGCCTGCCGCACGCCGCCGCCCTGCGCCGTGACGCTTGCACCATGAACACCTATGACGACTTAGAACATCTACTGCGTCGCGAAGGCTTTTTAGACGCATAACACCCACCGCCCATGCTCATGAGCATGGGCGGTTATTGCATCTGTTTCTCAACAAAAGCAGCATCAAGTGATAATGATGATACATTTTACTAACATTTATAGGCAAAATTCGTGGCTATTCCTTGTCAATATCTATGGATGATGTTAAGATAGTATATAAGGGAAAAATCTACGAAAAAAGACACAGGAGGTTGGCTGTTTCATGGAAATACCAATGATTACCATTCAGGAATACAATGAAATCGTTGCAGATAAGGAAAAATGTTTTTTGATTTTTACCAAGCAAAAATGCTCCGTTTGTGCACGCCTGATACCAACTATGCAGAAAATCGCTGATGAATATGCTGGCAATCCAGAGATGCATTTCTATAACATGGAAATCCATGATCCAGACGCCCGCGCCCTTTTCAAAAGCTGGAACCTTGTTGGTGTGCCACAAACTTGCATCATCAACAATGGCGAATTTCAGGAAGCGCTTCCAGGTGCACTGGACCCTAACATCTATCGTGATGAAATCAACAAACTCCTCGGTATTCAGAAGAAAGGTTTTGGCGCCAAGCTGAAATCTCTCTTTGGCGGGAAGTAAGAAAAATCCTCCTCATCAGTTGGAGCTGGCGGGGAGGATATATTATTTTAGCGGGAGCGCGCTGTGCCACTGTGCCTGTGATATTACCATCTTTTATTATCGGTGTACACGGCACGGGTTGGGTTTTGCGAGCGCTTGACATATAATGGAAGAAACGTTGAGAAAGAAGGTTATCGTATGAGTGATATGACACAATTTCTGGCGCAGCAAGATGCGGCTGTGGCAGAAGCCATTGACCATGAATTACAGCGTCAGCGCAATAAGATTGAGCTGATTGCTTCGGAAAACTTTGCCAGCCGCGCTGTGATGGCGGCGCAGGGGTCTTGTTTGACGAATAAATATGCCGAGGGGTATCCTGGCAAACGCTATTACGGCGGCTGCGAGTATGTAGATGTTGTGGAAAATTTGGCACGTGAGCGCGTGAAACAGCTTTTCGGTGCCGAACACGCCAATGTGCAGCCACATAGCGGCGCACAGGCAAACTATGCTGCTTATCAGGCAGTATTAAAGCCGGGCGATACGGTATTGGGGATGAACCTTAGCCATGGTGGGCATTTAACGCATGGCTCGCCGGTGAATTTCAGCGGCAAGCTCTATCATTTTGAGGAGTATGGCGTGGACCCAGAAACCGAAATGATTGATTACGACGCCATGGAAGCCAAGGCGGTTGCCTGTCAGCCAAAGCTGATTGTGGCTGGTGCAAGTGCTTATCCACGCATTATTGATTTTGCCCGTATTCGCGAGATTTGCGACAAGGTAGGGGCGCTGATGATGGTGGATATGGCGCACATTGCCGGCATTGTTGCCGCTGGCCGTCATCCAAACCCAGTGGAATATGCCGACATTGTCACCTCTACCACCCACAAAACGCTGCGTGGGCCTCGTGGCGGGCTTATTCTCTGCAAGGAAAATCTGGCGAAAGCCATCGACAAATCGGTGTTCCCTGGTGCTCAGGGTGGCCCGCTGATGCACATTATTGCAGCCAAGGCAGTGGCTTTTGGCGAAGCGTTGCAGCCATCGTTTAAGGATTATATCGACCAGGTGCTGCGTAATGCTCAAGCCTTTGCCGAAGCCTTGCAAAACGTGGGCTTCCGTTTGGTCAGCGGCGGCACAGATAACCATCTGTTGCTTGTTGATGTGAAGAGCATGGGCCTCACCGGCGATGAAGCCGAAAAGGCCTTGGACGCTTGCAACATCACCTGCAATAAGAACGGTATTCCGTTCGACACAGAAAAGCCAACCGTTACCAGCGGTATTCGTTTGGGCACGCCTGCGGCAACCACCCGCGGCCTTGTCGAAGACGATTTCCGCGAACTGGCTGAAATTATGAAGATCATTCTTATTGACAAAGATCCGGAACGCGGCACGGCTATGGTGAAAACCATCACCGATCGCTACCCACTTTACGAGTAATAGCATAAGCAAGGGGGACTGGCTATGGAACGCCTTCACATTTTCGATCATCCGCTGATTCATCACAAAATTTCCTACCTGCGCGATAAGAACACAAAGAGCGGCGATTTTCGCAACCTTGTTGAAGAGCTGTCGCTGCTCATGGCGTTTGAAGTGCTCTCTGATTTGCCAACCTATGCCATCAGCGTGGAAACGCCGCTTGCGGTGGCCGAGTGCCAGCGTGTGCATGAAGAAGGCGTTGTGATAGTGCCAATTCTGCGCGCAGGATTGGGCATGGTGCCGGGGTTTCAAAAACTCCTGCCGTTTGCGCGTGTGGGGCACATTGGCCTGGCACGCAACAAAGAAACCCACGAGCCGGAAGCTTACTATTACAAAATGCCGCAGGGCGCAGAAAACGCCACAGTGATTGTTGTTGACCCAATGCTCGCCACCGGCGGCAGCGCCTGTGATGCCATCGCCCATCTTAAAGAACAGGGTATGCACCATCTTAAATTTGTCTGCCTCATTGCCTCAAAAGACGGCATTGCACGGCTGCAAAGCGAGCATCCCGATGTGGATATCTATGCGGCAGAATGTGACGCCGAACTCAATGACGATGCTTACATCGTTCCGGGGCTTGGCGATGCTGGTGATCGTATTTTTGGTACGCTGTAAAACCTTGCTGGTTTGAAACCGTTCGTTATAAGAAAACGGCTCTCCTCGATGGTTGTCGGGGAGAGCCGTTTTTGTGTTTAGCAGTGTGGTGCGGTGTCATCTTGGAAGAGGTGGTTCAGAAAACGCTCGGGCGCATCGAGAAAATCTTTGTAGAGATTGACCATCTGCGTGTTTTGAAAGGTCGTTTCGCAAATGCCCTGGCTGGATAGCTCGTAAATGAGCGCATTTGGGTAGGCGAGCAGAATGGGCGAATGGGTGGCGATGATAAATTGCGATTTTTTGCGAACGAGAGTATGGATTTCTGCAAGCAGCGCAAACTGAGACGTGGGCGAAAGAGCGCTTTCAGGCTCATCAAGGAGATAAAGACCTTTGCCGCGGAAGCGATTTTTCAAAAGTGCGAGAAAGCTTTCGCCGTGTGATTGATCATGCAGCGGCCGTTCGCCATAATGGCCGTAGGCATCGGCTTGAATGTCTTCAATATAGCTGGCGGCATTGAAAAAACTCTCAGCTTTGAAGAAAAAGTCCTCTTTTGGATAAGCGATTTTTGAAAGTGTGGTGTAGTCGGCCAAAGGCGCCTCTTTGTGATAGGTTGAAAAGTGAAAGTTTCTGTTGCCGCCTTCGAGATTGAGCGCCATGTGGCTGGCGATGGCTTCTAAAAGCGTGGATTTTCCGCTGCCATTTTCACCGACAAAGAAGGTGACATCAGCCGTGAAAGGCAGGCTTTTTCGTTGGGCGAACGCTTGAATGGCGGGAATGGCAGCGAGGTAAGATGTTTCGGCGATGGGTTTTACCAAGTGTATATCGCTGATGTAGCGCATGGTGCGTACTCCTTTCGCAAAACTGGAAGGTATATTTAAGTAGCTTCGGTTGATGCTTTTTTATAGAATTAAATATCAGTTTTTAAATGTAAAATATTTTGTAAATATAGTTCATATGGATAGGCTTCTATATATACTTAAAACCATTTCATTACATAGTGTTTGCTATTTTCTCTTTTCTTCAGCTGCGTATCTAAAAAGTGTTGCACGACTTATGCCGGTCATTGCGGAAACTTTGTCATAAGAATAATCTTTTAAGAGAGACATTGCTATGTCGATTTGTTTTGGTGAGAATTTTTTTGGTCGTCCTTCTCGATAATTTGGATTTTGGCGGGCTATTGTTTTACCTTCTGCAGTACGTTCATTAATAATACTTTTTTCGAGGTCTACAAAAGCGAAAAACATCTCTTGTACTTGTCTACCAGAAGGACTATTATCCAATTTCCCAAAATTTAAGATGTTTATGGTAATGTCGTTGTTTATTAATTGTTTAATTAAATCGGCTGCTTGAGAAATACTTCTAACGAAAAAACGGTCCAGTTTCGTAACGATAAGAGTATCACCCGGCTGTAAAGTTAAAAGAAGAGAATTAAATTCAGGAATTTCATAATTATGGTTAATTGAGATATCTGAAAAAATTTTTTCTGCACCTGCTAGTTTAAGGATTTTTTCCTGATATTCTAATTTGGTTTCTTCCTTTTTTTCGTTCCATGAAGTGCGTGCATAACCGTAAATCATATTTGCTATCCTTTCTGTTAATAACTGAATTATCATGAATATGAGATTCTCTTTTGAATTTCTATCATTCTTTAGTGTGTATTCTTTATTTGTAGTATAAAAAAACAGTCTCAAAAGTCAAGAGTTGTGAGACCATATACTGAGAAAAGAAAATTTGATTTGTTCAATAAGCCAAGAGCTCTGCTGTAAAATTTTTTTACAGCAGAGCTCTTGGCTATAAACGATGTATTATTCCAAAAGCAAAAGGAAGCTTATATGATACATACATAGGATTTATAAGTTGTTAAAACTGTTGCAAATCCTACAAATTCACAATTTAAAATACATTATTTTAAAGGAGTGTTAAATAATGAAACGAGAAGCAATGACGAAGAAACTTATTGTTCTTGGTGTTGATGGGATGGATCCAAAAATTACTAAGAAATTGATGGACGAAGGTGAGCTTCCACATATTAAGGAATTTGTGGAACGTGGTGCTTGTCGTGAAGATTTATTTATGTTGGGTAGTGTTCCTACTATTACACCTCCAATGTGGACTACACTTGCTACTGGCGCTTATGCGGGAACTCATGGTATTACTTGTTTCTGGAATCAGGATCATAATGATCTTTCTCGTATGGTATATGCACTTGATTCCACACTTTGTAAAGCTGAACCGGTTTGGAACTGTACCGCTGAAGCCGGATTAAAAACGCTTGTATGGCACTGGCCGGGCTCTTCTTGGCCTCCAACTTCTCAATCTCCAAACCTTTCTGTTGTTGATGGGGTACAACCTGGCTTTATTAACTTTGGGAATTCCAAAAAAGAATCGGATTTCCTTTTGACTGCTGACGTTTCAGTTGAATATCCTATCTACTATCCTGCTGGTGGTAGTGTGAATACTGGGGCAGGTTGTATTCTTGAAGTTGAAGATACGAAAGATGAAAACGGAAAACCAGCCGGCACGAAAGGGATGGATGGTGCTGTAAGTGGCATGGGCCTTTCAAATATCATGCTGACTTTTGAAGACGGTGAAGGTGCAATGGAAAAGCGACCTTACGATATTGTAAACACCCCTATCAAACCAGCAACCGGTTGGGCAAATGCTCCAGAAGATGCAAGAGAATTTGTCGTTCTTCTTTCAGAAGGGCTCCTGCGTCGTTATGCATTGGTTACTAAAAATGAAGAAGGTGTTTGGGATACTGTTTCTCTGTATCGAAGCAAGAAAGATGCCGAACCATTTGTTACTATGAAAGTTGGCAAGATGTCTCCTGCTGTTGCAGATGTTACGGTGCTTCCAGATGGAACGAGAGTAGATACTTTCCGTCCATATAAAACTATTTCTATTAACGAAGATTGCACACATATCCAATTCTGGGCTGGTCAAGCGCTTTTAACCTATAATGATGCAGTTTGGCATCCAAAGAGCCTTTGCAAAGAAGTTTTTGATAACTGTGGTTATTATTCAACAGCAGCTGCTGCTGGTCCAATTCGTTATGACTGCGAAAATCTAAAGTTGGAAGCGCAGGAAGGTTATACACTCTGGCAAGCAAAGGTTTTAAATTACTTAATTGAAAGCCATGATTATGATGTTATCTTCTCTCATATTCATAACGTCGATGGAATCGGTCATACCGTATGGCCTAAAGGTTTTGCACATGATGGTGATGAAGAAAATGCAGAAGCATTTAGAGAATTGATGAAAGAAACCTATCGTCAAACCGACCGTTATCTTGGTAAATTCCTGCATTTACTGGATGAAGGATGGAGTGTTATCATCACATCCGACCATGGTCTCCTTTGTGAAACCGAAGAAGAACCGGCTCTTATGGGCGATCCATTCGGTGTCAATGCTAAGATTATGAGTGACTTAGGCTTTACTGTTCTGAAGAAAGATGAAAATGGCAACCCTATTAAGGAAATTGATTGGGAAAAGACTCGTGCTGTTGCTAACCGAGGCAATCATATTTGGATTAACCTCAAAGGTCGAAATGCAACAGGTATCGTAGAGCCTGAAGATAAATATAAGCTCGAAGAAGAAATTATTGATGCTTTGTATAACTATCGTGATCCAAAGACTGGACGTCGTGTCATTTCTATTGCAATGCGTAACAAAGAAGCAGCGCTTCTTGGTATGAGTGGTCCAGAATGCGGCGACATCCTTTACTGGCTTGAAGAAGGCTTTAGCCGTGTTCACGGGGATTCTCTCCCAACACATGAAGGTTTCTTTAATACATCAGTAGCACCAATTTTCATCGCTGCTGGTAGTGGTCTTAAAGAAAACTTTAGTACTGAACGTATGATCCGTGAAGTGGATGTTGCTCCTACTATTGCAGCTTTGTTGGGCGTAAGAATGCCAGCGCAATCTGAAGGCTCTGTTGTTCATCAGATTCTCTCTGAAGAATTTTAAGTCTTTTATAATTTTAACTTCTACATATGCAACCTAAGGTGTTGCATATGTAGAAATTTTGATTAGGGGGAGGTCTTTATTATGAGTGAAGCCACAGCGAAAGTTAAAAAAAGTGTATGGGTTCATACAATTATTATTCTTTTTCTGTATTTTGGTTTTAAATTTTTGCCACCGGTTTTGTCTTTAACACAACAAGGTATGGCGGTCATCGGGATTTTTATTGGACTTATTTATGGCCTTAGTACAGTAAACGGAATTTGGCCAAGCTTACTTGCAATTTTTGCTGTGCCTTTTAACGGTGTTGCAACGCTGCCTGAGACACTTGCAAGTGGTCTTGGAAACGACTCTAACTTTTTGATGTTGTTTATGATGGTTATTGCAGAAGTGCTTGCTGCTAATAATATCACAAAAATTATGGCTTATTGGTTGATGAGTCGTAAATTTATGCAAGGTCGTCCTTGGTTATTTTCTTTCTGTATTCTCTATGGAATGTTGCTTATTGGGTCTTTAGGTGCAACCTTTGGTTTGATTATTATTTTCTGGAGTATTATCACGACGGTATGTAAAGAAACAGGAATGAAACCATATGATAAATGGCCTACACTTATGATTTTTGGTGTTTGTTTAGCCGCACTTTTTACAAGTTCAATGTGGATGTTCCGTGGTAATCCTCTCTTTCTAAGCCAAGCATGGACAAAAATAGCTGGTATTTCTATTAATATGTTTACATACACGCTGTTCAACTTCATCCTTGCAACAATTTCCATTATTGTATTTGTTTTGGTATGTAAATATATTTTCCGTGTCGATGTTTCTGCGATTCAGAATATTGATGTTGAATTTATTAGAAAAGAAGCATCTAGTGGTATGACCAGCAAACAGAAATTTATCCTTTTCTGTTTTATTGGTACAATTGTTACTATTTTAAGCGTTGGATTTTTACCAAAAACATGGCCAATCACTATTGCGCTTTCTAGTATCGGCAACAGTGGTTGTGTTGCGTTATGGATGGCATTATTGTTCATTGTTCACTTTGATGGCAAACCAGTTCTTGATTTTAAGGCAGCCAGCCGAGGAATCATGTGGGAAGTATGGTTTTTATCTGGTGCTGTTTTATCTGTTGCGGGGTTAATGTCCGCAGAAAGTACAGGAATTCAAAAATCTTTGATGACAATTGTCGGGCCAATTCTTACAAGCCAAGGCACGATGATATTTACAATACTTGTTGTTGTTATTGCCATCGTCTTAACAAATTTTGTTGCTAATACAGTTGTAGGTTTGCTTTTTGTACCAATCATTTTCAGTTGTGCAACGCAATTAGGGATTGATGGCACACCGGTTGTTTGCTTGATGTTGGTTGCCATTCATTTGGCTATTATTACACCTGGTGGCTCACCATTTGCTGCGATGTTATTTGGAAACAGTGCATGGGTACATCCAAAAGATGTCTATCGCTATGGCACTATTTCCATTGCGATTATTGCGGTTATTATGTTGATTATAGGTATTCCTTTGTCTAACCTTCTTTTCTAAATAATTCTTTTCGCAGTACTGAAGTATTTCTTGTCAAGTTGATAAGGCAAGTAATAATGTTCACTTTTGAAAAAACCGAAACCCTTTATTGGGTTTCGGTTTTTAATTATCTGATATTATTTGGCTAATTTATAATTTTATGTATTTGAAATTCTCGCTGCATGTTTTTTAGCTTTGGTTTTATTAGGAAGGTAGTTTTCTTATATTTTCTAATATATAAAATGAATGGTTAATTATTCTCTGTTAAAATACGTTGTAAATTGTCGTTTATATAAGAAAGAAATTCTTCATCTAAATTTGATAGAATATTATTTGAAGATGTAATATAGCCAAAATAAATTTCTAAATTATCTTTAATAGGAATGCTTTTGACATTTTTCAAGTGAAAGCGATTTGTGTCCTGAAAAGGAATTGTGATATTCATTGATATTCCTAATCCAGATGAAAGCATTGTTTTCACAATGGATGGACTATCTACAGAAAAAACCTTTTTTGGTGTACCATATTGTTTAAAAAGAGGTAATATGGAAGGAGGGGTGTTATCGTTTGATGAGTATTCAATGTAAGGGTAGTTCATCATTTGTTCAAGTGAGATGGTATCATATTTTGAGGATGGAAATTTTGTTGGGATTTGACAGCTAATATGGTAACGAAATAATGGATGAAACTCAAGAGGTTTTTTTAGTGGAATCTTAGCTGTGCCATTAATAACATATTGCTCAAAAAAAGAATATGGGAACGCGCACTTAGATACTAAATCGTACACTTCGTAGTATGGAGCAGTATGTATGGATAAGTGCATATCGGGAAATTCTTTTAGAAAGTGGACGATGAGGTTAGGCAAAAATGTATTAGGCGCCGCCGAAGGTCGTACAGATATTGTATTCACCGACAAAATTAACAGAATGATCGTTAGGTGATTGTTCTTTTACTAAGAGATTGACTTTGTTTAAAAATTCTTCTGTTAGCTTTGTAAGAAGCCAACCTTTTTGAGTTAAAGAGGATCCTTTATTCGTTCTTTCTAACAGTTGAACACCCAATTCTTCTTCTAAATTTTTTATAGAGATGCTCAATGCTTGTGGTGTTAGATGCAGATTCTCACTTGCAACACTTATAGATTTACATTTACTGATTTCAATAAGATATTTAAGTTGCTCAATTCGCATCGCGTATCACACTCCTAATCCTCGTTATCATATGATTTATAAAAATGATAGTAGGAAATTCTGTCGATGTTTTTTTACTTAACTTTAATTCTTAATGAAATTATAGCATTTGTTTTGTCCAAGTGTTACTTTTATATCTAGTAAATTTTTATATAATAGGTTTTCGGTATAAAAACTCTGGTATCTTGTTAAAGATTACTGTAATTTTTATGCTTTTGGTGATGTATTAGTTTTCTATTCAAATTTAACTTAAAAAACACCACGATATAATACCTTCTATTATTTGGTACACTATATCGTGGTGTCTTTTGTTATATTGATTTTTAGCGGGTAACAGTAACAGTACGCGTGTTGCCGTCCCAGAAGACTGAAGCGCCCAGAGCCTCACTGATGACACGAACAGGCACCATGGTGCGGCTGTTGACGATCATTGGTGGAACATCGATCTGTGAGGTGTGGTTGAGCACAAAATCGATGGCAGCCTGCGAGGTTGGATCAGATTCGTACACCTGGAAGAGGGTGTAGTCGGCGCAGAACATATTCTTTTCGTTGATGACAAGAGACATGATCTGGTTGGTGTGTGGGTCGTAGGCAGAGATGGTTTGTGTATCAGCGAACCATTCTACCTGTGCGCCCAATGCCTGGAAGATGGCACGCATTGGCACCATGGTGCGGCCGTTGGCGATGGTACCGGACTGATCACTGCCAAGGTAGGTTCCATTGACAATGATGCGCACATCATCGGCAGCTTGCGCAGGCTGTGGCTGGGCTGCTGGTATAATAGCAGCAAAGACCAGCACCAAAACCATGAGCAGGCTGGTCAATGATTTTTTACTATGAGACATGAGAGTCCCTCCTTTTTCATTCAATCATGGCTCCATTATAGCGCAAATCATCGCCGAAAAAGGGACATACCAGTAACAATTATGCGCTTTTGTGAAAAATGATGGGCTATGATGCTGAAAAAACGCGGATTTTCGTGGTGAAAATTTAACAAAATCCCATTTGTTTATGCGATGGTAATGAAAAAGTGCTATCATATAAAGAAGAATTAAAGAAGGTTTTATAAAAATCGGATACGAGGGGGATGTTGTGATGAAACCATCTATTGTCACTGTGAGCCGTCAGTTTGGCAGTGGCGGTCACAGTATTGCGCTGGCTTTGGCTGAGCGTTTAGGGGTGCCGTTTTATGATAAGGAAATTATTTTAACGGCGGCTGAAAAAAGTGGTTACAGCGAAGAATTTGTTGCTCATCAGGGCGAGCATTTGGACCGCGGCGAGCGTTTGCTCGGCCGCTTTTTGCGTGCCAATGCACCGGGCTATGCCGACCCGCAGGAGGTGCTCTTTGCGGTGCAGCGTAGTTTGATTCTCGAGTATGCCAGCGCACCTTGTGTGATTGTTGGCCGTGCGGTGGATTGGATTTTGCGTGAAGCCGGAGTGCCGGCGCTGCACGTGTTCATTCATGCGGACGATGCTTTTCGTGCCAAGCGTATTCTTGCACGCTATGGCGAAACGGAGCAGAGCATTGACGAGCGGCTGCGCGAGAAAGATCGTGCTCGCGCCGATTTTTACGAGCACTTCACCGGTCAACGATGGGGCGATGCGCGCCATTTCCATGTCTGCCTCGATAGTGGTACCTTGGGCATTGACACGTGTGTGGATATTCTCGCCGATGTGCTCAGAGAGGAGGCACGTCGTGATCACTAAACTGCTCAACCGCGATATTTCGCTTATTCTCGCTGCCAGCTTCTTTTATATGGCTTGTCCGATGACTGTTACACCGCTCATTACAGGTTTTTCCGGAAGCCTTGGCGCCAGCGCTGTGCTCATGGGCTTGGTTGGCGGCATGATGAACGTGGTTTCCCTGTGCTGTCGTCCTTTTGTGGGCAATCTTGCCGATAAAATCAGCAAATATCATCTTTCTACCATTGGCTCACTGCTCATGGTGGTGGCTTGCGTGGGCTATGTGCTTGCGCCAACACCATCCATCGTTGTGGCGGCGCGTGTCATCAACGGTATTGGTTTCTCCTGTTGCAGCGTTTGTTTGGCAACGTGAATTTCCAGCCTGCTGCCAAAAGAACGCATCGGCGCCGGCATGGGGCTTTACGGCACCATGAACGCCCTTGCCATGGCCATTGCACCAGCGCTTGGCATCAGTTTGTACAATCACTTTGGTTATCGGGTGGCCTTTGTGATGGCGACGGTGCTCGCTGTTTTAGGGGTTGCTACTATTCAGTTCGTTCATGACAAAGGGGAAGTCGTGCATCATGGCACCGAAGGCACCGGCAAGGGCGGCTTTGTTGCGCCGCGTGTGTTGCCTGTTGCTGCCATCATCATGCTCTTTGCCATTCCTTACTGTGCCACACAGTCCTTCATTTGTCAGTTATGTGGCTGCGCGTGAGTTGGATGTCAACGTTAGTTGGTTCTTTCCACTCTATGCCTGCGTGCTCTTGGTGCTGCGCCTCACCCTGGCAGACCTTTTTGATAAAAAACCGTTCCACTTCTTTCTCGGCTTCAGCGCCGTCAGCGCCGTATTGAGCATCTTGCTCCTGTCGCAGATGCACACCAACCTCGGCCTCTTTGCCGCTGCCTGCTTTATGGCCGGTGGCTACGGCATCATGTGCTCTGTGTGCCAGTCCACCGCCATTCTCCTTGCCGGTGAAGAACACCGTGGCTTAGCCAACGGCACCTACTACATCGGCTTCGACCTCGGCATGGCCTTAGGCCCAATCATCGGCGGCTTCCTCTATGGCCATGTTGCATTGAACCTGTTTTATCCCATCTTGCTCCTGTGCATACCGGCGGCTGTTCTTGTGTATCTGCTCACCCGCCGCTATTTCGGTAAAGTATGAAAAAAACGCCCCATCGCGGGGCGTTTTTTTGCACTAGTGTGGCAATCGTGTGATGAGGGCGCAGGCTGCCAGGCCGGTGAAGCAGCCGGTGAGAAGTCCTGCGAGCAGGAGGGGCGGGAGGTACCAGAACACGTTGACGGTGCCAAGGACGAAGGCTGCCATGGTGAGTTGTCCGATGTTGTGGCAGACGGCGCCTATCATGCTGAGCAGCCAGAGACGGCGGAGCGGGATATGGCGGTAGAGGAGGGCGCTCACTGCCAGACAGAGAAGGCCGCCGGCAAGGCTGAAGAGCAGCATGAGCATTTGTCCGGCAAAGAGACTGCCCAGAAAAATACGCACCAAGAGCACCAGGAGAGCGTCTTTGACGCCAAAGGCGTAGAGCGTAACAAGTGTGACGATGTTGGCAAGCCCAAGTTTGATACCGGGAATGGTGGTGAGTGGCGGAATCTGCGCTTCCACCAAAAAGAGCACGAGGGCGATGGTGGTTAAGAGAGCAAGGGTGGTCAGGCGGTGTGTGGGGGAATGGGGCGAGAGCGGCGTGGTCAAGAGTGTGGCTCCTTTCTGGTTGGCGGTGTTATTGAATGATTTCAAGGGTGTGGTTGCCGTTTAGGGTGAAGTTGTCGTTGAGCCCTTCGCTGATGGTAACGGTGCCGTCTGCTTCAACAAGAACCATGTCGAATGTTTCACGATGGCTGCGCCAGTAGTCGATGGCGGCATCATGGCCCATGATGAAGAGGGCGGTGGAAAGCCCGTCGGCCAAGGTGCCATCGCCGCTGACAATGGTGACAGAGGTGAGATCGCTGTCTGCCGGATAGCCGGTGCGTGGGTCGATGATGTGGTGATAGGTGACGCCGTTTTTCTCAAAGAAACGCTGGTAGCCGCCGGAGGTGATGACAGCTTGATTGGCAACTTCCAGCGTGGCAAGCAGCCGACTGGTGTCGGCAGGATCTTGAATCCCAACCCGCCAAAGGCTGCCGTCCGGTTTTGTGCCGAGGGTTTGCACGTTGCCGCCCAGTGAGATGACGCCGCTTGTGACACCGCACTTGGAAAAAATAGCCATGATGCGGTCGGAGGTGAACCCTTTGGCGATGCCGCCGAGGTCAATGGTGACGTTGTTCGGCAGGGTGACGTTGTTGCCGCTCAGCTGCACCTGCGTGTGGTCAACGTTCGCCAGCAGATTGGCGATGGTGGCGGCATCGGGCACCTGGTAGCTGCCGCTTGTAAAGCCCCAGGCGTCCATCAATGGGGCGATGGTAATATCAAACAGGCCACCTGTGGAAGCGGCAATATCTTCGGCACGTTGCAGTAAAGCCACGGTGTCGGCGCTGGCGTGCAGGGTTTTATCGGCATTGAGGCGGGCAATGTCGCCATCAATGCTGGAAATGGAAAAGAGGGCGTCCAAGCGCTCAATTTCAGAAACGGCCTCATCTAACGCTGTTTCAGCATGGTCGCCATAAGCTTGCAGCGTCATCACGGTGTCCATGGCGAACACTTCTCGTGTGTGAGCGGTGGTTTCGTTTTCTGCGCTCGTGGCGCAGCCGCTAAACAGGAGTGCCGTGAGTAACGCTGCGGCGAGGACGATTTTTTTCATGAGCGCAAGGCACCTCCTTGGTGGTTAGAAATCACTTACATATGATTTTTACAATAGCATGATGGTTGTGGCGTGTCAAGGGTGCGCCTTTGCCTGCGGGGAATGGTGTGTGTTTGCCCTGAAGAAACATTTGCCTTTTTTAGAGGACGTTTGTGGTATAATAAGGGTAAGAAAAACGTCTTGTAGGAATCCTTTCACAATAATTCACGAAAAATTAAGAAAATATTCATAAACAAGACGGACGATTGGTGTAAGCTAAAGATAAGAACAGATGCTTTTCGCAAACAAAGAAAGGAAACGTGATTGATATGAAAAGCAAGAAAGCATTAGCGACCCTTACCTGTGCAGCCCTGTTGGCGATGCCAGCAGGCGCCTTTGCAGCAGAAAGCACGGATGTATCCCTCATGGTTGGCCATGCCTATATTGGCGGCTCGCCGGAAACAGGCGATGTTTACATTAACGACAGCGGCCGTGCTATGGTGCCGCTGCGGCTTGTGAGTGAAGCCATGGACTATGACACCGTTTGGCAGCCGGACGGCTCGGTGCGTATCACCAGTGCCGACGGCACTGTGGACGTGAGCCTGACCATCGGCAGCACTGCCTACACCGCCAACGGCACAGCTGGCACCTTTGAGACAGCGCCAACCCTCAAAAACGACCGCACTTATCTGCCGGTGCGTGATTTCTCCGAACTGTACGGCAACGTCTATTGGGACAACGACAGCCGCACCGTGTGGGTCACCCAAGGGGATAGCACCGAGTATGCAATGTTTGGCGCCAACCTTCTCCGCTCAGATGCCAGCGGCGTTCAACAACTCGCTTTGCCTGAGGGCGTGGAAGAAATAATTGAATCCGGACCAGACCTCGACCATACAAGCGGTCGCATCACAAATATCAAGACCATCGACGGCATCACCTATCTCGCTGTGAACGTGTACGGCAGCTTCGACGCTAATGATGGCGTATGGCTTTTCCGTGACGATGGCACAGAAGCTACGTTTCTGACCAATGTGTACGGCGGCGGTCAATTTACTGTGAACGGCAGCAACGTTTACTACACCGAAGCCCTCGGTGCCGGCGCTTGGCAGCCTGCACAACATCCAAACCGCCTGTATTGGACGGATTTAGATGGCAATGATACAGCAAGCCAAGTGTATTACACCACTGATCTTGACTTCGACATCTCCAAATGCGGCGACATCTCTGTGACAAATGGCGTCCTCATCGCTACCGACATGGACGGCACCACCCACACCGTCAACCTCGACAACTGCGACTGGACAGAGAATGGTGTCTCGCAAGGCTAAAACCGAACAACAAAGCGCCCGACCGTGCATGGTCGGGCGCTTTTTAGTGTGCGTCGAGGTGGAGAGTGCACAATTTATATGAAAAAGAAATTTACGGTGCGCCATATAGTCATTTTTGCTATACTTGAGTTAACGTATCATTTATTTTGAAAGGATGGGAATTCGTGCGGCTGAATCAATTTGAAATGATTGTTGCTCTTGAGCATTGCAGTAGCTTGTCAGAGGCTGCAGAAAAACTGTATATGACCCAGCCATCAATCAGTAAAGCCATTCGTGAGATGGAAGAAGAGGTAGGGTATGAAATTCTCAAACGAAAAAAAGATGGTGTCGCTTTCACTGAAAATGGCAGGGAGGTGTTACGTCTTTCTAAAGAAATTTTGTTAGATATAGAGAAGATTCGCCAACTTCGGGAAGTGGTTGATGAAAGCGTGGTTGGAAAGATTTCGCTGGGAGGGTCTGGTTATTATGGTAACAAGGTATTTTCACTTTTGGTGATTCCGCTTAAACAAAAATATCCAAACTTATCTATTCAGATTCAGGAAGCTTTTAGTATAGACATTATCAATAAGGTTGCGGAGGGTACGCTGGATTTTGGCATTATTATGATGTATTGTAACGATCAGCCACCTATGATGACCCGTATCCATCAGTATGGATTAGCTTATGAGAATTGTTTTTCTGATTATGTGGGTCTCTACGCACGGTGCGGTCATCCTTTGCATCAACAGGAACAAGTGACGATGCGAGATGTATTGCGTTATCCTTATGTGACCGGCGGGAGTCGCAACAGTGTCAATCATGTTTATCAACTTCTTCAAGAGTATGGCTATGATCATGAGGTGGAGATTATCAGTAATCCGCAGCATCGTTTACTTTATCTGGTAAGTCATGATGCGGTTACGACTATGCCCGAAGAAGCATATACGAGTAGTGGAGAATGGCAAAAACAGCTCAAACCTTTACACGTGCGTGATTTTGACTGGTGGTGTGAAGTTGGGATGGTTTATAAGCCTGAAATCATGTCACCGCTTAAGCAGAGCTTGCTTGAGGAAATGCTTGAAAAATTGCGTATGGCGCCGTAATTGGTCGATGTTTTTAATGTACTTTATCATTGCTTGAAGATGGATGTGCCAGCTTTTGATAGATATCATACGTTCAGTCAAGGCAAAATGCCTTGGCTTTTTTATTTTGCCCAAAGCTAACTCAGAGGGTGCTATTGCGATGGTTTTAGGATTATGCGCATTGGGAATGGGTGGCATGACGAGCAGGAAGTTAACAAATAAAATATGTTGTTATAAACTATAAATGAAATAAGAAATAGCTAATGATATATATAAACAGCTGAAAGAGGAGAGTGTTGATTATGCCACCGGTAATTGATCGAAATCTTTGTATCAAATGTGGAACCTGTGCTCAAATCTGCCCATTGGATGTTATCCATGTGAAGGTAGATGAAAACAATGAGAAGCAAATTGTTGTTCAGTATCCAGAAGAGTGTTGGCATTGCCGTGCTTGTGCCATTGATTGTCCAAAACAGGCCATCAAGCTCAGATATCCGTTGTCTCATATGATGTTGCATATTGAAGTCAACCCAGATGAAAGGAGTGTTTGATGATGGAAATCAAAGTGAGACAGGATGTCGTTAAAACAGATGTATTAGTGGTTGGTGGTGGTGTTGCTGGTATGCAGGCAGCCATTGCTGCAGCGGAAACTGGCGTAGATGTTATCGTTGCTGAAAAGGCAGATACCAGACGTTCTGGTTGCGGTGCAACGGGTAACGACCATTTCATTTGCTATATTCCAGAATATCATGGCGATGATTTTGATGAAATCTGCCGTGAAGTGACCGATAGTCTCATCGGACCACAACAGGACTTTAATCTTCTGAAGCTGATGATGAGCCGTTCTTTTGAACTTGTCCAAAAATGGGAATCTTATGGAATTAATATGCGTCCAACAGGTGAATATGTTTTCCGTGGTCATGCGATGCCAGGGCGTAGACGTTATCATTTGAAATATGATGGCAAGGATCAGAAACCTTTGCTGACGAAGAAAGCAAAAGAAGTTGGCGCAAAGATTATGAACAAGACGGTGATGCACCAACTTTTGACAAATAAAGAAGGCAGAGTTATTGGTGCCATTGGTATCAATGTTGCTCAGAAAGTGCCAGAATTGGTCATTTTCCAGACAAAGGCTGTTATTATTACAACTGGTAATGCATTGCGCCTTTATCCGGGTGTAAATCCTGCTTATCCGTTTAACGTTGCCAACTGCCCTGCAGATACCGGCGGCGGTCAGGCCATGGCATTGCGTGCTGGTGCAAAGCTGGTCAATTTGGATTTGCCATATGTGCATTCTGGCCCTAAATATTTTGCTCGTGCCGGAAAAGCGACATGGATTGGTGTGCTTACTGATTTCAATGGGAAACCGGTTGGTCCATTTGTTACAAAACCGGATAAAGAGCTCGGCGATGTCACAGCTGATATTTGGCAAAATGTTTTTGAAGAAAAGATGGAAGATGGCTCTGGCCCTGTCTATATGAATTGCAGTGAAACAGCTCCTGATGATATGCAGTATATGATGGATGCTTTTCTTTCCGAAGGGGATTCGTCACTTGTCGATTATATGGAGCAATATGATATTGACCTACGCAAAGAAATGGTCGAATTTGGTACTTTTGAATACAACTTCACAGCGCGTGGTCTTGATATTGGTATTGATGGCAGCGCTTCTATTCCTGGCCTTTATGCAGCTGGTAATGCAACCGGTAATGTACGCGGCGATATTACCAGTGCAGCCGTTTTCGGACAAATTTGTGGTGAAAGTGCTGGCGCATACGCAAAGACCATTGAAAGTGAAGATGTAACCGGTAATCCAGGCATTGAGGAAGAGATTGCCCTTTGCAATAATTTGCTTGGGCGTGAAGAAGGTGCTACTTGGAAAGAAGCCAATTCCATGTTGCAACGTATTATGAGTGAATATGTCGGCATGAAAGTGCGTTCTGAATCTATTATGAAGGCTGGTCTCAAATATATCCGCGATTTACGAAAGTACACCTTGGCGCAAATGAAGGTTGATAATGCGCATGAATTGCTGCGTGGTCTTGAAGTCCTTGATTTGATTGATGTGGGCGAAGCTATTGCTCTCATGAGTGAAAATCGCAAAGAATCTCGTGGTAGATGCCATCGTCGTACAGACTACACGTTCACCAATCCGTTGTTAGCGAATAAATTCCAAACAATTCATAAAGACAAGGATGGAAAGTTTGTGCTTGAATTCCGTGATAAGATTCGTAAATAAATAATCAATGAAAAGGATGGCGTTTCTCTCTTAGATCAACATCTATACTTAGAGAGAAGCGCCTATTTTAATGAAGGGGGTTACCATTATGTCTGCTGCGGCGCCATCAGTTCCAAAGAATACGTCGTATTATATTAAAGGACTTATTACTCTTGTTATCATGTTTGGTTTTGGGCGACTTCCGGCAATCGACCCAATTACACCTCTCGGTATGAACATTGTTGGTATTTTTCTTGGGCTTCTTTTTGGTTGGATGACCATTGGCCTTGTTTGGCCGAGTATTTTGGGGTGCATTGCGCTGGTCATGATCGGCGATATGAGTATTGCTGATGTGTTGGCTGGTGGTTGGGGTAGCACCACAAATATGCTCATTTTCTTTATGATTATGGTAGCTGCCATTGTTGAACAATCTGGTTGTAGCCGTTTTATTGCGATGTTTTTAATTACCCGAAAATGGGTGCTTGGACGACCATGGATTTTTACCTTTATGTTTCTTGGTGCAGCCTTTGTTTTAGCTGCGGTAACGAGTACGATTCCAACGATCATTGTTTGCTGGTCGATCTGGTACAGTATTTGTAAGCAAGTTGGCTATAAGCCTTATCAGCCATTTCCGTCCTTCATGGTTGTTGGTATCGTTATGGCAGCAACGTTTGGGTTATCTGTATTTCCGTTCAGACCGGTTGGTATTCTTGTCTTTGGGATTCTGAAAGATCTTGCTGGGCTTAGTGTTAACTATCTTACTTTTACCTTGTTTACATTGCCCTTGTGCTTAATCTGCATTCTCGTATTTACACTGCTTGGTAAGCTTGTGTTTCATATTGATGTATCACTATTGAAAAACCTTAACGAAGATTCTTTTAAGGATGTTGACCTGACGCTTAACAAACATCAAAAAGCTGTTCTTTTCTTTGTAGCATTGCTTATCTTGCTTTTGCTCATTCCTAGTGTGTTGCCAACATCTTTTTTCCTTGCAGCGCTTTTAAAGAAACTTGATGCTGTGGGCACGGCAATGATTATTGTTGTGTTGATGTGTGCGCTCAAGATTGATGGTAAACCAATCCTTAATTTTAAGGAAGTTGCCAGCAAAGGTATGCAATGGGATGTTCTGATGCTGACCGCAGTTGTTATGCCGCTTTCCAGTGTGCTTTGCACCGATGGAACGGGGGTTACGGATTTCTTATTGAAAGTACTGAATCCTCTCTTTGAAGGACGATCTGCATTTACATTCCTGATGATTGCTGTATTTTCAGCCGTTCTTATTACAAACTTTGCAGTCAATAATGTTGTTGGTGCCATTCTTTTGCCGGTGTTTTATCCATTTGCCCTGCAACTTGGCATTGAACCGCTTGCTTTAACATCCCTCCTTGTTTGGAGTTGTCATTTTGCGCTGTTAACGCCTGCTGCATCTCCAATGGCGGCACTCTTGCATGGGAATACCTCTTGGTGCAAAACAAAAGATATTTATAAGTATGGTTTCCTTATCGTTGTTTCATCAACGGTGGTTGCCTGGTTTATCGGTATTCCATACGCTCAATTCATGTTTAGTTAATGGTGTTTTATGATTTGGCTTAAATAACAAAGCGCCCGACCGTGCATGGTCGGGCGCTTTTTAGTGTGCGTCGAGGTGGAGGGTGCGGGTGGCGATGCGTTTGGCGAGGTGGGGGTTATGGGTGATGGCGAGGAGGCCAAGGTTTTTTTGTTCGCTTTCTTGGATGAGGAGGTGCCAGAGTTGGGCTTGGGTGATGACGTCGAGCATGGTGCTGATTTCGTCACAGATGAGGTAGGGGGCATTGGTGGCGAGGGCGCGGGCAACGCAGAAGCGTTGCAGTTCGCCGCCGGAGAGTTCGCGCGGGTAGCGGTCGAGCCAGGAGGGGGCGATGCCTAAGGCGTCGAGCAGGGCGGGGGAGATGTTGCCGCTTTCGGCGAGCACACGGCGCAGTTTCCAGCGTGGGTTGATGGCTTTTTCGGGATGCTGGAAGATAAGCTGCACCGGCGATACGCCGCGTTTTGGCAAGGGTGCGCCATCGCAGAGAACTTCGCCGCGCTGCGGGGTGAGGTAGCCTGCAAGCAGCAATGCCAGGGTGGTTTTTCCGTAGCCGCTTGGTGCGAGTAGCGCCAGCCGCTCGCCGCGGGCAAGGCTGAGGGTGACATCGTCTAAAAGCCAGGGTGCGTGGCGGTCGTAGCGAAAGGAGAGTTGACGGGCTTCAAGAGGCATGGTAACACCTCACTTCTCCGCCACGCAGCGGCGTGAAGGGCGGCAGGTTGGTGCGGCAATTTTCGTTGGCGAGGGCGCAGCGTGGCGCAAAGGGGCAGCCGGAAAAGGCGGTGTCTGGCGCAGGCTGGCTGCCGGCGATGGGGATAAAGTCGTTCTGCGGCAAGGCGTGCCAGAGCGCTTTTGTGTAGGGGTGGCGCAGGGCTGCGGGGCCGCTTTGGAAGTCTGAGGCGGCGCAGAGTTCCACGGTGGTGCCGGCGTAGAAGATGGCGAGGCGGTCGGCAAAGGCAGCGGCCAAGTCGATATCGTGGGTGATGAGGACAACGCCACGGCCTTCGTCGGCCAAATCACGGAAGAGGCGTAGTGCTTCCAGCGCTTGCGGCAGGCTCATACCGGGGGTGGGTTCGTCGGCGATGATGAGGGCGGCATCGGTTAAGAGGGCGGTGGCAACAAGCACACGTCGGGCCATGCCGCCGGAGAGTTGGAAGGGATAGAGGTGTTCGGTGTTGTCGGGCAGGCCGAGGCGCCGAAAGAGGGCACGGCGTTTGGCTGTGGGGCGTGGGCGCAGATGGCCGTCTGCCTGTGCGCCTGTTCGCATGAGCGGGTCGAGATAGGCCACCGATTGCGGCACCAAAGCGATGGCGCTGCCACGCAGCTCGGCCTGGCGTTGCGGCGTGAGGGTTTCGCCACGAAAGCGCAGGGTGCCGCTTGTGTGGGCGTTGTCTGGAAGTAAGCCCAAGATGGCGGAGGCGAGCAGGCTTTTGCCGCTGCCCGAAGCGCCGCAGACAGCAACAATCTCGCCGGCGTGCACGCTCAGCGAAAGCGCATGAATAACGTGCAGGTCGCGCTGCTGCAAGCCGCTCTCATAGCGGCGAAAAGCCACGGAAAGCTCTTGCACGTCAAGCAAGGGAACAGACGATGGTTGCATGAAAAACCTCCTTACTCCTGCGCGCTGGCAGGGTCGAGCACACGGTTGAGCGCTTCGCCGAGACGGTCGATGGCGAGCACCAAGAGCACCAGCATGGCGCCGGGCAGTACTGCTGGCCACCACATACCGGCGGAGAGGGAGCGCATGCTTTCTGAGAGAATAATGCCGATGGCGGGTTCTTCCGGCGGCAAGCCGAAACCCAGAAAGGACACCGAAGCTTCGTGCAAGATGGCGTGCGGAAAGAGCAGCACCAAGCCAACGATGAACTGCGGCACGAGATGGGGCAGCAGGTGGTGGCGTAAAATCCACCAGCTGCTGTGTCCCATTTGGCGTGAGAGCAGCACATAGGGCTGTGCTTTCAGTTGCAGCACTTCGCCGCGGATGAGACGCGCCAGGCTGCACCAATGGGTGGCGGCGATGCCCACCAACAGCCCGGTCATGCCGCGGCCGAGGGCGAAGGAAATGAGGATAATGAGAATCATGTGGGGCACGCTCATGACTAAATCAATGCACCAGTTCACAGCGGTGTCCAGCCGTTTCGAGCCGCTGGCAGCACAGGCACCAACGATGATAGCAATCACGGCGCTGGCTAAAGACGCACAGATGCCTACTGTCATGCTCACAGAAAGGCCTTTGAGGGTGCGAAAGAAAAGGTCGCGGCCAAGGGTGTCGGTGCCGAAAAGATGCGCCAGGGAAGGCGCCTGCCGTGCTTCGAGATAGTTGGCAGCGAGAACGTCCTCCGGCAGAAGCAGCCCAATGGCGTAAAGTGCGAGGATCACGCCGCCCACCGATGCAGCCAGAAAGAGGGTGCGTGTGCGTTGGTTCATGGGCGATCCTCCTCTCGCAGTGTCGGGTCAATAAGCCCATAGAGCACATCGGCAATCATGTTGCCGCAGCAAACAAAGAGCGCAGAGCACAAGGTAACGCCCAAAAGCAGCGGCACATCGCCGTTCAAACCGGCTGCCGCCGCTGCGCTGCCCAACCCCGGGTAGCTAAAGACGTTTTCTGCAAGCACCGAGCCGCCAAAAAGCTCCGAGAAAGAAGCAAACTGCAAGGTCAGCGCCGGAAAGAGTATGTTACGCAAGCCATGGCGGCGCAGAATGGTCCAGGCATTTTCGCCGCGGGCACGGGCAAAGAGCACGTAGTCGCTTTCCAGCACGTCGATGAGTTTTTGACGTGTGTGCAGGGCGATGTTGGCGAACGAGGTGAAGCTCAGTGTGAGCGCCGGCAGCACGAGATGCGCCAGACGTTGGCCGAAGGTGATGTCTGCCTCCAGCGCGCCGATGGGGCTGGAAAAGCCAATCGGCGCCCAACCCAGCCAAACGGCGAAGAATAGCAGCAACACCAGCCCCAGACAGAAGGTGGGAACGGCGCTGAGCACATAGCAGAGACGTTTCACAATGCGGTCGGGCAGGCGGCCGCGCATCATGCCCATGAGACACCCCAGGGCGAAACCAATCAGCCCAGCCAAAAGCCAGGCGCAGCACATGAGCGCCAAACTGCCGAGAAAGCGTTCGCCAATGATGTCCGCCACCGGACGGCGGTAGAGGGAAGAGATGCCAAGGTCGCCGGTGAGCACGCCACCCAGCCAGTGCAGATAGCGCATCAGCGCAGGCTCGTCAGCGCCCCAGTAGGAGGCAATGGCGGCTTGTTGTTCCGGTGAGAGGGCGGTGCCAAGCGAGAGAATGTATTGCTGCACCGCATCAATCGGCGAGAGGGTGACAAGGGCAAAAGCCAGGGCACTTACTGCCAAAAGCAGCGTGAGCACGCGCAGCAAGCGCATCACAATGCGGCGTGTCAGGCGTTGGGCTGATGGGTGCATGGGCAAATTCTCCTTTCATGGTTATTGTTTAAGCCTCCCAGTGCCATTCTTCAAGGTTTTGAATCAGCGGCAGACCATGGCCATGGCCGTGCAGCGGCTGTTCGCCGATGGAGAGGCCATCGCGCACAAAGGTGACGTGATCGAGATTGACCACCCACACCCATGGGCAAGCACCTTGCATGGCAGTGCCGCTTTCGCCGTCCCATTGTACACGCTGCCAGTAGGCGTTGGCTTCATCTGGTGAGCTGGCTTTCATGGCTGCGTCAAGGTAGGCGTCGGTGGTGGCGTTCTGGTAGCCTTCCGGATTATAGAAATCGTCCAGATAGGCACCCTGGGAGCGATAGAGATAGTAGGTTTCGTTCGGGCTGGACGAACCCCAGCCCATCATCACGGCTTCGGAGAACATACGCTGGGTGATGTCGTCCCAGCTGGTGCCTTCCACGTCGATTTGAATACCAATATTGCGCACCTGTTCGGCACAAGCCATGGCGATGGCTTGACGCGCAGAATCTTCGGCGGGATAGAGGCAGGAGAACTGCGCTTTCACCCCATTTTTTTCGACAATGCCATCGCCGTCGGTGTCCTGCCAGCCGGCATCGGCGAGCAGCTTGCGCGCATGGTCTACATCTGTTTCTAAGGCAACCGCAGGATTGTTCCACGGCATGCCGTCATTTTCTGAATACGCAGGACGGCCGAATCCGTTTAGCACGGTTTCCGCAATGGCGTCACGATCAATGGCGTAGGCAATGGCCTGGCGAATGGCAGGGTCGGAGGTGACATCGTTGCCAATCGGTGCACCACTGGCGGTGGTTTCGCCGTTTGCCGGTGTCATCGGCAGGGTAAAACCGCGGTTGTCGGCGCTTGGAATGGCCTCCACGTGATAGCCAGGCACTTCGGTGGTGCCAAGGGTGGCGGTGGAGTAGGCAACGTCCACCTCACCAGCCTGCACAGCGGCCAGCGCAGCGTCCTCGCTCATAAAGACAATGGTAACATTGTCGATGGCAGGTTTGCTGCCATAGTAATCGTCATTGGCGCGGAGAACAATTTGTTCTTGAGGGCGCCACTCAACGAATTCATAGGGGCCGGAGCCAATCGGCGCACGGCCGTAGTCCTCGTTGTAAGCGTGTTCAGGCACAATGCCAATGGATGCGAGGGTGTTGAGAAAGATGGAGGTTGGCTGACTGAGCGTAATGACGACGGTGTGATCGTCGGTGGCGGTGGCGTTCTCCATATAGGTGAGATCCACCGAGCCTTGTGCCGCCTTGGCGGTTTCCAGTGTGAACGCCACATCTTTTGCCGTTACTGGCGTGCCATCGGTGAAGAAGGCGTCGTCACGCAGGGTAAACGTCCATGTAAGGCCATCGTCAGAGAGGGTGTAGTTGGTGGCGAGGTCGTTTTCAAAGTCAAGATCGGCGGTGTAGCGCACCAGCGTGCTTTGCACAATCGGCGCATTGCCATGCCCCCAACCCTGGGTAGGGTCGAGGGTGTCTGGCTCGTCACCAATGGCAATGACCACGCTTTCGGCGTCCGGCGCCTTGCTTGTGGCGCCATCATCTGCACAGCCAACCAGGCTGACGAGCAAGGTTAAAAGCGTACCCAGCGCGATGATTTTACGCGTCATGGCTGCCCTCCTTTATGCTTGCACGCACAAAGGCTTCGGCTTCGGCAAGGGTGGTGCCGCGGGCATCGGCGATGCGTGCGAGGTCGTCGTGTTCCCATTTTTCGCGTGTGACACCGTAGCCGCTAGAGATTTTGCGGTGCACTGGCCCGGCAGAGGTGTCGATGGTGTCGATGTGGCGGTCGAGCACATAGCGGCGGAAGTGGTTTTCACGAATCCCAATGGTGGTGGTGTGGGCAAAGAGTGCACGAACAAGGGCGTCTTTGTCCGCCTCATGGCACATCACATGGAGAAGCAAGCCGGGACGACTCTTTTTCATGCCAATTGGCACGGTGTAAACGTCCAACGCACCGGCGGCAAAAAGTCGATCAAACGCATAGCCAACGGCTTCACCAGTCATGTCGTCGATATTGCAGCAAAGCTCAACCACCGTTTCGCTTTCTGCGTCACGGGTGCCTAAAAGGGCGCGCACGCAGTTGGCGGCAGGGAAATCCTTTGTACCCATGCCGTAGCCAATGGCTTCGGTACGCAGCGGCGGCATATCGCCGAAGCGGCTGACAAAGTGCTTGAGCAGAGCAGCGCCGGTTGGCGTGCACAGCTCGCCCTGAATGGCTCCGCCGTAGATAGGCACGTCTTTAAGAATGGTGGCGGTGGCTGGTGCCGGCACTGGCAGAATGCCATGGGCGCAGTGTACTTGCCCAGCGCCCACGTGCACCGGCGAAGCAACCACTTCGTCTGCGGCGAGACGCTGCATCAGCAGGCATACGGCAGTGATGTCGGCAATAGCGTCCATCGTGCCCACTTCGTGGAAATGGACATCCGTTATTGGCTTGCCATGCGCCTGGCTTTCGGCTTCTGCGATGAGCGTGTAAACTGCCATCACATCGTCACAGACGGCTTCCGGCAGATGCAGATGGCTTCGCACAAGATGTTCAATGTCTGCCAGACCGGTGTGGTGATGGTGGCTGTGGTTATGGTCGTGGCTGTGTTCATGATCGTGCCCATGGTCGTGGGTGTGTTCGTGCTCATGATCGTGGTCGTGGCTATGTTCATGGTCGTGATGGTGGTGGGCATCGTGGCTTTCTTCGGCTTCGCCGTGCACAGTCACCTGCAAATGCGTGCCGGTGATGCCGCATTTCACTGCCGTTTCGCGCGTGAAACGCACGCCGGGAATGCCGAGACCGTTCAGCTCGGCAACGAAGGCGTCAGGGTCAGGCAAAAGTTCGAGCAGGGCAGCGGCAAGCATATCACCGGCGGCGCCCATGCTGCAATCGAGGTAGAGTGTTTTCATAGCATGATCTCCTTATCATTTCATGTGGTTGATACGATTGGCCAGGTAACCGGCACCAAAGCCGTTGTCGATGTTGACCACCGACACACCGCTGGCGCAGGAATTGAGCATAGAAAGCAGTGCCGAAAGGCCGCCAAAAGAAGCGCCATAGCCTACGCTTGTTGGCACGGCGATGACAGGGCAGTCGGCCAGGCCGCCAAGCACGCTGGCAAGGGCGCCTTCCATGCCGGCGATGGCGATGATGACGCTGGCGCTCATAATCTCGTCCAGATGCGCCAGCGTGCGGTGTAATCCGGCAACACCAACATCATAGAGCCGAATCACCTCGTTGCCGAGCACGGTGGCAGTGAGGGCTGCTTCTTCGGCAACGGGCAGGTCGCTGGTGCCGCCGGTGGCCACAACGATGGTGCCAAGGCCGTCTGGCTCCGGTGTTGGGCCAATCACGCCGCAGCGTGCTGCCTCGTGATACACGAGGGGCTGGCTTTCCTGCACAAGAGCGGCGGCTTCGGCAGAAAGGCGGGTGATGAGAATGGTTTCCTGACCGGCAGCACGCATGGTTTCAGCGATGCCGGCAATCTGCGCGGCGGTTTTTCCGGCGCCGTAGATGACCTCTGCCGTGCCTTGACGCAGCTTGCGGTGGTTGTCGATTTTGGCGTAGCCAATGTCCTCGAAAGGTTGCTTTTTTAGCGCCAGCACGGCATCGTCCACGGAAACGCTGCCATCACGCACGCCTTCGAGCAAGTGTTTAATATCTGTCATGGTCGCACCTCCAAATCGAGCGATACACTATGGTAGAGGGGGCGAAGCGCATGGAGAATGGCGGTGCGTTGGCTGAGCACCTGTGCAAGCTGGGCTTCGGGTACTTGAATCCGCGCATGGCCATGCGCTACACGCACGCGGAAATCGCGGAAGCCGAGCGCAACAAGCGCCGTTTCCGCAGCTTCGGTGGCTGCCAAGGCGGCGGCCGTCAGCGGTTCGCCCATTGCTTGTCGTGTGGCCAGGCAGGCGTAAGCCGGCTTATCCCAGGTGAAAAGCCCTGCCTCGCGGCTGTGCTTGCGAATGGCAGCCTTCGTGAGGCCGCACGCACGCAGCGGCGAGCGCACATCAAGCTCTGCCAGTGCACGCATACCAGGACGTTCGGCGCCGTCATCATCGGCGTTGGTGCCATCGCAAAGCACCGAAAAACCATCACGAGCAGCAGCTTGCTGAATCGCCGAAAGCACAGCACGCTTGCAGTGATAGCAGCGGTTGGCATCGTTTTTTGCCACGTCGGGCACAGCGAGCACATCAAGCGGCACGATGGTCAGCGGTGCGCCAAGCTGCGCTGCCAAACGGCGTGCGTCCTCCAGCTCGAAACGTGGCTGAAAGGCACTCTGCACCGTGTAGGCACGCACACGGCGCGCGTGGCGCATGGCGGCGTAGAGCAAATAGGCAGAATCCACACCGCCGGAAAAGGCAATCGCCACTTCCGGCGTGGCGGCAAAAAATTCCTCTAGCGTCATAGTGTTTCCCCCTTTACAAGAAAAAAGCACACCACGCCTCCCTGAGAGACGAAGTGTGCCTTCATGGCATACATAATGCAATAGATGAATGATTGTTCAATGTCGGGCGTCTGCCGGCGTAAGTCGGCTTCCTGCCAACGGATATAGTATAGCACAGTGGTGCGCCAATATCAACAAACGTGTTCCTTCAGCAAAGCGAGCACATCGGCGAGAAGCTGACGAATGTTGCGGTCGCCAACACCGGCAACGAGATTGTCGCAGTGGTTGACAGGAATGAGAATGCGTTTGGCAGGCGACTGCGCCACAGCCAGCGCCATGCGTGGCGTGATTTCGCCCAAAAGCGCATCGGCAATGACAATGCCCACTGGCCCAATGATGACATCTGCCTTGCGGGCGCACACCACAACAGCGTTCTCGCCGGTGGCAGCCTGCGTGGCGCCGGCTTTGAGCATCGCCTGCGTAGCCGTGGCGTTGGTGCCAACGGCAGTGAGCGTGGCATCTGGCAGCGCTTCGCTGAGCAGGCTCACCAACTGCCGCCCAATGCCGCCGCCCTGGGCATCAATAACAAGAATATTCATAGCAGTTCCTCCTTGCCTCTATACGACCATTATACCATAGCAAAATATCCACAGCCAAGGCGTGTGCTTTGACAGCACCTTTTTTCTATGTTAAACTACACTTTTTATAGAACATTAAATCGTTGATACAGGTAGGAGGCGCCGATGGATTTTCTCGCAACAGACATCAAAAAACTTTACAGAAAATATCTCATCGCATCAATGGGCAGTGCGTTGGCAACGTCCATTTATGCGTTCGTTGACACTATTGCCGTGGGTCAAGCCGTGGGGCCAATGGGCGCAGCAGCCATCGCTGTGCTGAATCCCTTTTTCAGCATCATGGTGTTTCTCGCCAACCTTTGCGGCATCGGCGGGGCTGTGCTTATGGCCAACGCCAAAGGCGAGGGGCAGGAAGCGCGCGGCAACGCCTACTTCACAGCCGCTCTCGTGCTCATTGCAAGCATCATCATTGTGGGCTGGGTGACGTTTTTCTTCTTTCATGAGCAAGTATTCACCTTCTTTGGTGCCACCGAAGAAAATATGCCCTACATTCTCGACTACGGAAAATGGCTTGTCTGGTGCTTTCCGGGCTACATTCTGCCGATTTTCCTTGGCGCCTATCTGCGTAATGACGGCGCGCCGGAGCTTGCCATGGCTGCCGTCATCACAGGGGGCTTGTGGAACTGCTTTGGCGATTGGTATTTCTGCTTCCCATTAGACATGGGTATGGCTGGTGCTGCCATCGCTACTGTTAGCGGTGCCTCGCTGCAAGCGGTTATTATGGCAACGCACTTCCTGCGCCGTAAGAAATGCCATCTGCGCCTTGTGTGGCCAAAACACCTCCTGCGTGATATGCGCCGCATCATCACCGTGGGCTTTGGCTCCGGCGTGCTCGATTTGGGCAACGTCTTTATCGCCATCGTCATCAACAACCAAATCCTGCGCTATGGCAACGTTGACCACCTTGCCGTTTACGGCGTTGTCAGCACCATCTCGTTGCTTTTCCAGGCTCTCTTTGGCGGCGTGGGCCAGGCGGCACAACCGCTGCTCTCCACCAACTACGGCGCCCGCAAGCTCGACCGCGTGCATACCGTGCTGCGTATGGCGTTTGTCACCGTGGTTATCATGGGCATCGTCTTTATGCTCTTGGGCGAATGTTTCCCAAAACAAATCACCAGCCTTTTTATTGACGCCACCCCAAGCGTGCTCGCTGCCGCACCGCTCGCCTTCCGCTGCTACTTTCTCTTTTTCCTCTCATTAGGCATCACCGTTCTTGCCACCTATTACCTGCAAGCCACCATGCACGCACGTCAAGCCATGACCATCTCCGTCCTGCGAAGCCTCGTGCTCTCAGGCATCATGCTCTTCCTCCTGCCGGTCGCACTTGGCCTGCCAGGCGTATTTCTCGCCATGCCAGCATCAGAAGCCATCGTAGCAATTCTGGCGATTGTGTTCTTGCGCCGCACGCAAATGCAGCGATAAATTACATAGTAAATCCCCCTGCTTGAACATACTTGTGTTCGAGCAGGGGGATTTTTACGATTATGTTTCGTTGAGCATTAGTGGTGGCAGGTGCAAGAGTTCGCAATAGGCATCAAGTAAGGATTGTAAGATAGGGCTATTTAACGCTTCGTGTTGTACGACGATGCCGAAATAAAGGGGAATTTTGTCGCGAATAGGGATACTTTTCATGGCGTTGAATACGGGTGGGGTGTTTGGTGGTGCAGCGCCGATGGAGACATGTTTGCCTGTGGCTAGGAGATATTGCAGCATGGTAGGGGTGGAGACGGTATTGATGATGGTGGTATTGGAGTAATAGGAACGTAGAAATTTTAAAAGTGGCGACTGATCATTGATGGTATAGAGAAGAAGGGGCATTTGCGAAAGAGTTTTCAGAGAGATTGAGGAATAGAGTTTGATAAGGTCGTTATCTGGCGCTGCATAGGCAGCCAGGCGTACATCGACCAGCTTGATGAATTGAAGGGTAGGGTAAGTAGCTAAGACGGTAAGTAGTTCATCGTCTAATGTGAAAAGGCCAACGGTATTAGGATGTTCAAGAAGATTGTCAAAGTTGGTGTCGCTGTTGGTCTGGCGCATGTTAATAGACAGTGTTGGATAAAGTTCGAGTAAGCGATTGATGGGTTTTACATAGATGCTTTCGTTAGTGGCGACACTGGTGTAGAGGGTCAGGTGTTGGATGTTTGTTTTCTGTAATTGTTGGTGTTGGAAAGAGGTAAGAAGTTGGTTGTGAGCGTTTAAGCATTGAGTGGCCCATGTGAATACTTGTTCACCTTCTGGAGTGAGT
The DNA here is from genome assembly GCA_963558655.1 of uncultured Peptococcaceae bacterium. Taxonomy (GTDB): domain Bacteria; phylum Bacillota; class Peptococcia; order Peptococcales; family Peptococcaceae; genus UMGS1590. The sequence continues at coordinate 84,859 of CAUWHJ010000006.1, forward strand.
GTGGTGCCTTTGCTGCTACGAAGGAAGAGTTTGACGCCAAAATGGTCTTCTAATCGTGCAATGATGGCACTAAGGTTGCTACGCTCTAAAAAACTTTTTTCAGCAGCTTTGGATATAGAGCCACATTGGGCAACTTCAATGAAATATTGAAGATGATCAAGGTTAATCATTGGCAAAAACTCCTCTCTTTTTTGAACCTTGGCAGGAAGCGTTTGTATATGTCTATTATAAAGCGATGTGTGGCGCTTAGCAATGAAAGGCGTATGAAAAATCATACGCCTCTTGGAAAAATGGCGATTTTTAATGTCTTCGATAAGCAGTATTAATGGGTGTATACTAAAACCAAGAAAACAACAAAACGTTTCAAGAGAAACGCTGAATGCGTAAGGAGGATGTTTTCATGACTGAAAGAAAGAAAAGAGCAAACAAAATCTTGCTGTTGGGTGTTGATGGGATGGACCCACGTTTAACACGAAAATATGTTGATGCTGGCCTCATGCCAAACGTTAAAAAGTACATTGAACGTGGTGCGCAACGTCATGATTTGGTGATGTTGGGTGGTCATCCAACGGTTACACCACCAATGTGGACGACGTTGGCTACCGGCTGCAATTCTAATGTGCATGGTATTACTGGTTTCTTCCGTAAGGGCGATGATATTGATGAGATTGACTACAATTTGGATTCTCGTCTTTGCAAAGCGGAACCATTGTGGAATGTTCTGGCAGAAGCAGGTTTAAAAACACTTGTTTTCCATTGGCCAGGCTCCAGTTGGCCGCCAACCTCTGATAGTGAAAATCTTTATGTCGTTGATGGCACGGCACCAGGGGTTGTTGGTCAATCAACTTGTATCGTTGAATATGAATTCCTTGTTGGCGCTTCAGAAAAGTTCACTGATCTCAAGTTCATGCCAAAGACACCGATAGAAGCAAGTGCGGCTTGCGTGACTGATAATGTGGAAGAAGATGATACAGAGGTTGGATCTTTTAGTAATAATGCCAAAGCAGGTGCCAATTCCCGCAAAAATTTGATCTGGAAACGTAATCAAACAACTACTTCTGCTACTGAAGGCTACACCGATATGGTACAGTCGCCAATTAAGCCGGCGACCGGATGGGCTTCTGCACCAGAAGATGCTAAGGAATTTACCATACTTTTTTCTCGAGGTTTGATTCGTAGACCAGCTTTGATCCTCAAGAATAAAGATGGTATCTATGACAGTGTTGCTATCTATAAGAAGAAAAAAGATACTGAACCAATTGTGGTGTTGACGTTAGGAAAGTTGGTACCAGCAGTTCAAGATGAATCTGTTGTTCACGATAAACATTTGAAAGTTATTCGTAATATGAAACTTTTACGCATGGCTGAAGATGGTAGCACATTGACCATGCATGTGTCCATGGCTTCCCACATTGAAGACGATTCTGTTTGGCATCCAAAGAGAATTTTCCGTGAAGTGGCTGACAATGTAGGCTATTCCGTACCACCATCTATGCAGGGGCGTCAGGATAGTTTGCTTATCACAGAATGTATGTTGGATAACTGGTATGCTGTGGCCGATTGGCAATCCGCCGCTATTCAGTATTTGATTGAAGCAGAAGATTTGGATGTTGTCTTTTCTCATTTCCATTCTGTCGATTTGCAGGAACATATGTTTATTAAACATTTGGCTGATCGTCCGTTTAACAGACAACCAGTTGAAGTAGCGGAAAAATGGATGCGTGACCTTTATGTACAGACCGATTATTATCTTGGCAAATTCCTGCATCTTCTTGATGAAGGGTGGACCATTATGATTTTCTCGGATCATGGTCAGGTAGCGGCTAAACATACATTGCCATTGCTTGTTGACATCAATGGTATCTGCACACCGGTTATGGAAGAGTTGGGCTATACCGTGCTCAAACGTGACGTTGATGGCAATAAGATTCCGGAAATTGATTGGACGAAAACCAGAGCGGTCATGCAGCGTGATGGCCACATTTATTTGAACATCAAGGGTCGTAATAAGCACGGTGACATTGATGGCATTGTAGATCCAGCGGATCAGTACGAATTGGAAGAACAAATTATTACGGATCTCTATGGCTACAAAGATCCTGAAACCGGTCACAGAGTGGTTACTGTGGCACTGCGTAATAAGGATGCGATTCTCCTTGGTCAAGGCGGACCAGAAGCTGGCGATATTTGTATCTGGATCGCAGAAGGGTACAATTTTGACCATGCGGATAGTTTGTCGACAACCTATGGTGAAAATGATACGTCTGTTTCACCAATCTTTATCGCTGCCGGACCAGGGTTGAAAGAAGGTTATGAAACTGAACGTGTGATTCGTCAAGTAGACTTTGTGCCAACAGTTGCTGCTTTGGCAGGTGTGCGTATGCCTGCACAGTGTGAAGGGGCGCCGGTTTACCAGATTTTCGCAGAAGAATTTTAATCGTATAAAAGGGGACGACCTCACACTGTGAGGCGAAGGAAAGGCGCCGTGCTGAATGTGAAGGGAAACCAAAGAAATACATTCAGTACGGCGTTTTTATTAGCAGATGGCGCCGGCGATCTGTTGCATTAAATTTAGGAGGATGTATATGTCTACAACACGCAAAAAGTCGACCGCTTATTGGATTCATATCGTCATCACTTTGGTCATTATGATCGGTTTCGGCTTTTTACCGGCTCCCGCTCCGATCACACCATTTGGTATGCAGATGCTGGGCATTTTCTTCGGGATGGTTTATGGTTGGAGTACGGTTGATCAAATTTGGCCGAGCCTTTTAGGTCTGGTACTTCTGGCTATCTGTGATTATAACACGATTGATGATGTGTTGATTGAGGGCTGGGGCAGCAGTACTGTCTTTGTCATTGTGCTTGTGTTGGTTTTCTCTCAGGCTATCAGTGATGCAGGGGTTTCCAAATGGCTCGCTATTAAGGCCATCAACCACAAAATCTTTTTTGGTCGGCCATGGCTGTTTACAGCAGTGCTTATTTTTACGGCGTTTTTCCTTAGCTCTATGACAGGTAATGCTTTTATTGGTATGCTTATCATGTGGGCTGTGACTTATGATGTGAGTATAATTGCCGGCTACCAGAAGAAGGATGCTTGGCCATCACTTACTATTATTGGAATCACGGTAGCTTCTGTTATTGGGATGGGTTCATTCCCCTATCAGTTGGTGCCACTGATGGTATTCTCTGCTTATCAAAATCTGGGGGGGCCGGCCATCAATTATGGTAGTTATGTGTTGGTTTGCTGGGGCTGTATGTTTTTGATTGTGGTGCTCTATCTATTGGTTAATAAATTTATCTTACGAGTGAACATTGATAAGATTGCCAGTATCAATGAGCATACTTTTGATAATATGAAGACCACGTTGGATCGACATCAGAAGATATTGTTTATCGTTTTTGTATTGATGATCGTATCATTTTTAGCTTCGCATATGTTCCCGACTAGTTGGCCAATCATTGGTACAATGGCTAAAATTGGCCTAGCGGGACTTTCAGCGATTTTTGTATGCTTGGCGATGATCATAAAGATTGATGGTAAACCTCTTCTTGATTTTCAGGAAATGGCAGGGCGGGGAGTGCTTTGGGCTGCGGTTATTTTAACAGCGGCTGCCTTACCTATATCAACGGCGATCACTTCGGAAGGAACAGGGGTACAGGAATTTTTGATTGGTGTATTGGTACCGTTCTTCCAAGATAAACCGGTGATTCTTTTTGCAGTGCTTATTCTTGCACTTGCATTGATTATGACAAATCTTGCCAACAATGCTGTAACAGCGTTAATTTTTATGGCAGTCGTTGTGAGTGTGGCAGGAGCAGTAGGCGCCAATGCCACAGCGATGGTTGTTCTTTTAGCGATTATTGTGCACATTGCCATTCTTACTCCAGCGGCTTGTCCGATGGCGGGCATGATGTTTGCCAACAAAGATTGGTTGGAACCGAAGTATATTTACAAGCAGGCTGTGGTGCTTATGATTATTGCTATTGTTGTCATTAGCACGTATGGTTATGCGCTCGCCAATGTATTGTTCTAAACTAAGTGGAAAGAGGGGCTATTCAGCCTCTTTTTCTTTATTTGATGAAGAAAGGATGCGATCATAATGGATCATGAAAAACAGGCACTTATGGATTTTCATTCTAAGAAACGGTTGGATGTGTTGAAACGGCGTAGCAAGCATTGTGTATGTAAGTATTGTGGTGGACCGCTTGTTTTGAAACGTATCATTTTTAGTAGCTTTGAAGATGCACGTGTAGAGATTTTTTGTAAAGATTGTGCACGGATTGAATATGGTGTAGAGCCAGCTATTTATCAGAGTGCCCGCTATTTTGTTGAGCATAGTGGTTTTAATTGTTTTCCGGATTTGGATGACAACGAACGTACCAAGCAGATGACGATTTCAAAGGTGTGTGAAATTATGGCTTGGCAAGATCAAAACTTTGGTATTCTTAACGAGAATGGTTTTACTATTCCATTGGCGATAAACGAAAATCAGCTAGGCGCGTGTGTTACTTTTACAGAAGATGACTTGGATGACGTTATCATTGAAGATCTCTATAGTGATGATGTGCATACCATAGAATGAGGGTGAATATATGGATAAGCCTATCATAGAATTGAACGGTGTGAGTTGTAAGGTGGGTTATCGCCATTTGCTAAAAGATGTTCAATGGCAGGTTATGCCTGGAGAACATTGGGCAGTATTTGGTATGAATGGCAGTGGCAAAACAACCTTACTGAGTATAATAGCAGGATTTAGAGAACGGACGCAGGGCGAGTTGAAAATCTTTGGTGAGGTACCAACGAATACGACTATTTTAGATGTGCGCAAGAAGATTGGTTGGGTATCGGCAGCGTTTTTTGATCAATATTATACGAAAGAATCAGTATTGGACATCGTCCTTTCAGGCAAAACTGGCACGTTAGGGTTGGCCAGTGACATCGACTTGGATGATGTTACTCTGGCAAAAGCACTGCTTACGGAGTTACAGTTGGGCGATAAGATTGATCGTTCTTTTGATATGCTTTCAAAGGGTGAACGACAAAATGTACTCATTGCTCGAGCTTTGATTAGCGAACCTGACATTCTTATTTTAGACGAGCCATGCACAGGATTGGATGTTTATAACCGCAGTTATTTATTTAGCATTATAGAAGAACTAAGCGCCAATAAAGCATTGACCATTATCTATGTAACCCATTATGTAGAAGAACTTATTCCGCTTTTTGATAAGATGTTGATATTAAAAAACGGTGCCGTCTTTGCACAGGGGGAAACAGCAAATCTCATGAATAATAAGACGATGGCAGGTCTTTTGGGATATCCGGTACAGGTAGAAAAAGAAGCTGATGGTTATCGCATGCAAGTGGCGACCAAGTCTCGCATTCAGGCGATTTTACAAACCAGAGGAGGGCAGTACGATGACAGGTGATTTGAATATGATGGTCAAATTTCGTGACCTGCAAGTGGCAGAGGCTGTGGGTAAGAAAGCAGCGTTGGGTTGGTTTGACATGGAGTTTACCATGTATGGCTGCGCCTATTTGGATCCTATGCTTGATAAAATGTGTTTTCGTATTAGTGAATGCCCTGAAGACATCTGGAATTTTGTGCGCGCCAGTGATCATAAGGGATTTTTTGCCAGCCGTGTGGTACACATGACGCGCAAATATCCAGTGCCTTCTGGTATGAAGAACTTGATTGCTCAAGATGTGCAGAAAATGTTGGCGCATGAGTTACAAAAACAGTATCCACGCCATTTTTTCAAAGCGCTGCGGGAGACTGCCGAGATGTGTACGACAAACGCGGCAGAAGGCTTTTTACGCAATGAAACGGAACGCTTAGAAGGTGTTTTTGAAAAAGAAGCACTTGCACGATTTTTGGAACAGGCAACATATTTTTACAACTGCTGCGCGCTTTCAGCGACGGTATATAATCGTTTTTTGCAATGGCACAAGGAAGAAATGCTTAATGTGATGGATGATGCGGTTAGCAAAGACATCTTTGAAGCGACCCTTTATGGTATGGGCTATGAAGAGCATGGCACCATACGTTATATGGCTAATGCCAATCAGGGCACACTTTACAACAAAGTACAGGAATTAGAAGAAAAGGGATGTTTTGTTGGGCCGGTGATGATGAAGCGTTATTGGTACAATTATACATATCGTTTACCAGATGTGATTGCTGATTTTAAGAAACTTCTACGTGAGATATATTCACCGACACTTTTACAGAACATAAAAGAACTCATATGTAAAACAGAAATACAAAAAAGGCAGGCACAAATATTATTTGAAGATACTAAAGAAACATGGGATGAAGAGGCAAGAAAGACCATGGAAGGCTATCTTTGTCGTTGGGGATTAAGATAACAAAGAACCACGATGTTTTTTAGAACATCGTGGTTTAATTTTTGCTGTCGAAAAATTAACGAGGGAGATGTATCGATGTGAGTATGACAAAAGTCAGAGCCAAAATGTTTTGGCTCTGACTTTTTTATGCAACAAAAAAGCGCTGACCTTTTGGTCAGCGCTACTGCGGATGGAGGGACTTGAACCCACACGCCTTGCGGCATACGCACCTGAAACGTACGCGTCTGCCTATTCCGCCACATCCGCGTCTGTGCTCTTGCTGAGCACTACTTTAGGATACACGATGAGATGTTTTTTGTCAATAGTTAATTTCAGTTCTTCCCTCAATCGCCCGCGACAGGGTGCGCTGGTCGGCGTATTTGATGTCGCTGCCGGCGGACATACCCTGGGCGATGCGGCTCAGGCGCAGGTTTTTGCCGGAGAGTTGGCTGATGAGGTAGAGGGTGGTGGCTTCACCTTCAACGCTGGCGTTGAGGGCGAAGATGATTTCTTCGATGGGTTCTGTGTCGATGCGGGCGAGCAGTTCTTTGATGTGCAGTTCGTCCGGCCCGATGCCGTCCATTGGGCTGATGACGCCGCCGAGGACGTGGTAGAGGCCGTTGTAGGCACCGCTGTGCTCGATGGCGTTGATGTCACGGGCTTCTTCGACAACACACAGACGACGGTTGTCGCGCTTTTTGCTCATGCAGATGGGGCAGAGGTCGGTGGTGGTGAGGTTGAAGCAGCGTTTGCAGTAGTGAATACTGTGACGCCCGTTGTGAATGGCACGGGCAAGGGTGTCGCTGGTGTCCTCAGGCTGCTGCAAGAGGTAGTAGGTGAGGCGTTCGGCGCCGCGGCGGCTGATGCCGGGCAGGCGCGCGAAGGCGTCAATCATTTCGCCGATGGCGTCTTGATAGGGTTGCATTAGAACAAGCCACCCATGCCGCCAGGGAGTTTCATGCCTTTTGTGAGGGAACCCATGCGTTCTTCGGAGAGTTTCTGTGCGCTCTGCATGGCGTCGTTGGTGGCAGCAACGATGAGGTCTTGAAGCATGTCGATGTCATCTGGGTCAACCACTTCCGGTGCCAGTTCTACGGCGAGCATTTGGTTGGCGCCGTTGACGGTGACTTTGCAGGCGCCGCCGCCGGCAGTGCCGGTTACTGGGGTTTGTGTGAGTTCTTCCTGAAGTTTTGCCATTTCGCGTTGCATTTTCTGCATTTGTTTCATCATGTTTTGCATATTAGCCATTGGAGGGCCTCCTTAATGTTTCTTTGTTTTTTCGTCAATGATTTCTATGGGGACATCGGCGCCGAATACCTGATGAATGGCGTCGGTGATGTCAACGGTGGGGTGGTCGGCGGGGTCGGCTTCCAACTGACAGTCGAAGTGCACGGGATGCGGCCAGCGCACGGCGAGGGTGTCGGCGAGAATCTTTTGGTTATCCGCCAGGCGCATTTGTTTGCAGTTAAAGATGGCGGCGCGTGGCCAGCGCAGGGTGAGGGTGCCGGCTTCGTAGCGCACGAGTTCTGCGGGTTTGACAAAGGCATGAATACGAATACTCACGTCTTTCAGCGCTTCCACCACTTGCGGCCACAGGCTGCGTAGCTGTTCCAGTGTTTGCGCGTCGTCTGTGCTGATTGCCGCTGCCGGTGGGGTGGCTGCTGCTTGTTCGCTTTCTGCGGCAGGTGTTTCCGGCGCAGGGGCAGCAGGTGCTGCTACCTGCGGCGTTGGCGCTTGCGCTTGCGTTGGTGTCAGCCGCAGTGTTTTTGATGGCGCCGTTTGTACAGGTTCTTCGTGCAGAATGAGTGCCATTTCGATGAGGGCTACTTCCAGCACGAGTTCGCTGTCCGGTGCGATACGCATTTCGCGCTCGGCGTCTGAGGCTTTGGCAATGAGTTGCTCAAGCTGCCGCAGGCTGAGGGCTTTGGCTTGTGCGCTTAACGTGTCGCCGGGCAGGGTGCTGTCTGCCGGTGCACCCACACGCACGAGCAAGAGATCACGCAGATAGGCGGTGAGGCTGTGCGCCAGAGCACGGGCATCGCTGCCCGCGGCAAGAAGCGTAGTGAGCGATTGGAACAGGGCATTGGTGTCGCCTTGCATGAGCTTTTGCACCAACTCCGCCAAAGCGGCGTCGTCAAGGCCGCCGGTCATTTGCACCACGGCGTCTTTATCGATGCTATCGCCAGAAAAGGCGATGACCTGGTCAAGCAGGCTGATGGCATCGCGCATACCGCCGGCGGCGGTTTTGGCAATGAGCGCCAGTGCATCGTCAGAGGCGTCAATGCCTTCCTGGTCGCAAATATCGCGCAGATGATTGGCCAAAACCGGTGTCGGAATACGGTGAAAGTCGAAACGCTGGGTGCGCGAGAGCACTGTTTTCGGCACTTTCTGTGGGTCGGTGGTGGCCAAAATAAAGAGCACGTGTTCCGGCGGCTCTTCCAAGGTTTTGAGAAGTGCGTTGAAGGCTTCGGTGGTCAGCATATGCACTTCGTCGATGATATACACTTTTCGTTTGCCCATGCTTGGCGTGAAACGCACCTGTTCACGAATGTTACGGATTTCATCAATGCCGCGGTTGGAAGCGGCGTCAATTTCGATGACATCGAGAAAACGGTCCTCGTTGATGGCACGGCAATTTTCACAGGCGTTGCACGGTTCGCCGTCCTCCGGATTGAGGCAGTTGACGGCTTTGGCGAGGATTTTCGAGGTGCTCGTTTTGCCGGTGCCGCGGGGGCCGCAAAAGAGATAGGCATGGGCAAGGCGATTTTTGCGAAGGGCATTTAAGAGCGTGTGAGAAATGGCGTCCTGCCCAATCAATGCAGAAAACGTTTGCGGGCGGTAGACGCGGTATAAAGCCTGATAGCTCAAAAGATACCCTCCTTTTTGTGTGTTTAGGCGTTAATCATAGAATCAATGCGTGCCTTGAGTTCGGTTTTATAGTTTTCCACGCCCGGCTGGTTGAATGGGTCAACGCCGGTGAGGTAGCAGCTCATGGCACAAGCCTTCTCAAAGAAATAGACGAGTTCGCCGAAGGTGAAGGCGGAAAATTCGCTGATGTTGAGAAGAATGTTCGGCGTGTTGTTTTCCTGGTGTGCGGTGAGCACACTGTGGCGAATGATGTCGTTAAGGCAGTGCAAGCTGGTGCAGCTGCCGGCAACACCCGGCGGAATTTTGATTTTATCTTCGATGTGTTCCACAAAGAGCACGGTTTCGATAAAATCCTGCCGTCCTTCCTGAAGAAATTGCCCCAGGGAGTGGAGGTCGGTGGTCATCTGCATGGTGGCTGGGAATAAGCCTTTGCCGTCTTTACATTCACTTTCGGCAAAGAGCTGGCGCAGCCATTCGGTGAAGTAAAGCAGATTTCCTTCGTACACCTCAAAGATTTCCATGCGTTTGCCGGCCTGGGATTGCAGGTAGCGAATGGCAGCATATTGGTAGCAGTCGTTGTATTCCAGCCGTGGTTCCATAAACACCGTGGCCGATTGACGCGCGCCACGAATCATGGCTTTGATGTCAATGCCGGCAACGGCGAACGGAAAAAGCCCCACAGCGGTAAGCACCGAATAACGGCCGCCAATGTCCACCGGGATTTCAAAACAAGGAAGGTTGTATTTTGCCGCTTCCTCGTGGCAATAGCCCCAGCGAGGGTCGGTGATGATGGTCAGATGTTCGTTGAGCTTGTTGCCATAACGCTTTTTCAGCACTTCTTTGATGATGGCATAAATCACCTTTGGTTCGGTGGTGGTGCCAGATTTGCTGACCATGCAGGCGCAAATTTCTTCATCGGGGTCCTCGAGGATTTCCATGAGATGGTTGTAATAATCGCTGCTTAAGTGCTGACCGGCGAAGATGATGCGTGGATTGCCGAGCGTGCCGCGCTTTTCAAATGGCGGGCGCAGCAAACTGATGCCGGCGATGGTGCCCAGATAGGAGCCGCCAATGCCGATCACTACAAACACGCTGCAACGTTTGCGTACCGCTTCAGCCTCCTGAATGATGGCATCTAAGGCAGCATCGGAAATCTGGAAAGGGTATTCCACCCAGCCACACATGAGGTCAGGATGGTGGTGCAGGCGTGTGTGGATTGTCGCGATACGTTCAGCCAGCGCCGGATCGCTGAGATCGGTGCGGGCGTTTGTAAAATCCGCTTGAATCAACTTGATGCATCCTCCTTCAAATGGGCGACAAAGGTGTGAAAAGCCGCTTCTATTTTTTCGCAAAGCGCATGAGCGTCGGAAAGAATACCGGCGCAGGCGCTGATATAACATTTCATTTTTGGCTCGGTGCCCGATGGACGCAAACACACCACGGAACCGTCAGCCAATATATATTGTAACACATTTTCCTTAGGTAGAGAATCAATACCGGTCAGATAATCGTTCGTTTTCTTTACAGGAATGGTTGCAATTGTTTGTGGAGGATCTTGACGAAGTGCACGCATCACCTGGTCGCTGATGGCTTCCTGCCCAGGAATGGGGTCGAACACAAGGTTGATGAGCGTATCTGCCCAGGCACCCACCTTGGCATAGAGCGCTTCTAAACGGTCCAGCAAACTGCGCCCCTGCGTTTTGTCGGTTTGTGCCATGATGGCCACAAGGGCGGCGGTGATAATGGCATCTTTGTCACGGGCGTGGTCGCCGTAGAGATAGCCGTAGGATTCTTCATAGCCGAGCACAAAGGTGCGGGCGGTATCGCTTACAACATCATTGGCGCAATGACCGATGTATTTGAAACCGGTAAAGGTTTCAAGTAGCTGATAGCCGTGATAGCGGGCGGTGGCTTTGCCAAACTCAGAGGTGACGGTGGTGGTGATGATGGTATCGCCCGACGCGACACCGCGTGTTTCAGCGAGGAAATCAATGAGCAGCGCCCCCAGCTGATTGCCGCTGATGAGGTGCCACTGCCCGCTTTTGTCTTTGGCAGCAGCGCCAAGGCGGTCGCTGTCTGGGTCGGTGGCGATGAGCAAATCGCAGTCTTTTTCCTCTGCGAGCGCAAAAAGATGGTCGTAAGCCACAGGAAGCTCAGGGTTTGGCGTGGCGATGGTTGGAAAATGGCCGTCTGGCGCAAATTGTTCCGCCACAGGATACACCGTCATGCCAAAGGCTTCGAGCGTTTCCAGCACAGGTGCGCCGCCCACACCATGCAGCGGTGTGTAGCCGATGGCAAGCGGGGTGTCTGGATTTTTTTGCAGCGGCGCAACGGTGGCACGAATGGTGGCTAAATAATCGGATAATTCTTCATCAAGTAAACGAATCGTTCCCTCTGCCACCAAGGTGTCGAGGTCGCCGCTGACGGTCAAAGGTTTGCCGTTAAAATAAGCATCGGCATGGCGGGTCACCATGGTGGCATCTGCCGCAAGCAGTTGGCAGCCAGTGGCATCGTAAGCCTTGTAGCCGTTGTAATCGCGTGGGTTGTGGCTGGCAGTAATCATGATACCGGCAGCGCAGCCAAAATGGCGCACACTCCAGGAAAGCACCGGTGTGGCTGTTGGTTTTGCCCAAAGCAGCACAGGAAAGCCGTATTGTGCCAGCACGAGAGCGGTGGTGCGTGCAAATTCTTCGTGATTTAAGCGGCTGTCGGTGGAGATGACAACGGGCTTTCCAGCCATGCCGGTTTCTAACAGCCATTCTGCAATGCCCGCCGTAGCACCAGCAATGGTGAAACGGTTGAGACAGTTGGTGCCCATGCCCATAATGCCGCGCAAACCAGCAGTGCCGAAGGACAGCGTTTGTCCGAACGCTTTGGTGATGGCAAGTGCATCATCTTTCATAGCAGCCAATTCGGCACGTTCATCTGGGGTTAGATCGGTACGGGCACACCAGGTGTCGTAGGTGCTCTGTGCGTTCATTGCTCTCCTCCTTGTTGGTAAAATACATCGGCCAGGGCGACAAATTCTGCCACCGACAGCGTTTCTGCACGGCGGCTTTCTTCAATGCCGGCACCGGCCAGGGCAGAAGCGATGGCTTCTTTGCTTGCGCCGAGACTTTGCAGGCTGTTGCGAAGAGTTTTGCGGCGCTGGCTGAACGCCGCCTTCACCACACGCCGCAGTGTGGCATCGTCCAGGGCCTGCAAAGGTTTCGTTTCATAAGGCTTTAGATGAAGAATGGTGGAATCTACCTCCGGCGCAGGCACAAAGGCGTGGCGTCCCACGTCAAAAGCACGGCGCACCGTGGCGGCATACTGCACCATCACAGTTACAGCACCATAAGCCTTGCTGCCAGGGGTGGCGGTGAGACGTTCGCCAACCTCTTTTTGCACCATAATCACAAGCTCGCTGACACGTGCAGTGTCCTCCAACACGTGCATGATGAGCGGGGTGGTGATGTAATAAGGAAGGTTGGCAACGAGCTTGTAGCTGCCGTTCCAGCCAAGTTCGTGGGTTATGAGGGCGTCAAGATCGGTTTTTAAGGCATCGCCAAAGACGAGATGAACATTGTCCAACCCTTCAAAACTCTCTGCTAAAAGCGGCGCCAGACGTTGGTCGATTTCAATGGCCAGCACCTCTTCGGCGTGTTCGGCAATGGCACGGGTGAGGGTGCCGGCACCAGGGCCGATTTCCAACGCGCGGTCGCCTTCCTGCCAGTCGCACACAGCAGCGATGCGTGCAAGAAGTGCCGGATCGCCAATGAAATTCTGGCCGTATTTTTTCGTCAGCGTAATATGATGTTTTTTTAAGCGCTCATTCAGATTCATAATCGTTCTCCAGTTGCGCCAGAGCCTCGTCGATAATGGCTTGCTCGAGACCAAAGGCGTTGAGTCGTTTTAAGAGAGCCTTGCTGTTGGCACGGCCCAGATGAAGCAGATCGCAGAATTTTTCACGCCGCTCGGCGCTTCCGGGCATACCTGCCAATCCCCAATACATGAGATCCGCCATGGTGTAGCGTGCTTCGGGTGTGCAGTTGGTGGCATAGGCTTTCTCTAAGGCCCGCGCGATGACTTCCGGCTTGGCATATTCCACGCCAATGCGGCCGGTGCGAGGGTGGCGTGCGTCCTTGCGGGCGATGAAAGCGTGTTTGCACTCAGGCACCACCTCAGCGATGCGGTTGCGAATGAGCGTGCCTGGCACATCGGGATCTGTGAGCACAATCACACCCTGACGCGAAGCAATCGCGCGAATTTCTGCCAAACGCTCTGGCGTAAGCCCCATACCGCTGGTCGTTAAAATGGTGGCATTGACGGCGCGGCGCACGGCGCTGACGTCGTCCTTCCCTTCAACGACGATGAGTTCTTTAATGTCTTTCTTCAACTGCGTCACCTGCTTAAAATGGTCATTTGGCTTTATTATACCGTTAATGGCAAGCGCTGGCAACGCTTGGTTGTGCAAAAAAAGAGGACAGAACCAACAATGCAAAAGGGGGACGGCATTGTTGACTCTGTCCAAAGGGCATTTCGCCAGTGTCTGTGGCGTATCAATGATTGGGGAGAAAAGAATAATATCTTAAGAACAGACGCTGACGTGCGTTGCCTTGGTGCACATAAGCACGTTTTTAGCATAGCTTATTTGATGGCTCAGAGCAATGTTTTTGCGACAAATTTTACAAAAAGATTTTTTATTATATAACAGAAAACGAACGATGCGAAGCTAATTTGCAAATAAGTTGAAGCAGGTGGAACGCTGTGTTATAATGTAGCAAATACGATAGTTGACAAAGGAGGCCTTTTTCATGACAGAGGGCGTATTAGCAAAACATTTGAGCGAGATCGAAAAAGCAGCCGCTCGCTTGCAGGGCGTTGCCAGCGAAACCCCGCTGATTTACAGCAGCTATTTTTCGCAGGAATTTGGCAACGACATCTGGATTAAACCGGAAAACTTGCAAAAAACGGGCAGCTTTAAGATTCGTGGTGCCTATAACCGCATTTCTCAGCTCACCGAAGAAGAGCGTGCCCATGGCATTATCACCGCTTCTGCCGGCAACCATGCACAGGGCGTTGCCTATGCAGCGCAGCATTTTGGCTGCCCATGCACCATTATCATGCCGGAGGTGACACCGCTCATTAAAATTAAAAGCGCCCAGGAAAAAGGCGCTAACGTTGTTATTCATGGTGAAAATTACGACCAATCTTATCGCAAAGCCCTGGAAGTGGCGGTGGAGACAGGTGGCGTGTTTATCCATGCCTACGACGACTACGGCGTGCTTTGCGGCCAGGGCACTTTAGCCTTGGAAATGCTGCACGAGCATCCGGATTTAGACGAAATCCTTGTGCCGGTTGGTGGCGGAGGGCTTATCAGCGGTGTGGCGCTGGCAGCCAAAGCCTTGAAACCGGACATTCGCATCACCGGCGTGGAACCGGAAGGCGCAGCCAGTATGCGGCTCTCACTTGAACGTGGCAAAGTAACGCCATTGGCACGCACCAACACCTGCGCCGAAGGGGTCGCCGTTTGTGAAGTCGGCGAAACCACCTTTGATTTCGTGCAGAAATATGTTGATGGCATCATCACCGTCAGCGAAACTGAAATCATGGAAGCTGTGCTGCTTCTCCTGGAAAAACATAAACTCGTTGTGGAAGCCTCCGGCGCTCTGCCGCTGGCAGCCTTGCGCCACCTTAACAGCCGTAACAAGAAAGTGGGCTGTGTCATCACCGGCGGCAACATCGACATGGTCACCATCTCTTCCATGATACGCTCCGGCTTGGTCACCAGCGGCCGCATCTTTGCGTTCAGCGTTGAACTGCCAGATGCACCGGGGCAGCTGCTTCTGATTGCGAAAATCCTTGCCGACCAGCGTGCCAATATCATCGGCCTTGACCATAACCAATTCAAAGCCAAAGACCGTTTCAACCGTGTTGTTCTGGAAGTGACCGCAGAAACCAACGGCCACGAACACGTTGCTCAAATCATCAAAGCCCTGGAAGAACACGGCTTTGAAATCAAACGTCAATACTAAAAATAAAAAAGAACCTGCGACGCTGTGTCGCAGGTTTTTTGATTATAGATAAACTCGGTTTTGGTATCATGTCAAAGCTGGTTTTTTGTCATGCAAGACGACCTTATAAAAAGTTTGTCACATTCTGAATGGAAATATGGATAATATATAATGTTTATTTGTGAAAATATTACAAATAAATTATTTGCGGTCAAATAAAAGTGGATGTAGGGAAATATTGAGAAGTCTATGTGAAAAAAACTGTAAATATTATATCAGTAGAATATTGCTTTGAGCATATTTATATGCTAGTTGAGATAACACTGCATATAAGTGTGGTTCCATTTAAAAAAGTAAAAGTAACTTACGTTATGCAAATTTGAAGTATAAATATGGAAATCGTTACTTTTGGTTTCGAAGATATTATGAATGATCAGATGAGTTTAAAAGAATTCATAGATTTGTTTACAGGTGAGGCAGTAAAAGGAGGCAGTAAAAGAAGGTAAAATAAAGAAAACGAAAAATACTAACGAACCTTAGAGAGGATAGTCGGTGGTAGTGTGATCACCTGATCTATTTAAAGAACTCTTTTAGAACGTAATCATAAGTAATAGGTACTTATAGGGTTAGTCCAAAATATTGGTTATGTTATTCTATATTATTTTATTGGGTAAAAATGTTCTTGTGACGTGTACGGATCATTTTGGTCGCTATGGAGTTGTAACTCCGTAGCGACTTTTTACTTTTGCATGGCAAGTCGGATGGTGTCCGATGAAAGAATGTCAGTCTGCGTTGTTTTTATTTTCAATAGCGTTATTATTTAAGATTTTGAGTTATATATAAATATAGCGCGCTTTGTCTAATACGGATGAGAGGAATATTTGTAATCCATTTATAATTGGGATATTCAGTTGGAAATTCTTGATGTTCATGTTTATGAAGCTGTTTTCTTAGTTGTTGCTTTAGGCTGTGGACAATAACTATTTTAACTTTTCTTGTAGCTATCATGGCACGAAGTTTTGGAGTAGTTGTATATGCGTATACTTTTGTTTGGGTATAAACTTATTCTCTGAAATGATTTTAGTTTCTTTTATTTAGGGGCAATTTTGCCACTGCTTGTTTTTACTGGCTTTGTTTAGTTTCAATCAAGGTGTTAATAAAAGTGATTATTGATGAAATGGTTTATAAATATGGGTTTGACTAGATGGTTTTATTTATGATTTGTAATATACAACTTTTAATTGTGAGTTACATTGTAAAGTAACTTCTAATTGTTTTATTGATTATGATTAAGCAGGTAGAATGATTTTATGAAGGTATTTTGTCTTTTAAATCGATATTGTTAGGAGTGATTGAGATGTCGATTTTGAAAACAGAAACATTAAGTTTGAAACAAGGCTCTAAGTATATTATTAAAGATTTTAACTGGGATATACAAGATGGGGAAAACTGGATTTTATTCGGATTGAATGGATGCGGAAAAACAACACTTTTGAGTGTTTTGTCGGGATATAAAAGTGGAACAGAGGGTAAGGTTTATATTTTAGATAAAGTTGTTGATGAAGACAATTTTATAGAACTTCGGAAAAATATTGGCTTTGTAAGTAGTTCTTTTTTTGATCAATTTTTGAGTAATGAGATTGTTTTAGATATTGTCATTGCTGGCAAATATGGTACGCTTGGATTTCAAGAAGAGCCGACATCGGTTGATGTTCGTAAAGCCAAAAAATATTTAAAAATTTTTGGTATGGAGAAAAGAGATAGATACCCATATAATACTCTTTCCAGAGGGCAGCGACAAAGAGTTCTTATTGCTCGCGCATTGATGGGAGAACCGAACATTCTGATATTAGACGAACCTTGTAGTGGATTAGATATCTTTGCGCGAGAAATGTTTTTTTATGTTATCCAGAATCTAGCAAAACAGAAACATACTTCGATTATTTATGTAACCCATCATACTGAAGAAATATTCCCCTTTTTTAATAAAGCGGCATTAATGAAAGATGGAAAGTTGCATTCTCAAGGGGAGCTGCGAGATATATTTAATGATGAAAATCTTACTGATTTTTTTGGTGTTAAAACTAGGGTGCTATGGAACGAGCAACGTTTTTTTATGAATTTGGATTTTTGCGAGTTATTTTAGCAAAAAATATAGAATTATAATAACAGTTTTAGGTTGGATAAGAAAGGAGAGTAGTGATTATGGCTAAGAGTCCTAGGATTATTATAGAACGATCGGAAAGGTGTGTATGCCGAATGTGTGGTGGACCGTTAGAACCAAAGATTGTTATTTACAATAAGTATGGTGGTTCTGGTGTTGAACTGTATTGTTCTAATTGTAGAAAAATAGAATTTGGGACGGAACCTGAAATATATAGATTGGCGAAAAATTATGTGGAGCAGGTAGAGTATGATTATTTTACTGATATGGAAGCAGATAAACGTCATTTTCAGCTTAATGTATCTAAAGTTTGTGAGGTTTTAAGTTGGGCTTTTCGACAATTAGAGATTTTGGATAGTAAGGGTATTCATAAAGATTGTCTTTGCAATTTTGCACTTGATGATTTGAGTTCATAGGAGAATCTTTTTTGCAAAAATGAAAAGAAGAGCACGAAAGGATTATTTACAACTTTTGGTTGTGAAATGATCTGGAATGTGAAAATAAGTAGATTGATTTATAAAAAAATGAAATGTAATCTATAAATGTGGTTATGGAAGAGCAGTAACGAGTCTATTTTACCAAAGGTCTTTGTTAGAAGGGAGAGGACGATATGACACAGACTGCTATAAGAGCTTGTGGCGATAATTACTTTGATGGGATGGAAAAACTCGGGAAACCTCATAAACACTTTTTATGGATTGCGGCAATCTGCTATTTCTTTGATCAGATGGATATGCAGATGTTTGGAAATATTACGCCGGCAGTTATGGAAGATCTAGGTTTTACACTTCAGCAAATTTCAACGATGAATGCTATGAATTTTTTAGGAATGTGTTTTGGTGGATTTTTAGGTGGATGGATTGCTACAAAATTTGGCCGGAAAAATGCACTTATAGGTTTAGTTGCCCTGTTTTTTGCTGCTTCTATTGTGAATGGTTTGAGTGGGAATTATTTAAATTTTTTAATTTGTAGATTTTTAATTGGATTTGGAACGATTGGTTTAGTAACGGTTGCGATGGTGTATATGGCAGAAATGTTACCATCTCATAATCGTGGAAAGTATCAAGCTCTTTCGATTGCGGCAGGAACTTTAGGTATTCCTATTGGTGCTTTTTATTGTGCACGTATGGTAGGTATAGGTGTTCATACGTGGCGTTATTGTTTTTTAATTGGTGGTATTAGTATTCTGCTAATTCCGATAGGGATTAAGTGGTTAAAAGAATCACCTCGTTGGTTGGTAATGCGTGGCAGAGTTCGTGAAGCAGAAAAGATTGTGGAAGAATGTACGGGCAAGCCATGTGATCTTAGTGAATTAGCATTTAAATGTGTACAACCTAAAACTATTGGTATGATTGAAAGTTTAAAGATAATGTTTAGTAAACCTTTCTTTAAGCAAACGATAGTTGTTATCGTGTTGGCTTGGGGTGCCACTTTAGGTATATTCTATATGTCTAATTATGGAACTACATTTAATGTTGATATGGGTATGCAATATCAAATGGTACTCATGGTTGCAGCAACTGGTGTCATTGGCACACCATTAGGTGATTTGGCAGTTAGTGTGATTTCGGATAAAGGTGGACGACGCATTCCTATTATTATTTTTTCATGTATTGCAGGGATGATTTGTATTATAAGAGGTATTGCTACGCAACCATTGATTAATCTTGTAAATTCAGGAAATATAGCCCTTGGCCTTTTTGCTTTAATTTTTATGGGTGTAACATTTTCACTTTTTGGTGGTGGTACAATGACAATGATGTGGACATATCTTGCTGAAAGTTTTCCGACGAAAATTAGAAGCAACGCGACGGGGATGGTGTTCGGTTCTGCGAGGTTAGTGGCTACGTTTACTACATTGACAGTACCTAGTGTATATGCGATTTCAGGTTATTTTGGAATAAATGTTGTTAATGGTCTGTGGTATTTTATTCCAGCACTTTTTGGTCTTATCTGGGGTGCAAGTTCTGCGAAGAAATCGCTTGAGGAATTAGAAGCGGAAGCAGAAAGAATAGTATGCTGAGTCCATGAATGCAGAAGGGGATGGTGTATATGTATCTATCGTTTTTTTGTGGTACTTTGTGTATGATCGTTGGGATACTTATTATTGGCAGCGCTTTTCTTATTCAACGAAAAGAAGATAAAGTACGACCATCAGGATACTATACACAAGCGGATATTCTTGTAAATAAGCCATCTCATAAAAAAGATGGTATTACTCAAAACCTTGTTAAATTTCGATTTACAAAAGATTTCAAGGTTTTATTAGCAGAAGAATTTTTCCCGAGTATGGAAGCTGAAAAAATATATGTTGGTAGGAAGTATTTTGTTATTTATGATGAAGATAAAGATAAAGTATATCTTAATCCAATGGCAAAGTATCGGAAAAAGCAATCCGTTCTTGTTCTTATTGGCGGAATAGTGCTTTTGTTAGGTATAAACTGGAGTATGGTTTCTTATGGCTTTATACTTTGAATGAGCGTATATTTGCGAAACAGTCTGATATTGCATATTGATTTATTGTTTTATATAATAATAAGCAAGTTGATGTTATATCATTGACTTGCTTATTATTTTTATCATTTATCGATTCTTGATCGTTAGGATGTGTGAGCATATGACAATAGAGCAATTACAATATATATGCATGGTTGCAAAAACGCATTCTATAACCACTGCAGCAGAACAACTTTTTGTGACCCAACAGACTATTTCTAAAGCAATGAATAAACTAGAAACAGAGTTAGATGTTAAATTATTAGAACGATCTCATAAAGGTGTTACGCTAACACACGATGGTGAAAAATTTGTAGAACAGGCCAATGAGATTGTAGAACGTTTTTGGATGCTTTACTATTCTATGAAGCCAGATACGTATACGCCAGAATTGGAAGGTGAGATTATATTACATATGTCAAATTATGTTCTGGAGACAATTGGTTCTACGCTATTAACCAATTTGCATCGGAAATATCCGAAAATAAGACTAAAAATATCCGAGAAATTAACATCAGATATAATAGAAGGTGTGCTAGATACTTCTGATTTTGGTATTGGTTTAATTTCGACAATAGATGGAGATACGGGTATAGGGGATATTAGTGATTATGAAGATGAGATTGCGTATAGTATACTTTATGAGGATGAATTACAAGTTTTTGTTTCGCCGAAAAGTAAATTGGCTGGGAAAACGGAAGTTAGCTTTAAACAGCTAGATGGGTTGTATGCAGGATATGGAAGTACACCGGGAACTTCATATATTTTTGAAAGACGCTATGATGTCCATACAAAAATTTTTACAGATTCCGGCAATATGAATCTTATTAGTCAGGCTGTTTTAGATGAAATAGCATTTGGACTTGTTACAAAAAGTATAGCTGTACGTGACAGTTACTATAAAAATTTTACTATGTTGTCACTTAATGACCATCCAAAAGTTCAGGTATGCTTGATTTATTCTAATAACTATAAATTTAATGTCCTCGATGAAGTTGTTTTAGAAGAAGTTCGAGCTATCTGTTCTGTTCTTTGATTTTCTAGCTTACTTTATTGAACACAATTTTACAACTATTGGTTGTGTTTTGGGCAGAAATGACCTTCGTAGTTGTTTCTTTTGTGATAAAGGAATTGCTATACTGAGCTTATAAATACTGGAATAAAATTTTATAAGGAGGTCATTCTGATGAGTTTAAAGCGAGCCATGATGATAGGTCTTGATGGTGCTGATCCTATTGTTGTTAGAAGATTGATAGATGAAGGAAAAATGCCTAATATGAAAAAGCTCCTAGAGCAAGGTGTTGCAAGAAAAACATTGGATATGATGGGGGTTTTACCAACGATTACACCTCCAAATTGGGCTTCGCTTGCAACCGGGAACTATCCACGAACACACGGCGTTACTTGTTTCTTGAATCATACTCTAGGGAAGTCTTTGGGGATTACGGAATTGAACTGGAATTCTATGCGTGTTGAGTCTGAGTTTATTTGGGAAGCCTTTGAGGATGAAGGTAAAAAATGTATTATGTTGAATTATTGTGAAGCTTGGCCAAACCGTGTAGAAGGTAGTAATAATATTTTTGTAGATGGTGTTGGTGTTGTACCATTTTTACGCTCGTCAGTACAATTTCAAAAAGTTGTTATTTTTGATAGTGAATTTTCTGGTGTGAGGGAAGTTCCTCATACTGTTTCGCAAAGTTCAAATGATTGTGTAGTGTATAAAGATCAGGTAGATCAGTTTGCTGCAGAATCCGAAATAGATAATATTCCAGATGGGATGACTATTGAAGATATTCTGGCGGCTAGTTCTCATTTTGGTGAAATGCCGCTTGAATCTCCAGGAATGGTTATTAAAGGATTTTCTGCTGAAGAAGCTTCCAATGATGACAAATATGATAAACTGTTCGTTCCGATTAAGGATGCTGAAGGCTGGGCTTTTGATGTGCCAGAAGGGGCAAAAGAAGTTAGTTTTTCTATGAATAATTCTCTTATTCGTCGTGTTGCGCTTTTCTATGGAAATAATTATGAGAATATTAAAATTTATAAAAATAAGAAGACAGAGAAACCGTTGGGGGAATGTACATTAAACACCTGGTCAAGTCCAATTTATGATGTTTTTAATATTGATGACCAAGACGTCAATGTAGCATATTATATTCGTGGTATGGAGATGTCAGAAGATGGGACAAAGGGACGATTTTATATTTCTCACGTTATGGATTGCGATGATAAAACTTATTATTATCCACAAAGTATTCATGATGGTTTAATGGAACATGTTGGTCCAATGTGCTATTTTGCAAATGTTGATCGACACACTGCTTTGGGTGATACAATGGAACTGGAATCTTTTGATTTAGTTAACGATTGGCATATGAGAGCAACACAGTATTTATTCGATACAAATCCGGATTGGCAATTGTTCTATATACATTTACATAGTATCGATCTTGTAAATCATCATTATATGGAACAAGCAGTAGAAGGTCGTCACAAAGATTGGAAAAGATTTAGAGAAGTTATTGATAAGATTTATATGATTAATGACAAATATATTGGAACTGTTTTAGATAATCTTGATGAGAATACAGTGGTTTGTATTACTTCTGATCATGCAGCAATTCCGCGTTCGGCAGGATATGAAAACCCTGGTATTGGTGAATTATCTGGTATTAATGCTGGTGTGATGGAAGAACTTGGCTATACTGTTACAGTTCCGATGCCTGGTGTTGAAGGGATGTATATGATTGATTGGAGTAAAACAAGAGCTATAAATCATAGGACATCACATATTTATATTAATTTGAAAGGTCGAGATCCTGAAGGCATAGTGGATCCTAAAGATTATGATAACCTTGTTCAAAAGATTATTAGTGACTTGTATAGTTATCGTGATCCTCAACATCCTGAAGAACGTGTTATTGCGTTTGCTATGACAAGGGAGGAAATGGAAACTATAGGGATGGGTGGCCCTCATTGTGGTGATATATTCTTTCAATTGAAAAAAGAATATGGGTTTGAACATGGAAACTGTTTCCAGTACGTTACTAACGAAGGTTATTCCTTGGGTGCGCTTTGCATTTGGGCTGGAATGGGCTTGAAAAAAGGGGAATACATAAAACGACCGATTCGTAATGTAGATATTGTTCCAACATTTTGCCATATTGTTGGTAATCGTATGCCGAGAGATGTCGAGGGTGGTGTTATTTATCAGATTTTAGAAGATACGAAATAAATATTGGGAAGAACAAAAGCACCTATGATAATCATAGATGCTTTTGTTCTTATTATGGGGGATAGGTGCAATGCGTGTAATAAGTAAGGTGAAATTATGAAAAAGCCAACAAAAATATTACTCGTTAGTTCTGTTCTGAATTGTGGTATTGCTACAACAATTATTAATGGTATTATTTCATATTTTGCGCTATCAAAAGGGACTATGCTATTTTTTCAAGATCTAATTTTTAATTTTTTTAGTATTATTATCGGGTGTGGTATTTTTTGCCCGTTATTTAGTAATATTGTTTTAAAAAAATTACAGAAAAAGAATAACATTTTTTTCGGAGAAAAAAGTAAGCATGTTTTAGCTCGATTGGTTCCTAATCGACATATTTCTGGAACGATTGTTATTTGTATTTTATCTATGTTTATTTTTGGATGTATTCCATATTTCTTTATTCAGGCTGTGTGTGTTGATCTGGTATTGAAAGTGACGGAATGGTGCCTTATTTTAGGAGTGTATTCAGGTTTAGTTGCTACATTTAGTATGTATCTTGGTATAATTCGTGCAAGGTATAGTCAGATAGATGAGGAGCGATATAAAGATGAGCATGAACACAAAGAAAGGCGAGCATTTTGAGATGTTCGCCCGTTCTGTGAGTTTATAGTCTTAGAATAAATAGCTGTTTTAAGTATATTTTTGCGTTTTAGAGAATCTGATCCTTCTTTTCGAGAATGGCTTCGCAGGCTGCACAAGCTGGGCAGTCGCAATACAGCTTGCCGGCAGCTTTGAGGTCACGGCCATGTTGCGCCACGCCCTTAGCAGCTTCTTCGCCGCCAAAAACAGTGGCACCGGCTGGAGATTCAGCGAAAGCGATGAGACCATCCAATGGCATAATGTCCGCTTCAAGTTCAGCAATGTAAGCCTCGTTGGCTTCTGCACCCTTGTCGCTGGCGAGCCAAGCTTCGGCAGCAGCACGACATTCAGCACTGCAAGATGGCGCAGCGATGAGCAAATTGGTTTGTTCAACAACAAAATCAAGTACGGATTGTTCCATAACAATATCCACCTTTCGTGTGATTTTATTCTATTGTACCATGTGTGTCAACGGAGGAACAATAGAAAGAAGCTGTGTAGGGCGTTGTAGAAGATAGAGGATAGTGTTTATATGAAAAAAAGACCGTTTTCTATTGGAAAACGGTCTTTTCGTATGCAGTTATTTGCCATCGTCAAAGCGGCGAATGTCTGCGCCAAGGCTTTGAAATTTGCCGATGAGGTCTTCGTAACCTCGGTCGATGTGATAGAGGTCGCTGACGATGGTTTCGCCTTCGGCGGCGAGACCAGCGATGATGAGGGCAGCCCCTGCACGCAGGTCGGTGGCGCGCACTTCGGCGCCGTGCAGTTTTGGAACGCCGGTGATGAAGGCGGTACGGCCTTCGGTTTGAATGTTGGCGCCCATTTTACGCAGTTCATCAACGTGCATGAAGCGGTTTTCGAAGATGGTTTCGGTGACTTGGCTGGTGCCTTCCGCAACGGTCAGGTAGGCCATGAACTGGCTTTGCATATCAGTTGGGAAGCCTGGATAAGGCAGCGTTTTGATGTCCACAGGGCGGATGTGGTCGGTGCCGTGTACGGTGACGGTGTTGGCCGCTTCGTCTACTTCGATGGTGGCGCCGCTTTCCGCAATTTTATCCAGCACGGGACGTAGGTGGTCGGCGATGCAGTTGGTGACACGCACGGTACTGCCGGTGATGGCACCGGCGAGCAGGTAGCTGCCTGCTTCGATGCGGTCCGGAATGATGGCGTGTTCGGCGCCATGCAGGGTTTGCACGCCTTCGATGCGAATGACGGCGGTGCCGGCGCCGCGTACGTTGGCACCCATGCTATTGAGAAAATTGGCGAGATCGACGATCTCTGGTTCTTCGGCAGCGTTTTCAATGATGGTGGTGCCTTCGGCAAGGCTGGCGGCCATCATGAGGTTTTCGGTTGCGCCGACGCTTGGAACGCGCAGGAAGATGCGGTCACCGCGCAGACGACCACCGCCCGGTACTTCGGCAATGACTTCATCATCGCGAATTTGGATGGTGGCGCCCAGGGTTTCTAATCCTTTCAGGTGCAGATCAATCGGGCGTGCACCAATGCCGCAACCGCCCGGCAGGCTCAGCACAGCACGACCGAAACGTGCCAGAAGCGGCCCCATGATGAGCACGGATGCGCGCATTTTTTTGATGTATTCTACTGGCGCCTGTACTTTGTTGACAGGTGCGCCGTCGATTTCCATGCGGTTTTCTTCAAATGTGATGTCTGCGCCTAAGGAGAGCAAGACATCTTTAATGATTTGAACATCGGCTAGCCGCGGTACGTCCTCTAACACACAACGACCCTCCGACAACAGGGTTGCGACGATAATGGGCAGGACCGCATTTTTTGCGCCGCTGATACGCACTTCCCCGCTCAGTTTGCGGCCCCCGGTTACAGTAATTTTGTCCAATTCCTCTCGGTCGAAGCCGACGTCACCTCCTTTGATCTCCTGATAATAAGCAGTACCTTTATTGTACAGCATCAGCGAAAGCTGGTCAATCATTAACCGCTTGTCGCTGTCGGTGGGCGTCAGTTTTGAACAATCACAACAGTGTTGTTACTTTTTATGTGGAACTCTACACGCATATTATGATATAATGGTAGAACAGTCAGAAAATTTTAATGCCCATAAAGGCGTATATTATGACCACGAAAAGGATGTGTTGCAATGGATAAACACGCTTATGCGCGTATTACCCCTGGTATTAGTGCGCTGACAAAGAAATTAGAGCGAAATTCGGTGATTGCGCCGGAGCTTTATACAAAATACGACGTTAAACGCGGTTTGCGCGACATCAATGGTCGTGGTGTTGTTGCTGGTTTAACCAATATTGCCGATGTGCACGCTTATGAAAAAAATGCCGATGGCGAAACGGTACCTTGCGATGGCAAGCTGTATTATCGTGGCTATGATATGCAGGAACTTGTACGTGGTATTCTTGCCGATAACCGTTTTGGTTTTGAAGAGGTAACGTATCTTTTGCTCACAGGAGAACTGCCAAGCGCGACACAGCTGGATTTGTTTTATCAGGAGATGAGCAATCATCGCAATTTGCCAGATGGTTTTGTGCGGGATATTATCATGGAAGCGCCTGCCAACGATGTGATGAATGGCTTGGCACGCTCGGTGCTTACGCTTTATACGTACGATGATCGTGCTGACGATATCAGTCTGCCGAATGTGATGCGTCAGTGTGTGCAGCTCATTAGCTGTTTTCCGGTGATTGCTGCCCATACCTACCGTGTGTATGACCACTACCATAATCACAACAGCCTTGTTTTGCATGAGCCGCTTGATGGGCTTTCTCATGCAGAAACCATTCTCTATTTAATTCGTCCTGATAAGACGTATAGCGAGCTGGAAGCACGCTTGCTGGATCTTTGCCTGATTATTCATGCAGACCACGGCGGCGGTAACAACTCGGCGTTTACCACACGTGTGGTGACATCTACCGGTACCGATACGTATTCGGCCATCGCCAGTGCGTTGTGCTCGCTTAAAGGGCCACGCCACGGCGGAGCGAACATTCGTGTGAGCCATATGTTTGCAGATCTCAAACGCTGCGTCACCGACTGGCGCGATGATGAGCAGATTGCCGACTATCTGGAAGCGGTGCTCGATAAGCGGGCTTTCGACCGTTCCGGCCTCATCTATGGTATGGGTCATGCGGTGTATTCCAAGAGCGACCCACGTGCCACGGTGCTGCGTGAATTTGTGCGTGCCCTTTCACGAGAAAAGGGGCGTGAAGAAGAATGCGACCTTTACATGAAGGTGGAAGAAATCGCTGGCCGCATGATTGCCGACAAACGCAAAATCTACAAAGGTGTTGGCGCTAATGTGGACTATTACAGCGGCTTTGTTTATGATATGCTCAATTTGCCGGAAGAGCTGTATACGCCGCTTTTTGCCATTGCTCGTATTAGTGGCTGGTGTGCACATCGTTTGGAGGAACTCAGCCAGAGCAATAAGATCATTCGTCCAGCATATTTGGGCATTGCCCCAAAGCACGACTATGTGCCAATGAGCGAACGTTACGATTCGCCATTCCCACCGGCGTATTTGAAATAAACAATTATGAAAAGGAGCCAGCAGCCGTTGGCTCCTTTTTGCTGGTTTTGTGCAGCGGCGGATAAATCTGCCGCCCTGTCTTGACAGTGTTTGCAATATTTGCTATGATAAATGTGCTTTGAAAAAGTACCTGCGGGTGTAGTTCAATGGTAGAACGGCAGCTTCCCAAGCTGCATACGAGAGTTCGATTCTCTTCATCCGCTTCCAGCAGCCGAAAGGGCTGCTTTTTTTGTGCCTTTTAGAAGCGTACGCGGAAACAGATGGTGGTGGCATCAGTTGCCTGAGCACTGATTTGAGCGTGGTGTTTGTCACAAGTGGCTTTGGCAATAGCTAGCCCCAGACCAAAGCCGCTGCCGGTGGTGCGGGCACGGTCTTCGCGATAGAAGCGATCGAAGAGTCGGGAAAGATTGAGCGTTTGCACGGCGGCATAGGTGTTTTGCACGCTAAGGATGGGGTGTTTGCCACCTGAGAGGGAGACGTGGATGTGGCCGGCGGCATCGCAATATTTGCAGGCATTATCCAGAAGAATGCCTAGCAGCTGACTGATGGCGGTTTCATCAGCGGTGAGCTGTATGCCTGGGGTGATGTTTTGGCTGAAGCTCTGTCCATTTTGTGTTGCTACGGGCGTGAAGGTTTCACAGAGATCGGTGACGAGGGCGGAAAAGTCGAAAGGGGCCGATGTTTCAAGCGAGGTGTTTTCGTCCATGCGTGCAAGCTGCACGAGACGGTTGACGAGATCTGTCATGTGGTCGGTTTCGGTGCGGATGTCATCAAGCCAGGTGTTAGGCCCAATGTCGCTTTCCAAGATGTCGAGGTTGGTGCGAATAAGCGTAAGCGGGGTTTTGAGTTCATGGCCGCTGTCGGTGATAAAGGTTTTCTGTTTGTCAACGCTTTCGGCAACGGGACGTACTGCGCGTTTGGAAAAAAGTATCACTAAAAGGAGAACAACCAGGCTGCCTGCGGTAAAGACACCTAAGGCTGTGAAGAGAAAGCGTCGGTTGGCGCTGCGTTCTCCATCGCTGTTGACAAAGATAACGCTGGTGCCGTCGTTGTTTTGTGTGATTTTGTAACGATAGTTCTCGGCCCAACCGCGGGTGTTGCCGCTTTCAAGTACGTTTTTGGCGAGAGCGGCAGCGTCGGTATTGTTGATACTGGCGATGGCACGTGTATCAATGCGATTCAAGGTGCCGTCTGTATCGAAATGAACCACGAAGTAGCGCGTAGTGAAAGGGGATTCCTGGGTGATGCCATCTGGTGGTTCCAAAGGTTCGGGGTAAAGTTCATCGAAATCCGGAAAGCGGCCGCCGCCATCGGCGATGATGTCGGCGAGCGTATCCAGGGTGGCAGTGGTTTGCAGGTTGGTGATGAACAGCATGGCGGAAAAAAGCACAACGAAAACGGCAAGAAAAGACAGGGTACAGATTTTGATGAATTTCTTACGCAGGCGGTAGATCATGACGTGGCCTCAAGAATGTAGCCGACGTTGCGGACAAAACGGATGGTTGCCGGTGCGTCCAGGGCCTGAAGTTTTTTGCGAATGTTGGAGATGTGTACCCAAAGTGTGCTTATGGAAGCGTCGCTGTTCCAGCCCCAAATGTGGTTCATAAAGGTGTCGCTTTTTATAATTTGACCAGGATGTGTCATGAGAAGTTCGATAATCTGATATTCTTTGCTGCTTAATGGCTGGCTTTTTTCTTCACAATGCAGGGTGAAGGTGGCGCGATCAAGCCCTAAACCGCAAGCGGAAAGCAGATCGGGTGTATAGGTGTCTTTGCGTCTGAGCATGGCACGTACGCGGGCGAGCAATTCAGCGGTGGCAAAAGGCTTGGTGAGATAGTCGTCGGCACCTGCGTCAAGCCCTTCGACACGTTGGCTTGTTTCGCTGCGGGCGGTGAGCAAGAGCGCTGGCGTGGAAATGCCGGCAGCACGCAAGCGTTCGAGCACAGTGATGCCATCTAATTTTGGCATCATCACATCGAGCACAAGGCCGTCGTATTCACCGGTTTCGGCGTAAGCAAGTGCCTCAGCGCCGTCGGCGACAGCATCGACAAGATAATTATTACAGGTGAAAATGTGCTTTAATGATTTCAAAAGCCGTGGGTCGTCTTCTGCGATTAACAGTCGCATAGTACCACTCCTTTCTATTAACTTATTGTACCGCTCTAGCCTAAAGAAGCTCTTAAAGGCTGCTAAAGAAAAGATGAAGAAAGTGTGGAGAAGCAGCTTAAACAATCAGGACAATTTCAGCAAAGCTTTTTTAGCGGCTTTTTAGGGCTTGTGCCTATACTAAACGCTGTAAGTAGGCGCCTTGCACGGGTCACTGTCCTCCCGGAACTGTGATCGAAAGGACAGTCCAAAATAATCGCTTCTTTTGAAAGCCTTTGGCAAGAAGCGTTCATATAGAGCGAGTCCCTCTCGTAAAGACAGCTAAATGGTTGGCGCTATGGAGAAATTTGGCAGATGGCGCGCAAACTGTGTTTCCATAATACCAAGTTGGGTGCAACACAATAAGCAGGTGTGTGGAAAAAGAAGCAACTTGTCAAGATTTTGAAGAAATGATGGAAAAAGCGCCAACAAGCGTTATCCTTTAGTCTGGCTTTAGTGAGAGGGACTATACTGCAAGCGTTGAGTGAGACAGAGATGATTCTTACTTGAACACAATGACGAGTAACATGGAAAGAAGGTATTTTTATACAAAAAACACAATAAAAATCTGATTATCCGCTAAAACACAGTATCTATCAGCATTTTCAAGGAAACAAACACATCAATTTACTACTTATTTACTACTAACGAATGAGCCTTGATACGCAAGTTTTCCTAGATATGCAAAGATATGGTACAGCACATCAGTATTGAAACAAGAAAAAATTGAATAACTTATAGACTATGGAACGCCTAACATGACGTTCCTTTTCTATTTTCAGCCGTTCTTATTGGACGGCTATTTTATTACCTGAATGAAAGGAGCATTAGATTTATGAAAAAGACATTGAAACGATTGTGTACGGGCT
>CAUWHJ010000007.1:0-107257 GCA_963558655.1 uncultured Peptococcaceae bacterium
GTTGTCAGCAGCCCGTTTCACGGTCTGCGTGTAGTTCCTTGTAAACTGACCTAAGAAGACGTTTAAACAGAAACCCACTTACGAAGCTTTTTCTTTTCTATATCCGCAAAATATTTTTGCGGATGTATATTTTATAGCAACTTTTTTACAACATTATATCATATTTTAAACCATTAAATCGATCAAAAACGCAAAATACTGGAACCTAAAATAGGTTCCAGTATAAAGAAAGCCCCTGATATATATTTCCGATGATATCAATAATCTTAACAAGCAATTAAAATTCTTCTTCAAAAATCGGATATACTGGTGCACCTTCGCACTGCGCAGGCATTCTCACGCCACCCAATATAGCCACAGTCGCTACAAAGTCCACTTGACGGATGATACGATCTGTTTTAAAGCCTTTCTTTAACCCCTTACCAGCGGCAATAAAGATAGGCGAAACGCTGGTTTCTTCATCGCCCCAAGTAGTTGACAAGCAATCAGCATGGTCGAAGTTATAACCTTCAGTAAGCCAATAGCAAATATCCCCAGCTTCTGGACCACCCTGTCCAAGCAAAACAGCATCTTTATTACGTAAAGCAACAGCAACAACACGTTTACCCGTTTTCTTATCACGATAGCCATAGAGACGAGTCATGATTTCTTCTTCGACTTCATACTTATCTTTAGGATCTACGATACCATGAGGATCGCGCCCTTTTAAGTTCACATAAATATGCTGTTCGCGCTGAGCAACAGCAATAGTGTGTTCCCAGTCAATTTCTTTCATACGATTGCCGTTCTCATCACGTTTCAGCGTCATCAAGCCGAGTTCTTCCATGATGCCACAGTTAACACCCATGTCATCGCCAAGTTCAACCATATCATGAGCAGAGCTAATGAGACCATGATCTGAGAAAATCAAAACAGTCCAATCTTCATCGAGGTAATGCAAGAAACGTCCGAGATAATAGTCCGTCTGAACATAAACATCTTCCTGCATTTTTACATATTCTTGCGGATCAAGTTTATTATAGCCCTTATCGCTAAGATAACGTATAAACATATGCTCTTCAAGATCGACGTTATGGAAATGAGAGAAGATAACTTCATATCCTTCATTATCGATCAGATAATTCAGAGCGTCAGCCTGCCATTCAGCAGTATGCTGCCAGTTATCGAGCATGATCCGGTTGATCAATTCCTTATCTTGGTTGCCCAGCATAGAGGTAGGAGGAACAAGGCCAACCTTTTCGGTAACGGTCTTGAACAGTTCTTTTGGATGGAAGCAAGCAGATACATCATTCAACATACCTGCAGAGATATACATACGCAATTGACTGCCATCTTCCTGAAGCTCAAGCAGTTCCATGTTACGGTTGCATTCAACAGTTTCATCGTTCTTGATACCTTTACCAACAACAGAAGGAACAAGTTTGCCAACAGTCAGAACAGCAACAGGCTCTTCATCCTTCTTACTTGTATAAACAGCGACTCTGTCGTAAATGCCATCTTCATTCTTCAGAATGAGAGCAGGATTTCTTACGAAACCATCGCTAAAGAGCATTTCAAATTCTTTTGCATCTTCTGGAGCATTTGCCCAACCAGTAGCTGGTTTAATACGGGACTGAACGATATCCATAACACTACGATCACCGGCGCCAGCCAGACCATCTTCACGATCACGAATGATAACGCTGCGGTCATCACGAGTCGAGATACCACCCATGATGGTGAAACCTTCTTCGATCAGCGCACCATCCATACCTGTGATAACGCAAGGAGCTGCCATATCTGTATCTTCCTGCCCGCCATTTTTAATAAAACGCGTCTGAACAGTTTCATTTGCACCAAGAATCATTTCCTTATCGAACTGACCAATGGACATCCCTACACTTCCTGGGCTAGTACCATCAACAACAGAAAGATTAGGACTATCAGAGCTTGGTGGCCAAGAAGAACCTGGCCAATGCCATACAAGAGTCTTCTTCCCTGCTTCTGCGAATACGTTCCACAACTGCTCAGCATGGCAATTACGAGAGTCAATGTTGTAACCTACATAATCCAAACCAAGTGGACTTTTTCTATTGTAGCCAGTAATCCCATGTACATTGGCATAGCACCCCGTAGCTAACGTCGTCCACATTGGAGGCGTAACAGTTGGATGTCCACCGAGCATTACCAAATCTTCACGCTGAGCACCACGTTCAATGAATTTTTGGACATTTGGCATCTTACCTTCTCGTACCATACGCATGGTAAAACGTGGATCCAAACCATCAACACCTAAGCACAAAATCTTGTCAGTCAATGCTTTTCTCTGTGTCATAATATAGCCGCTCCCTTCAATTTGCTGCTTTCGGCCAGCAATAAAATCATCATATTTTATACATTCAATCAAGAGCCCTTTGATGTTTTAACTATACCATTACAAATGTTCAGAAAAAAGCCTCATTTTGAGTTGCTCTTATGTGTCTTTACGCAAGTGATTACTTGCGCTATGTTTTTAACTCCATCTCCTACCACTCACATTGCACACATCTTTTATGCATGAAAGTTCACCATTAAAATAGCAAAGATGTTATATCTCACAATTCACAGATACAACACACATTAACTATAATCCTCATCGGTACTAATAGTCAATATTTTTGTTCCTATAAGGAACTTAAAACATACTATTTATACAGATACAATGATGACTAGAGGTGAAAAAAATGATTGACATGAAGGTACTTGGCAACAACATACGTACCGAAAGAAAACGACAACTGTTAACTATTGAACAACTTGCCGAAAAAGTTGACATTACAGACAATTTCTTAGGCAAAATTGAGCGTGGTGACAGTATGCCAAGTTTACCAACCATTGAGCGTATTGCCAGCGCTCTTCATGTCAGCATCGATTTTCTACTCAAGAATGAAGAACAACGCACAAATTCTCAGCTAATCCAAAGTCTGCTTACGTTTAATGAATTAAGTCCAGCCAATCAAGAAAAATTTGTCTCTTTTATTTATGATAATATAAAATATTTCAAGTAAAATATTTTCGAGTTGTATTTTTGTTATTTGCTCTTATATACAGAAAACGCCTCCCATTGCTAGTCCATTCCTAACAATGGGAGGCGTTTTAAAGTAAACACTATGTTTATTAATATAAACCCAATAAATGCCAGTATGGCAACATAACGAACAAGATGCCTGCAAAAAAGAGTACAGAACGCAATAGATTAGTTTTAACAAAATCAACTGTACTCATCATGCCAAAACTAAAAATTAACAAATAAGGCACATATTCATATGGTAACAGGATCGCTTCAGAACAAGCATTGATCGCATATAAAAATGGCTGTACAGACAACCCGTTACTTACTGCCAATGCACACAAAGGTCCTGTTATTAACGGAAAAATTGCCATTGGCGTCATAAAAAAATTGAGAATGAAAACCAATGCAAAAATTAAAATTAAAAGCTTAAAGATACTAGCATTAGTGCCAACGATCTGTTCAAAATAGCTAAAAACAATATCCCCGATTCCTAAATAGGTAGCAACACTGCCAATCGTACCACAAGATAACGCAAAGAAAAACATTTCAAATGGGAATTGACGCAATGTCTTTTCATCGGCACCATTAACGCCAGGTAAAAACAGTAAAAGTGGCGTCAAACCCATGATAACATCGACTGAAATGTGGTGAATGCTTGTTGTGAAAATCAAAACCAAAAGAATAAGCATGACAACGCAGTTGGCTTTTTCTCTATGACTCATCTTTCCAAGTTTACTTAACTTTTCCTTGAAATAAGTATTGTCCGAGCTATATTCAGCCGGTTTATACCATTTGCTAACAATGAAAAGGATCAATAACGATACAAAAAACATTGGCCAATTGTGTAGCATAATAGATGCAGGCGTTACCAAATCAGCACCTTCATAACCTTCGGCAGAAGGTAAAATAAGCGACCATGCCACAGCTTGGTAGGTATAACTATGAGAGGTACATGAACCTAATAACGTTGCCGTGCAAAGGCCAACACCAAGTTTTCTGTTTTCCTTCCCCAACGCATAAAACATTCCTGCAAATAAAGCCCCACTAACAACATAGCTCTGACCGTTCGTAATAATATTCAAAAGAACACAAACAATCATAACTGTAGCCAACAGCGAGAAATAACCACCTTTTACTTTTGACATGATAAAATAAGAAATACGTTGTAAAAGTCCGCATTTTTCCAATGTTACACCTATAAACAGTGCCCCAAACACCAATACTGCAGTACTACTTCCCCAAACCTGCAAAGCAACATTTGCTGGAGCAACATTTGCTAAAAGCCACAAAGCGGGTAACAAGATTCCAATAACCCCTGTTGAAACCAATTCAAACGCTGATAAAGCTAATCCAAAAGCGGTAATTGCTAAAAACCACTTGATCTCATAGGTATATACATCTCCTGTTGGTATTATTACGAAAACTGTTGCCAGGATGATCGATATGCACCACTTCACTAACGTCGAACGACTCACCTGCGGTCTTGCACTCATACTCATTTAACTCATCCCCTTTCAAATTTCAAATAGAAGCGGGCCCCATATTTTTAGAAGAAAGGCCCGCTTACAAATGAATCATTTAATATAATCCAACTAATATTGACCCCAATAATTCGTATATGTTGGATATATTGAGATAAAACGTTATACTCTTATCTTTTCATCTCATACTTCTTCTTCAAAGATCTGATAAACAGGAGCACCTTCACAATTACGTGGCATTCTCGCGCCGGTCAAAAGGCAAATGGTTGGTGCAACATCAACTTCACGAATGATGCGTTCTGTTTCATAGCCTTTCTTGATACCTTTACCCGCTGCAATAAAGATTGGCGATACTGAAGTATCCCCTTCACCATAAGTGGTTGACAAACAATCCGCATGATCGAAATTATAGCCTTCAGCATGCCATACTAAAATATCCCCTGCTTCTGGACCACCATTACCGAGAAGGATTGCATCACGATTACGCAATGCTACAGAAAATATGCGATGACCCGTCTTTGGATCTTTATAACCGTAAAGATCAGTCATAATCTGTTCTTCGAGTTCATATTGATCGCCTGGATCAACAATACCATCTATCACTGTACCATCTTCTAGAGTATGTTTATTTCGACCCTTGAGATTAAGATAAACCATACCTTCACGCTGAACGATAGCCCGGGTCTTCGTCCAGTCAACTTCTTCAAGCTTATTACCATTTTCATCGCGTTTGAGAACAGTGTAACCCAATTCTTCCATGATCGGTGTAATAACACTTGCATTGGCATCAGCGAATAATGGCACATCATGTTTTGGTGCAACCTGAGCATGGTCAGAAACAATCAGAATAGTCCAGCCCTTATCTAGTAATGGCAAAAATTGACCTAAATAATAATCGGTCTGAATATAGAGATTACGAATCCATTTTTGTGCCATTTCTACACCATTCTTATTGCTTGGAATATCTGCCAAGAATTTAATAAACATATGTTCCTGAATATCAACATTATGCATATGAGAGAAAACAACATCTAAATTTTCTTTTTCAATCAAAAATTTAATAACTTCAGCTTGATAATCTACTGCATCATACCAGTTATCTAACATACAATCAGTAATCAACATATCTTCCTGATGTCCAATAAAAGAGAATGGTACGGGGGTTCCAATTTCTTCTTTAACTTCCTGGAAAAGTCTCTTCGGATGCCATACAGTGTCATTTTCAGTATCCATACCATAGGAAACATGCATATTAAGCGTACTGCCATCTTCTGCAAGTTTTAAAAGTTTAAGGTTTCTAATAACGTTAAAAGTTTCGTCGCCTTTTACAGCAGTACCAGGAACATGCTTTACTAATTTACCCACTTCACAAATAACCAGTGGTTCTTCATCACTTTTCTTGTTATAAACAGCAACACGATCATAAATTCCCTGTTTATTCTTCAGAATCAAAGCCGGACGGCGAATCATTCCCTGCGAATATAGGATAGTAAATTCTTTCGCACCTTCTGGCGCATTAGCCCACCCTTTAGCTGGTTTAATTGGGGAACGAACCTGATCGATGCCACCTTCGGTAGCTTGAGTGGTAGACTGATCAATCTTAGTAATAAACTTTTTCCAAGGTTTATTATTCAAAGAAGTATTCTGTTCAAAAGTAATGGCATCATTGTCTTCAATTTCTAAATCTTCAATAACGCAAGCAGCAGTTGCTTCCATTGCTGGTTTGGACACGAAACGAACCTGTTCAAATTTTTCAGAAGCGGCTACAACAAATTCTGTATCAACCGCGCAACTGGATTGTCCAACAACGCCAGGAGTGGTCCCATCAATAACATAAAGATTTTCGCTTTCAGAGGTTGGAGGCCAAGAGCTGCCTGGCCAATGAAATACCAATGTTTTTAAACCTGCTTCGGCAGTAGTATTCCATACCTGTTCTGCTTTACATAGTTTAGAATCAAGATTATATGCAATTTCATCTATATCATTGCCACAACGGAAAAATCCTGTAATACCATGAACATTCGCATAGCAACCAGTTGCCAAAGTAGTCCACATAGGAGGCGTTACAGTCGGTGCTCCACCCAACATCATCAAATCATGACGCTGGGCACCACGTTCTATAAATTGTTTTGTATTAGGCATTAAACCTTCATCGACATATTTACGAGTAAGTCTTGGGTCCATACCATCTACACCAAGTACCAATACCTTATCGGATAATGCTTTTCTATTCATAATATCTTCTCCTCTTCTCTTATTGTTTTTTCGATAAATTTGCAAATTTCTTATCGTTGTCTATACAATATCACTTTATAAAACGCATTTAAAGAATTTATGTTTTGTCATGATTTTGTATTATCCGCAAGAAAGCACTTGCGGATAATACAAAAAAATTGACCGAAAGGACATCCCTGCCTTCGGTCATCATCATCTATGCTATTTATCAAGTGATTTCTTAAACAATGTAATTGCCCTCGAAACAATATCTTCATCAAGATCTTTACGATAAATAAAATAACAATACATTTGCTCAATCGTCTGAATACAGATAAATCTCTCATCATCAAAGAGGTCATGAAACATCAACTTCTGACCACCTAAAACAAAATCAAATGTGTAATGCCCTTCTTTTAAGATTGCCTCTTTCAAATTACTTGGCACTTCCACCATCGGATCATATCCTAAATCTAAAAGGATGGATAACTCTTTTCCATTATTTACATTATTCAATGTGT
This sequence comes from uncultured Peptococcaceae bacterium, assembly GCA_963558655.1. Taxonomy (GTDB): domain Bacteria; phylum Bacillota; class Peptococcia; order Peptococcales; family Peptococcaceae; genus UMGS1590. The sequence continues at coordinate 7,248 of CAUWHJ010000007.1, forward strand.
TCAAAGTATATGAACGTAACGTTGCATAACTGATTTCTTTCATTTTTACAAGCTCATGGTCTTTTCTAACCCAAATATACAATGGAAAAGTACGAATTTGACGACATACATAATTACTTGGTATTTTCATACTTGTACGTGTTTGCCGCGTTAATTTCGTCTGGATATTGATGTCATACTGCACCACACTCTCATCATCGCTATTACTGATTGTCGCCAACACAAAATTCTTATCCGGAAATGCGTCTAACAAACCAGCAATCAGCCATTCACCGAAATTACTCACATAGGCACGAAAAGCACTAATCGCATACCGCTCCTCCATCGTTGTTTCTTCTTGCATCAATAATATATTACGCTTAATCTTTTTTTCTTCATTTAAAATAATTCGCGCTGACTCAAATAACATATCTGCCGCCTTTGTTGGTACAACACCTTTCTTCATACGAATGAACAATTCAATTCCCAAAGAACTTTCCAAATGCTTCATACTCTGAGATAGCGCTTGTCGTGAAATATGCAACACTTCCGCTGCATAAGATATGGAACGATAACGATACACCTCTGTGAAATAGTACAATTGCTCAAACATCATTCAACCTCCAATTGCCAAATTACTTCCACTTCTTAGCAAGGATACTTTATCAATCTTTCCAATAAAATCCATATACAATGTTCATTTGCGTCTAACTAACTAATAATACCATAGATGACAAAAATAGCAGTTCTTTACAAATGTAAAAAGTATTCTACCAAGCATAATATTTACTACTTTTCTTCCACGTAAACTTCTCAATATTTTTTCACATCAACTTTTATTTGACAATAAATAATTTATCTATGATATCTTACATGACAAAACCTTCTGTGATTTGAATGTTTGATTTCCAAGCCAAGTTCATTCTATCACAGAAGGTTTTATTTATATTCGTCAAATTTTCCATCACCAGCATAAATGTATTTTTCTTGCCAATTCTGTGTTCAAAAAAGAGCTGTCGCACAAACGATAGATCCGTTTATGCGACAGCTCTACTATGCTTCAAGCGCGTTTCGCCATAGGTTCTGGGGCAAGGCCCATCATGTTGCGTAGTGTGTTGCCGACACGTTTATAGAGGAGGTAGGTGAGCAGTGCTGTAACACCGTGTTTGAGGAGGTTAAAGGGCAGTACGGCAAAGATCATGAGGGTCAGTGTATCGTGTACCCATGGGTTCACTGCGTGGCCCATGTCAACGATGGTGGCAATCGGCATACCGTAGACACTGGCGTACATTGGCAGCATGAGGTAGGCGTTCAGAAACACATAGACGATGCTGACCACCACGGTAGAGACGGTGAGTGCCAGCAAGGCACCTTTTTTGGTGTGCATTCGGCGGTAGATCAGCGATGCTGTGAGGATAAAACACATACTGCCAATCAGGTTTGAGAGATCGCCAATGCCGAAGGTGGCGGAGCCTTGGCAAATCAATTTCAACACAATTTTCACAAACACCACACCGCAGCCGGCGACAGGTCCCAGGAAGAAACCCGCAAAAAGCGCCGGCAGTTCGGCAATGTCGAACTCATAGAAGCCCGGCACAAAGGGCAGCGGGAAGCGCAGCAGCATCAGCACACAGCTGAGCGCCCCCAAAACACCCACAAAAGCCACAGTTTTTACAGAATTGCGTCGGTTACTCATAAAAGATTCTCCTTTCCTGCCGGAGAACAAAAAAATGTCCCTGGCACACAGAAAAATCCCAGGGACATCATCTTCTCACATCCAGACTATACTGTCGGTACCGGAATTGCACCGGTTCGTGCGCCTCGCTCCTGCGCTGCGCTCGCGGACTTTACCGCCGGTGGGGAATTACACCCCGCCCCGAAGATTTTCGCAAAATAATATTTGATTATTTTAAGTGTACGCCAACAACGCCGCGCTGTCAACCCTTTTACGCCTGTGCGCGGCTGGCTTTGAAGGCACGACCGTACGCATTCTGATCACGCATGCTCTGAATAAATTTCTCACGGGTGATGTCTTTGGAGCGGAACTTCCATTCTTCGCCCGTCACAGACTTATCCACCATTTTTTCAAATTCGCTCTCATCAATACCGAGATCATCAAAGCACACCGGCAGCCCCAGCTCAGCATTGAACTGCATAATACGATCACGCAATTCCGTTTGCCCGTCATAGGTCAGCAAACAGAGCACGCCCAGCGCCACAATTTCCCCATGTAAATGCTGTTCACCCGCTTCTGTTACCGTAGCACCATAGTACACACAATGTGCCAGTGACGAATTGTAGTAGTAATCCGGCATATTCGTCACCATGTTGGAAACCAGCCCCGTGGACACGATGATGTCCAGCACCACCTGCTCCAACGCTTCGCTGCAACGGTTTTCACGGCACGACACCAACGCTTCCTGCCCAAATTCCAGAAGCGGCTCGGTGCAGATTTTTGACAATTGCACCCCCATCATCGGCGTGTGCGACAGTTTGTCGCTGCGGCTGGAGAACACCGCTTCACATTCCTTAGAAAGCGCATCGCCAATCCCTGCCCACAGCAGTTTCTCCGGCGATTCTGCAATAATCTGTGTATTGATAAACGTATGCTCAGCGAGCTTTGGATAATAATAATCACGGAAGGTGCCGTCTGCGTTATACATCACGGAAATTGCCGTCACCGATGCACAGTTGCTGCCCACCGTAGGAAAGAGAAAGAGCGGCTTATCCATCTGATCTGCTACATATTTGCAGGTATCGCAGGCACGGCCACCGCCCACACCAAAGAGAATATCCGCTTCCTGCACCACTGGGTTAGCAATCAGCGCATCACCGTTTTCATAAGTCGAATTGCCGCCATACCAGATAAAGTCCAAAATATCCAGCGGCGTATCGGCCAACGCTTTCACCAGCGCATCACGGGATTTTTCCATGGCAATCTTACCGCCAATCACCGCCACCTTTTTGCCAAAATAACGTGCAAAATAGGCAATTTTATCATAACAATCTGCCCCAATGGAATACTGAGGCAAGGTCACACTGTAACTCATGGTATCGAAACACTCCTTCGTTTTGTTATATATCACGCATATTCTATATCGGTTGTATTGTATTATACGCTGATATGCGTATTGATTCAATGGCTTTCAGTGAAAATTTTTGCGTAAATTTGCATAAAAAAGAGACAGCTCAACAGCTGTCTCTTTGATTTTCACCCATCAACAACAGCTGTGTTACATTACACGTTCCACTCTTCCTCGGCGGTGCCCGATGGGCGGGTGTAGTCGTGTTTGCTGAGACGCTTCTGTGATTTTGCAGAATACCCAGTGGCTGATGTTTTGTTCAGGGCGGAACACACAAAAAACCACTGCGCGATGGCAGTGGTTTGTAGGTATTATTCTGCGCCAGTGGCGTCGGCATCGTCTGCGGTGGTGTCGTCTGTCGCAGTTGTATCATCTGCTGAGTTGTCATCTGCAGCTGCATCATCTGCGGTAGCAGTTTCTTCAGCAGCGGCTTCATCAGCAATGCGGTCTTTCTCTTTACGCTCATCCGAAGCGAGGGTGTCGTAGAGGGTGTCAGCAATGAGTTTGGTAAATTGTTCGGCACCTTCCGGCGTTGGGTGGGTGTCGTCCTCATAGAGCCATTCCGGATGCTGGTCGATGAAGCTCTTCCAGTCGATGAGATGGAAGTTATCTTTCTTGCTCTTATCGGCATAGCCTTCGAGCATGGCGTTGACGCTATCCTGCCATTCGCGTGGCACATGGGTGTTGATGAGGAACACTTCCCTGTCGCCGAGCATACTCATGAGGCTGTCGAGCTGTTCTTCGGTGAATGGCCCGTTCGACCCCAGCACAATGACGACGATGTCGTTCATGTTGCCGGCATCAAGCAGGCTTTGCACCACGTCGTTGCTCTGGCTAAGCTGGCGGCCCACTTTGCCATCGATATAGGATTGCGGGAAGGCTTCGGTGAGCGGCGCCGCCGCACCGAGCAAGATGGAGTCGCCTACGAAGGTAACTTTCAGGTCACGGCAATAAAGCATCACAGAGCGGTCGAGGTATGGAATGTCTTTGACGTCCGCCAGTTTTTCACGCTCATCAAGGGCTTGCTGCTTGGCGAGAAGCGCTTCGTTGGCAGCAATCTGCGCCTGCATTTCCTCTACGGTTTCATTGTCGCCGCTGTCGGCACGCACAAAGCCAACAGCGCTGGACACACAAAGTGCCACAACGAGCACCACGGCAACAAAATGCAGTTTGTTGGAAGCGATGGACGCAATAAAGTCGGCAATGCGACGTTTATCCGGCAGTTGGCCTTTAGTGATTTTTGACACGAAGGCTTGCTCTACGAAAACATAGGTAACAACAGACAGTGCCAGCAGAATCAGCCATTGAATCCATTTGTGCGCTGCCAGAAAAGGTGTCATATTGCCCATGGTGAGCACCGGATAGTACCACAGATAGGTGCTGAAGGTGCATTTACCAAGGAAGGTGAGCAAGCGCAGGCTCAAGAGCTTTTGCAAGAAGCCGCCCGGAATGGTCAACGCCGCTACGGTGATGGTACCCACCACAGCTGCCAGGAAAAGGCCGCCACGATAAGTCCACAGAGATTGGTCTTTCAAATTCAGCGCCAAAAGCACCAGCGCCACCAGACCCAAGGCAGCCACAACGTCTGCCACAAGGCCGGCTTTGCGCCCGTGCAGCTCTGCAATTTTGCCTGGTCGCCAGATAACACCCAGGGCACCACCCAGCGCAAAGGCGTAGAGACGGGTATCGGTGCCGTAGTAGACACGGGAAGGGTCGCCTTCACCATTAAAGAGCACCGCCATAATGATGGCACTGGCAACAGCCAGCACCAGCTGCACAACAGCGATGAAAAACGGACTTTTCTTGAGCCGCCGCAACAAGGTAAAAAGCAGCGGCCAAACCACACATAACTGCATCATCACCGCCACGTACCACAGATGGGTGAAGGCGGACGGATGCACATATTGTTCAAAGTAGGAAAATCCCTGGCCGATTTGCCACCAGTTGTTGACATAGAACACACTGGAAAGCAACGCACCACGAATGTTGTACAGCAAGTCTGGGAAAAAGATGTTGATGATGGATACCGATGCAAAGAACACCAGCACCATTGGAATCCCCAGACGCAGAACACGTTTGATGAGGTAGGTCGCATAATTGCGGCCGAAGCCTTTCACGTCCCATTTCATCAGGCTGCGCGCTAGTAAGAAGCCTGAGATAACGAGAAAGAGATCCACGCCAATAAAGCCGCCAGCCATGCGATGAGGCGCATAGTGGTACACCAAAATGCCCAGCATCGCCAGAACACGGAGACTGTCCAGCGCAGGATAATAGGATTTGCGTGCTGTTTCTTTCTTCACAAGATCCCCCCTCTGTGTTGATTCATAGCAAACATATGAAGCGATGGGCATTAGCCCTGAATATCGCCGGTTTCTTCATATTCTTCCTGCCAAGCCAAATGCTGGTTATAGTCGTCGGTGTAGAAAACTTCGCCGGTATCAATGTTGGCATAGAAATAGAGATAGTCGCTCGCTGTTGGCTCAAGCGCAGCCACAATGGCATCTTCACTTGGGCTATTCATTGGTCCTGGTGGCAAGCCGGTATTGAGATAAAGGTTGTATGGCGAATCTGTTTCAAGATCGTCATAGGTGACCATTTCTTTATGGGTGCCCAGTGCATAAAGCACACTGATATCCGACTGAATCGCCATGCCTTCGTTCAAGCGGTTGTAAAAGACACCGGCGATGAGCTTGCGGTCTTCAGACGTTTGCCCTTCTTTTTCAACCAAAGAAGCAATGCTCATGATGTCCTGCAAACTGTAGCTGGAAGCATCAATGGCCGCTTGATGTTCGCTGAGCACTTCGTTGGTTTTGTCCACCATTTGGGTAACGAGGGCTTCCAAGCCTTCATCATCGTTGAAATCATAGGTGGCTGGGAAGAGATACCCTTCCAACACATAGCGCACATTTGGTGTATTGTACGAATCGTTGAGAATTGGGTACTGGCTAACCAACTGAGCGATGAAGTCGCTGTCGGTCATGAGATTCAGAAAATCGTCTCGGCTGTAATCGGTTTTTTCGGCAACGATATCGGCAATTTGGTCGATGGTTAGGCCTTCGTTGACGGTGATTTTTGTGAGGCCGGCTTCTTCAGCACCTTCTTGCAGGCTGGAAACCACTTCACCCAACGTCATAGATGGGGAAAGATCATGCACACCAGCCTGAAGGTTGGCGGCTGCACCCTGCACACGCACATAAAGATCGAAAGCCAGAGAAGAACGAATGATGCCCTGCTCTTTAAGCATATCGCCCATATCGCTCACAGGTGTGCCACTTGGAATTTCCACTTCCACCGTGCTGGTGTCATCTGCATTGGCAGGCACCACCACCGCCCGTGTGAAGGACACTGCTGCCACTGCCACAATCGCCACACAGAGTAACAGCACCACAGCCACCATCGGAAACTGTCTGCGGCGGCGCTTTGGCCGCTTATTTGACGGCTGCTGCGACTGACTGCGTTTTTCTGCTTGTGCAGCTTTCGGCATTTCCTGCCTTTTCTTTGGCTCCCCATGCTTGGCGTCATGTCCGCTTTCATGCTGGCTTTCTTGCTGCACCTTGGCGCTTGCCGGAGCAGGTTTAGCACCTGCGTTTTGGCTGCGCTGTGCTTTCAACTGTGCACGTTCGGCAGCTGCCTCTTGCAGCGTTGTTGGTCGAGCAGACTCGCTCTTTGGCCGCTGTGGCGCCATTGGACGTGTTGCCCACACATCCTTTTCTGCTGGCTGCTGGCTGTGAGCGTCGGACGTTTCCGCAACACGCTTCTGCGCCGCAGCGCGTTCCTGCATAATTCGCTCAAACGGCGGCAAATCAGACGCCGGCGTTTGTTTGTTATCGTCTTGCTTATGATAATCTGACACGCATTTCACACTCCTTTGTGTTTCTCATTCAAAAAATGCAAACCACTTTTATTGTAGCATACGCACTACCATGGCACAACCGTCACTTGCGCCAGGCACGTCCACACAGGATTGTGACACATACAAAAAACGGAAGGCGTTTACCTTCCGTTTTACAATGACTTCTATTTTCCAGTGATTTGCGCTTAGTTTTCCAATTTAATCACATGATCAAAGAGTGCTTGTGCTTCTTTCACACGGCCGCTTGCGCCGAGCACACAGAGATGGTTTTCTGTCATCGCCTGGCGCAGTGCCGGTGCGTAGGCTTTGAGATCGTCCAAGGTGGTGGCGAGCGCTTCTTCCTGCGCTTTCACGATGTCTTCACGGCGTGCGCCGTTGATGTGGCTCGACAGCGACCAGCTGCCCTGACTGCGTGCTGTCATCACTGGATTGAAGCGGTTCATCACGCCGATGATAAAGTTGGTCAGGGTGACGTCGTCCATTTCCAACGCTTCCAGCCAATCTGCCATGCCATCGTAAACGGCGATGGTATTTTCCAGATTTGGGTCACGATAGGAATAGCAGCTCACGCTGCCGTTGCGGCTAAAGCGAATCCCCTGTCCGTAGGCGCCGCCTTTGGCACGAATGTTGTTATAGAGGTAGTCGTTGGTGAGTACGTTGGAGAGCACTTCCAGCACGCCGCTGTAGGACACGCCCAGCGCACGCAGGTCTGCCCCTTTCGCCACATACTGCACATTGGCAGAGGATTGAATGCCTTCGTTCAGCACCTCCACCGGCACCTGCCAATCGGCGTGTGGATAATCTTCGTCTGGCAGGCGGTCAATCCACTCTGCCAAAAGCGGACGAATGGCGGCATAGCTTTCATCGCTGCCTGTCACCGAAACAATCATGCCGCGGCGTGTGAGGAGTTTTTTATAAAGCATTTGCACACGTGCCAGGGTGTCGTCAAAGCGTTCGTCAAAATGGTTGTCCAGCTCTTGCAGGAAGAAGAGGAAATCCAAACCGTTGAGCATTTCGCTGAAACGGCTGTACGCACTGTGGTAAGCGCTCACACGGCCTGCCACAACGGTGTGGCCTTGTTGGAAAATGCCCATCTGCATCTGATTTTTAAGCATTTGCAGCACTTCACGGAAGCGTTTTTTGTCGGTGAAATCGCTTTCTGTAAGCTGTTCCCACGCCAATGCCAAAAAGCCTGCGGTGTCTTGTGGGCTGAGCGTTTTAGAGGAAACAAGCAAGCGGTGCGTGAAGCGTTCCGGATTGTGATAATCCTGAATCACACGGCTTGTGATGCGAATACCGCCGCTGGTCAGATATTCGGCGGTGCTGAGATCGCTGTAACTGTGTTTTGCCGTGTCCACCGCACCAATCAAACTCGTGAGCAAGCTCAGATAAGGCAAGTCGGCAACGTCGATATGATCCAGTGAGAGCAGCATATCGGTGTAGTCGATGCCGGCGGTAAAGAGCGGATGATGCAGCACAGTAACGCCATTCAGTTCTTCTTCATGGCAAGGAATCTCTGGGAAGCTGCCGGTGACGTCCTCACGTTCGAGGTGTGGAATGGTGGCTTTTTCTTCCGGCGTGTCGTCGCTGTTCTGACGTGCCAAAAGCCCCTGGGTTTCCGCAACGAGGGCATCAATTTCTTCGGCACTGAGGCTTTCTTTGTAGCGTGCCAGCTTTTCTGCCACGGCAGCATCTTTGTCATCGTTAAGCCCTGCCTGTGGGCGTGCGGTGAGAATCACCTTGTGCGTATTGTCTAAGATGCGTTCCTGAATGTAGCGTTCATAGTAACCATCGTTGATGCCTTCTCGCAGCATGGCGAGGGTATCGTTATAACGCAGGGCATCGAATGGATCGCCATCATAGAGCCAGGTTTCAAAGGCATTGATGTAGTAGATGATCCCACGGGTGGTGTAGCCTTCGGCTTCTCGCAGCGCATATTCCATCTTATTCAGCGCAGCGGTGAGCAGGTCTTTGTCGATGCCTTCACGCACGAGTGTTTGCAAGGTGTCGTTGATGATACGAACAAAGTCGTCTTTCTTTGCGGCATCTGTTTCTTTGGCAACAATGCCAAACGGAATTTGCAAGCCATCGTTGGAAAAACCGGAGATGTCTTCGCCAATGCCAGCCGCCAGCAGCGCATTTTTCACAGGGCCAGCCTGAGAATCCACAAGCGCTTCGCTCAACACTTCTTCCACAAAAATATCGGCTGGTGTGCGGCGTGTGCCCATCGAAACAGCGTAAGCGAGAATGTCTTTGTCGGCGGTGTCGGCGTCTGGTGCCACAGAATAGGTCACTTCCACATCTTTGGCTGCCGAGAAAGCCTCCTGCCAGTCGATGTGAGAATCCACCTCTGCTGCATCAAAAGCGGAAAGATACTGGCTGTCGATATGTTCCAGGAAATGAGCAATATCGCCATCGCCATAAATAAAGATGTAGCTGTTCGATGGGTGATAGAGCTTGCGGTGGAAATCCAAAAAGGCCTCATAGGTGAGAAACGGAATCTCATATGGATCGCCGCCGCTCTCCTGCCCGTAAATCGTGTCTGGATACAGGGCGGACAAAATAGCGTCTGCCACCTGAGCATCGGCGCTTGAAAGCGCACCACGCATTTCATTATAGACCACACCACGATAGGTCAGAGGGTCCTCCGGTGCTTCGATGTGATAATGCCAGCCTTCTTGCAGGAAAATTTCCTTGCGCTCGTAAATGGCAGGATAGAACACGGCGTCTAAATATACGTCCATGAGATGGTCAAAATCTTTATCGTTCTGGCTCGCCACCGGATAAATCGTCTTATCCGAGAAGGTCATGGCATTGAGGAAGGTGCTCAGGCTTGTCCGCAAAAGATCCATGAACGGCTCTTTGGTGCGGTACTTGCGTGAGCCATTGAGCACACTGTGTTCCAGAATGTGCGCCACGCCGGTGCTGTTGGCTGAAGGCGTGCGGAAACCAATGCCGAACACCTTGTTGCTGTCGTCGTTGGCCAGTTGTAAAAGGCGTGCGCCGGTTTTCTCATGGATAAACAAACGGCCCACGCTGTCGGCTTCCGGCACTGGCCGTTCTTCGACCAGGCGGAAACCGGAAATCATCTGATTGATGGTCATGGTGAAAACTCCTTTCAAATAAAACTGCAAGAAAATACAAAATGAAAATGATTGCTAAAAATCATTTGCTATTCGTTGTTCAGCGCAGCTGCGCGCTGCTTCTCCATTATACCATTGCCCTCACAAAACGCCAAGATATCCCAACACGGCTGCGCTTTTGCGCCAAGCAAAAAACGCTATGCGAACGGTTGGTTCCCATAGCGTTTTGATGGTGTGGTTTCAGCAAGTACGCCAGCGTCTATCGTCTGCGTTTATCCGCAGCAGAACGCGTGCTGCGTGCGGTGCGGCTTGTGGTAATCGGCCGCCGTGTGGTGCGCGCATTGCTGTTGCTGCGATTGCTCGGCATATAGACAATCGGTTCCTGCTTCACAAGAGGAGATTCGTAGCGTTGCTGCAAATTCGGCTGCACACGCTGCTGGGTTTTCGCCTGGCGCACACGCATGGAGCGTGCCACCTTGCGTGCCCGCACTTCTTTGCGCCCTTCTACATAAAGGAGAATGAAATAAATCGCCGGCACTGCAAAAAACACAAACAGCGCCACCGCTGCCAAAAAGGCAAAAAGGCTAAATTCCACATCCCAGGCAATCCAGAAATTTCTAAAACTCAGTGCAGCGGCAAGAATGACCGCCAACACCGGCAAAATCAAGCCCGGCCGTGGATTGTTATGCCGTGAGAGCTGTTGTTCAAGGCGACGGCCAAAATACAACACCGCTGCATAGATGGCAAAAATAATCAGGGTTCGTAAACTAAACAAGCTGCCGCCTCCTTTGACAGGTGTTATTTTATTTATTGTACCGAAAAGCGTTCCCCATTGCAAGGCATCACGCCGATAAAATAAGAGCGCTTACGCGCTCTTAAGATGTTTAAACTTAGCGTTCAACGGTAACGCTGGTGGTTAAGCCGTTGGTGTAGTGTGGCGTGGTGGTGCAGCCGAAAGCATCTGCCATGAAGCGCAGTGGCACCAGCGTGCGGTTGTCGCTGTTAATGAATGGCGCCACGTCCATCTGCTGCTGGTTGCCGTTCACCGTATAGGTGCTGGAGCCAACGCTCATTTGCACGGTGGTGCCGCCATACACAGCAGTAATGGTTTGGGTGGTGTCGTCAAAGACCACGCTGCCGCCCAGTGCTTCTACCAACAGGCGGAACGGAATAAAGGTGCGACCATTTTGCACGATGGCTGCTGTATCTGCCTGATGGGCGATACCGTTGATTTCATAATTCTTGCTGCCAATGGTCAGCGTCACGCTGAATGGGTCATCGGCGGTGGCTTCGGTGAAGGTGAAGTCGCTCACAGCCGTCTGATAGAAACGCCCGCTGTTGTCACGGAAGATAATGTACACCTGCGCCTCTGCTGCCATGTCGCTGGAGAGCAGCATGGTGCCGCTGCCGTTGGTGGTCAGGCTGGATAAGTTGGTCACAGAGCCTGCCATCTTGGCATCGCTTTCAGGGTCGGTTGGGCGAATGATGACTTCTGCCACCGTTGGTTCCCACACCAGACGCAGGTGGTTGCCAGAGCCATCGGCCAGCTGGAAGGTCACCGCACGAGCGTTGCCCATGCTGCCCGATTCCGGTGAAAGAATCAGGCTCTTATCGCCAGCCTGCACGGTAAGCTCAACGGTCTTGGAGAATTTGCCGCCCACCATGGCGGTTACCTGAATCTTGGTGCCAATGAGTTCCTGCTCGGAACCTACGGTGAAACGCCCGTTGGCATCGAAGGAGCCATCAACAATCGCCTCGCCGCTGTAACTAAAGATGGCAGGGCCAGTGTAGGTGGTGGCGTTGCCTTCTGCATCAATGAGCTGAATGGTTGGCGTAACCGATTCCCCAAGGGACACATACACATCCGGATAGGTGAAGTTCATGGCTACGGAATTGGCAATCAATTCTTCATCGCTATCACTTGGTTCATCGCCGCCACCCGGATTGTCGCCGCCTTCTGTCACGTCAATGCGTACCGGTTGCAGCGTAGTAGAGCCGGAGCCTGGAATAAAGGCCAATGTATAGTGATCGGTTTCTGCACTGTCTTTCAACTGAATCTTCACAGGGCCACTATACACATCCGGCAGATCAACCAAATAGCCTTCGCCCAATTCATTGTCGTCGGCATCATAACGCTGCACGAGAATACGGTCGTCTTCCTGTGGCACATAGTCCTCATCAAAAATCAGCGTAGCAAAAGCCGGATCGCCTTCCGCTACTGTATCGGATTCCAGACGCATACTCGTTGGCGCATTTGGCGTTTGTTCGCCAGCCACAGTAACAGCCGGTGCGCTCGTCATGTCGCCTTCGGCATCTGTCATGGACACAACAATCTGATCGCCAGCCTTCACAGGGTTCTCCTTATCGAGCACAAAATAAATACGCTGTGCGCCTATCAAATCGTTACCCAATGTGCCATGGTTCACAACCGTGCCATTCACACGCACTTCAAACTGGTCAGTCGCCCGTGCGCCAACATATTGTACCCACACTTGCGTGTCACCAGCCTGCGGTGTTTCCACCTCGGTAATCGTTGCTGCCTGGCTTTCGCTTGGTGCCAGTGGCAAAAGCACACAGAGCGCAATGGTGCCCAATACACCTGGCAGCCATTTTCTTACATTCATGGTTTCACATCCTTTACTTTATTCATACAGTTTACAACCATTATACACATCATAATATGTCACCCCGCAAATTTCAAGGTACAAGGCGGAAACAAAAACACGCCCTGGCAACCATAGATCGCCAGAGCGTGGACGTACCGCAAACATCTTAGGCATCGTTTCGAGAAATGGTGACAACGGCACCAGTTCCTTCGCCGTTTACATCAATCACATAGCCGAGCCCGTCAGACACAAAGCGCACAGGCACCATGGTGCGGCTGTCGGCATTGACAAATGGCGCCATATCCATCCATTTTAAGGTACCGTTGACGGTGTAAACGCTTGCCATGGTGTTCATCACCACGTTGTAGTCGTCGTTGGTGATGGTGATGTCGCCGCTGGCGCTGTCGTAGTTCACTTCTGCGCCAAATGCCTCTGTCACGGCACGCAGCGGAATGTACACACGGTTGCCGTTGATTTCCGGCACACCATCTGCGATGGAAACTTCTTTATCGTCAACCTGCATAACGCTTTCGCCAACTGTCAGCGTGATATTTTTAGCTGCCTTCTCTGCTGCCAACACCGGCGCTGCGCTGCCAAACACAACCACCAACGCCAGCATAAGCGCTGCAACCATTGCGCGCCAATGATTGATTCGTCCATGTTCCATGTTAAAACCTCCTGTTCATGTCTAAATGGTGCGAAACAACGGTTCCTATCATAACGCATTTTTACCTGCAAGTCTCTACAAGGCCGTGACAATTACGGCGCATGGGCGCAAGAAATTTTCATTTTTGTTACCGTTTTGACGTTTTCGTTCACGGCTTCTCGCTGCTCGCCGCCGCTAAACGCCCTCGCTCGTCACCGAGCGCTGACATTTGTTTTGCCAAAATCCGTGAAAATCCACAACTCTGTGTTGCCCGCCGTCAGCGAAACTGTTACTATAAACGTATTGCATTAAATGGAAAGAAGGCGTTCAACACATGACCAACAACCCTCTTGGCCGTCTGTCTTATATTGACGTGCTAAAGATTGTCGCAACATTTGCCATTGTGGTGCTCCATGTATCGGCACTATATGTTCGCATGGACGCACAACTCATCAATCCATCTGGCGCCCTGCCCTATGCGCTGAACAATTACGCACGTACGGCACTGCCGCTGTTTATGATAATTTCCGGCGTTTTGCTCATGCGTGATGGCTACCGCTTCAAACTGCGCCAAAAGTTTCATTTTATTTTCAAAAACTATGTCGTTTGGTCCGCCATTTATGTGCTCATTGAGCAAGGATTCCGCTGGCTTGCGGGAACGCCGCTGCTCTCTTTCTCGGAATTACTCTCTGCCTGGGTGCAAGGGCCATATCATTTTTGGTATTTGCAGATGCTTTTGGGCGTTTATCTGCTCATGCCGATTCTCTCACGTATTCGCCCTTTGCAGATTCTCAGCTATACAACGCTGGTGATGTTTGTCATCATCTATATCTACGGCCCTGTTAGCGAGCATCTGCCCGCCGCATTGCACACCTTTATTGACGAGCTGATTCTCATGAAGCCCGCCACAATGCTCTTTTTCTTCCTGCTGGGGGCGTCCATTCATCGCCTGCCGCTGACACGCAACCTTGCCATCAGCTCTGGCGTGCTGCTTCTTTTCGGCATTGGCTGCCGTGCTTTCCAGCTTTTCAGCACTGCCACCTATCAGGACGCCAGCCTGCTGGAACCATTCGATACTTACAGCGAACTGGCGTTGGCTGCCGGTTTCTGCTACCTGGTGCGCTATCTGATGCGTAACCGCGAAAGCAGCAAAACCATGCAGTACCTTTCCGGCTGCACCCTACGCATCTACATCACCTCGGCGCTCTTTATTTTCGCCTATCAGATTCTTATTCAGCCTTACTGGGACGCCCTCGTGCCCTGGCCAACGCTCTCAGTGCTCGTTTGGTCGGTGGTGGTTTTTCTCTGCGGCTGGCTGACCGCTCACCTTTTAACCCGCAAAGACCGCTACCTGCGCGCCCGCAAAGAGCGCCGCACATCTTGAGTTTCAACCCTGTTTCACTGGAGGCTTTCGTTCATGAAAAACATTCTTCGCTTCATTATTTATGTTGTTTTTTGCTACGCAGCGTTCGCACTCTCGGACGCCATCTATGCCTTCTTCGACACCATCTTTGCCGTCTACACGGTCAACTGGCCGACAACGTTGCAGGCTACACTAGTGCCTTCGTTGCCGGGATGGATTATCTGCGGCATTTTACTTAATTTCTGCGTCCGCAGCCGCCTGACAGTGCCCGGCTCGGTGCTTGCACTCTCGTGGCTGGTGGTGATTGGGCCGTTTCTTTTGCTCTTTCTCGTTGAGCGCGGCGTGTTGACACTGCCGGTTGCAGGGCTTTTCAACGACCCCATGCCGTTGGTGATTCAATGCTTTGCCTTCATCGCCAGCTTTATCACTGTCAACCACATGACCAACCGTTGAGCGAGGTGACAGCATGATAGCAGCGGCCAGTTTATCATCAGAATTGCAGGCACGGCTCAAAAAAATGACAGCGGGCGATGTGCTGCGTGTCCGCACCTGGAAAGGCGACCGCGGCATAACCATCACCTGCCAGGACACTGACACCTTCACGCTGGAAGAGGACGGCTTTCAAGCCCAGCACCTGCCCCAGCTTTCCCGCCAGGCGGTACTCAAGGCTGCCAAGCCCATCGCCCGACGCGAATTTCCACGCAGCAACAAATTGCGACTCACTTTAGAAAAAGGAAGCGACTTCAATGGATAAATTGATTTTTCTCGGCACCGGCCACGCATTGGCCTATCACTGCTACACCACCTGTCTGGCGCTCACCGACGGCGACCATGTCTTTATGAGCGACGGCGGCAGCGGCAACGGTGTGCTTTTGCAAATGGAGCGTGCCGGCCTGTCGCCGGACGACATCACCGACCTCTTTCTCTCACACCGCCACACCGACCATCTCATCGGTGCCATTTGGCTGGTGCGTGTGATTGGTCACAGTTTCGACCGTGGCCATCGCACGGCGCCGCTTGTCATCTACGGCGAAGCCAGCGTGCTTGAAATTTTGCGCCAATGCTGCGAAATGCTCGTCTCCTCAAGTGTGGCGGCGCATTTTGGCAAAGACATTCTCCTGCGCCCTGTGGCAGACGGTGAAACCTGTGCCATCGGCCCTTGGCAGGTAACATTCTTTGACACCGGCGCTGAAAAAACCGTGCAATATGGCTGGCGCGCTCAGCTCACAAACGGCGAAAGCCTGGTGTTCCTCGGCGATGAGCCGCTCACAGAAAGCGGCCTGCGCTACGCCAAAGGCTGCGACCATCTCATTCACGAGGCCATGTGCTCCGCTGCCGATGCCGCGCGCATCAATCCACACCGTATTCATCACTCCACCGTTACCGACGCTGCCGAAAACGCCAAAGCGGCCTGCGCCGGTCATCTCATTCTCTTCCACGGCGAAGACACCGACCTTGACACACGCAAGGCACGCTACGAAGCCGAAGCACGCGCACATTTTGACGGCCCTGTTGACGCACCGAACGACCTCGATATTATTACGTTTTAGGCAGAAGGAGACCTTATGGACACCATTTTCAACAATCTTCCACAAGCACTGCAAGCTGCGCTTGCAAGCGCCTTCAATATTGAGACGCCCATGCCTGTACAGACAGCCACTTATCCGCTCATCGCTGACGGCCGCAACCTCGTCATGCAGTCACGCACCGGCAGCGGCAAAACGCTGGCGTATCTTCTGCCGCTTTTGGCAAAACTCACGCCTGGCGAAAGCGGCAATAAGCTGCTCATCGTTGCGCCAACACAGGAGCTTGCCGTGCAAATCGGCCATGTTGTGCGCGATTTGAACGCCAAACTCGACACGCCATACACTCTGGCGCTCATTGGCGGCGGCGCCAACATCAACCATCAACTGGAAAAACTCAAGAAAAAGCCCCAAGTGCTCGTGGGTACACCGGGGCGTATTCTGGAACTGTTCGACCGCCGCAAAATCAACGGCCAAACCATCGAGGCTGTTGTCTTTGACGAAGTGGACGCCCTGCTCGACCAGGAACACGGCCGCCTGCTTCAGGCGCTGCAAAAAGCCCTGCGTAAATCCACCCAGACCATCGCCTGCTCTGCCTCCATTGATGCGGACGCACGCCGTTGGCTGGAAGCCCACATCGCCGATGCCGAATTTCTCGTTGCCGACAGCGAAGCCGTGCTGAATCCGAACATCGGCCATTTCTTCCTGCGCTGCGAGGCACGCAAAAAGTTCGACAATCTGCGGAAGGCGTTGGCAGCCATGGACGGTAAAACCCTCATCTTCCTCAATGGCGAAGAGGACATCGCCCATTTGCAGGACCGTCTCGCCTACCACCACATCGAAGCCGGTATGCTCACCGCTGAGATGAAAAAGACCGATCGCCAAAAAGCGCTCGAAACCTTCCGCCAGGGCTTTGACGGCATCCTCATTTCCAGCGACCTTGCGGCACGCGGATTGGACATTGCCGACATCGACCAGGTTATCAACCTCGATTTCCCACACGACCCTCTCACCTATGTGCACCGTGCTGGTCGCACCGGCCGCGGCACCGCCGAAGGCGCTGCCCTCTCTCTGGTAGCCGACACAGACGAAGCCGCCATTCGCATTTACCAGCGTGATTTGGGTATTCACTTCGCAGAGGTGCATTTTGCAGGCGGCGCTATTGTGATGGGCCCTGCGCCGGAAAAGCCAAAGAAACACAGTGGCAACACCGCCCCTGAACACAAAGCAAAGCAAAAAAATCGCCGCACCAAAGCGAAAGCCAAAGGTGCGCCAAAGCGACTGAAACGAGGCGAACACTAATGGAGCTTTGGGATTTGCTCGACAACAACCGCCAACTAACCGGCGAAACACTGCGCCGTGGTGAGCCGCTGCCGCCCGACCGCTACCACACCATCATCGGCGTTTGGACCATTCACGATCACCTGCACCGCATTCTTCTTACCAAACGCCATCCCGACAAACTCATCTGCCCCAACCAATGGGAGAACACCGGCGGCTCTATTTTAGCCGGCGAAGACAGCTGCGTGGGCGCTGCCCGTGAAGTGCGTGAGGAAACCGGCATGGCGTGTACGTGCAGCGACCTCACCCACATCCAAACACTGCGTATTCCCACCGCCTTTGTCGATTGCTACATCTACCACACCACCATCGACCCCAACGCCATCGTTCTGCAAGAAGGCGAAACGGTGGATTGGCGCTGGGTAACACTCGACGAACTGGAAGCCAGCATCGCCGACGGCAGTTTCTCTGAACCTGAAATCGAACAGTACAACGCCTGCCGAACGGCGCTCGCCGAAGCACTTGCTGCACTCGACAAGAACCACTAAAAAAACAGGACGTGAACGAAAATTGTTCACGTCCTGTTTTTTTATTTCGCTAAGCGTTCGCCCATCTCGTAGGCTTTGCGACATTCTTTTGGAAATTCGTTCTCAAGATGTGCTTTTTTCATTGCCAGATCAAATCCGCTCGACGCATATTTTGAATAATCGTCAAACTGGTAGGCGTTGTACGCTTGCAGCAATTCTGTGTCGCCGATAAATTTCTGGAATCGCTTCTGGTCGCGAGCGCCGGTGCTGTAATTAACCGTTTTGTCGCCGGCTTCGTCCACACCCATGGTGTAAATCAACCCACAGCGAATCCGATAGCCGTAGCCTTCATCTGGCGCATCGCCGGTGTAATGGTTTGGTGGGAAAAGCAAGCGTTCGTAGAAATTACGCACAGCGCCCGGCACCTCACCGTAATAGATCGGCGCAGCAATGATGAGCGCATCGGCTGCGAGGATTTCCTCAAGAAGCGGCGTCAGCGCGTCACGCTGCGCGCACGCCGTGTAGCTTGGGCCGCCCAAGCGTTTGCAGGCAAAGCAGCTCACACAGCCACGGAAATTCAAATCGAACAAATCGACACGTTTTGTTTCGGCACCTGCTGCACGCGCCCCTTCAAGCGCATGGTCCAAAAGCTGTGCCGAATGCCAGGTTTTGCGTGGGCTACCATTGATGCCAATGACTTTCATAAGAAACCTTCCTCTCTGTCGGACTTTTTCTTATTATAGCACGGCATCCTATCAATCGCCAGTCACATCACGCCGTGCCAACAACCACACGCTGAGCACCGCAGAGATAAGCGTGAACAGCAGCGTAAACACCGCAAGCTGCCCCACATCAATGGTCATGTTCGGATTGTTGGCACGCATCCCCACGGCGAGCAGGCTGTACGGAAAATACAGCCCCCAGCCTTGCGCCGTCAACATCAGTCCGGCAATGCCGCCCAAAAGGCCAATCGCCACCGGAATGGCGAAGGATTTGATGCACAGGCTCAGAAAAAGCTGCACAGCGCAAACGGCAATGCTGCCCAACGCCCCACACGCCAGCCATTCAAACAGCTCCGGCGGCAGCGCATCGGAAATGCCAGCGAGTTTGCCGCTGACGATGAAGAACACACCCACCACCACCTGGGTGAGCACGCTCACGCCCACAGCCGGCAGAAGTTTCCCCAGATAGAGCGCCCAGGTGCTCACCGGCGCCGTGAGAAAGCTGTTGAAATTATGATCGGTGTTTTCCAGCCGCCATTCCCAGGCGCAGTACACCGCCAGGAGCGCCGGCAGGAAGAAATACGAAGCAAACAGCGTGTGCTGCGTCCACAAGCTGTACCAACTGCTCTTGAGCAAATCCAAATTGCCGAGATAGTTGAACGTGCCCAGGCAGGCAGGAATCAGCGGCAATACGATGAAGGCAATCCACACAGGAGCATGTTTGCCCTTGATAAGCTCGGCACGTAATGCACGAATAAACATCACTCATACCTCCTTACGCACGAAGAGCGTGCGGCCAACAATGAAGAAAACGAGAAACCAGCAAGCAAAAATCACCACATCAATAAGCTCCGGTGTGCGCCAGTAATATTCTGTGTAACGCGTGGCTTCGTCCCACCACATCGCCACCTGACTGAACAGCCCATAGTAGCTCCAAGGCAAAAGTCTTTGCACCACGTCTGGAAAGAATAGCCCCATCAGCCCAAGAAAACTTCCAGCAAGCCCAATCACAAGCGGCACCGCCTGATTGGCAAAGCGCAGCGACAACCCCTGCTGAAGCGTATAAAGCATCATCGACACCAGCCAACTGATGAACGTGAAAACAGCAAACGCACGGTAAGGAATACCGCCCTGAAAAGCTTCGTAGTAGCCAATGCCTAAAAAGAGCAGCGTGCGTAAAATCAGCACCAACGCCAGCACGATCGCCCCCCAAAGGAGCTTGGTGTTATAGATTTTACCAGGTGTGGTGAGGGTTTCCAGGCATTTCAAGGTGCTGCCCTTGTGCTCAATCTCGCAGTTGCGGCTCGCGATGACCGCCGTAGCCAACGGCAGCATAAAGCTATCAATCATCGCCAGATTATACAAGATCATCATCCAGCCCTGGCGCAGGTCTTCCGGTTCCATGCGTCTAAACGACACGCTCATCCACAAAAGCTGCGCCGCAATCAGCGCCAGGCAAACGAGATAAATCTTGCGTCTGCGACATTTGAAAAATTCCAATCGCAACGTGCTCATAAGCTCGCCCCCTTTCCTGTCAGTTCAAGGAAGATGTCCTCCAAACTCTTTTGCCGTTCTTCCAGCCGCAGCACACCAATGCTCTGTGTCACCAAAAGCTCTGTCAGCGCAGCGGTGGTGTCATCAGTAAGCAGCGGCAGCGTGAGATAACCTTCCTCGTTTTCGCTGACACGCAAACGGCGTTCACCAAGAAGCGCCTTTGCGCGTTTGTTGTCGGTGGTACGCAGCGCCAGATGATGCTGGCTCTTGCTGTGCAGCGCTGCCAGACTGTCCTGAAACACCAGTTCGCCATCGCGGATAATGCCCACATGATCCGCCATCTGGTCGATTTCACTCAGCAGGTGGCTGGAAACGACCACCGTCATGCCGAAACGTTTCGGCAGTTCTTTAATCAACTCACGCATCTCCTGAATCCCTGCCGGGTCAAGCCCATTGGTTGGCTCGTCTAAAATAAGCAGCCGTGGATAACCCAGCAGCGCCGCTGCCAGCCCCAGCCGCTGCTTCATACCCAGGCTGTAATGGGCGGCACGCTTGTCCTTCGCTTCCGTCAGGCGCACAATATCCAGCACCTCGCCGATGTGCGCCGCCGGCACACCGCGCATGGTCTGCACAATCCGCAGATTTTCTTCGCCTGTCAGGTGACCGTAATAGCTTGGGCTTTCAATCAGGCTGCCGATTTGCTTTAAGATGGTCAAACGGTTGCGCCGTGTCAGCGGCTCGCCAAACACGGCAATGTCGCCGCTCGTTGGCCGCACAAGCCCGAGAATCATTTTCAGCGTGGTTGATTTGCCAGCGCCGTTTGGCCCCAGAAAGCCATAGATGCAGCCCTCCGGCACGCGCAGGCTGAGGTCGTTGACACGCAGCACACTGCCGTATTTTTTTGAAAGATGGTTGGTGGCTATAACAGATGAAAATGCCATGAGAAAAACCTCCGTTTCATGTGATGTTGAATCAGTATGTATCATTTCATGCTCTTATCTTACCCCGCCCGCCTTACACGCGCGTGACGCCTTCCTTACGACTACCTTAAAAATTGTCGCCGCCCGTCCCATGCGCCTGCAAAATATGCTATGATAGAGCCAGCTTATAACGAAAGGAACGATGCCACCATGGCTTATAATATTCTCATTGTTGATGACGAACCATCGCTGCGAGAGATGATTCGCGCCTTTCTCACCCAGGCAGGCTATACCACCTGCACCGCTGCCAACTGCGCCGAAGCGCTGAGCGTGTTTCGCTCCGCCAAGCCAGACGCTGTGCTTTTGGACATCATGCTGCCCGATGGCGACGGCTTTAGCCTGTTTCGCCAACTGCGTGCCCTGCGTGATGTGCCAACGCTCTTTCTCTCTGCCCGTGACGAGGACGCTGCCCGTTTAGAAGGCTTAGGGCTGGGTGCCGATGACTACATCACCAAACCTTTCCTGCCAGAAGAACTGCTTTTGCGGCTGGCGGCGGTGCTGCGCCGTGTCTACCGCGACCAGCCCGCAGAGGACACCGCTCATCTCGGCGATGTGGAGATTCTCTGGGGGCAGAGCATGGTGCGGCGCAATGGTGAGGACATTGCCCTCACCGCCAAAGAATACGCCCTGCTCAAAAAGCTGTGGGACAACCGCGGCAACATTGTCACCATTGATGCCCTCTGCGACGCCCTGTGGGACGGGCCAAACATTGGCTACGAAAACACCCTCATGGTGCACATTCGCCGTCTGCGGGCGAAAATCGAAGCCGACCCTTCGCACCCACGCCACCTCCTCACCGTGCGTGGTCTGGGCTATCGTCTGGCACGGGAGGGCGAAGCATGAGCCGCTTCAAAGGGCTGTGGCGCTCGGCGCTGGTGATGACGCTCTCAGTAACGCTGATTTTCATCCTCTTCATCATCGGGCTGATTGGCTTCATGGTGCTCTCCTTCACCCTCAACACCGAGGCCAATTTCAGCACCAATGGCGTCGACGAAGCTCTTGTGAAAACGGAAACCGGCTACCAATTCACCACCCCCGAACTGCTCGATGGCAAAGGCCAGTGGGCGATGCTCATTGACGACCAAAGCGGGCAGATCATTTGGAGCTACAACAAGCCCGATGACATTCCTTCCACCTACACCATGCGTGATGTCGCCAGTTTCACACGCTGGTACCTTGAGGACTACCCCGTTCGCACCCGTATTCGTGATGACGGGCTGCTTATCATCGGTGCCCCCAAGTTCAGCTCGCAACGCTACACGCTGGAAATACCCACCAACACCATTGGCCCCACCTTCTTTTGGTTCAGCGGGCTTTTCATCGTCATGATTGCCAGCGTGCTCGCTGTTTCGGCGCTGCTCTTGCGCCGCTGGTTCCGCAAAGACCAGTCGCGGGTGGACGCCGCCCGTGCCGAATGGGTGAACGGTGTCAGTCACGACATTCGCACACCGCTCTCCTTGGTCATGGGCAGCGCCGCCCAGCTTGAAACTGACCCCACACTCAGCGCCGATGCCCGCAGCAAAGCCACCCTCATTCGCCGCCAAAGCCAAACCATTCGTGATTTAGTGGGCGACCTCAACCTCACCATGCGCCTGGAATCGAGTATGCAGGTGCTGCGCCACGACACCGTGCAACCCGCCGCCCTGCTCAGGCAAACCGTGGCAGATTTTCTAAACAGCGGCCAGGCAGATGCCTACCCCCTCGACATGGCGCTGCCAGACACGCCGCTGCCCCCTTTGGACGCCGACGCCGCCCTGCTGCGCCGTGCCCTGACCAACCTGCTTTCCAACTGCGTGCGCCACAATCCGCCCGGCTCACGCATCTGTGTCGGTGGCTTTGTGCAGGACAAGCACTGCGTGCTCTTCATTGAAAGCGACGCCCCCGCTTCTGCTGCCAGCATTGGCAAAAGCCCTGGCGTGGGTGAAGACGGCCTCGCCGCGCATGGCACCGGCCTCTCTCTCGTCATCAGAATTGCCCAGGCCCACGGCGGCGAAGCCCGTTTCGACACCGAAGGCCATTTCCGCTGCGAGCTTTGGCTGCCCTTACCATAACAAAACGCCACGCGTTTCCTTTGAAAGAAACGCGTGGCGTTTATTGATGAACAAAAATAAATTCACGACAACGGAATGGCGATTTCCAGATGAAATTTTCCACCTTCGGCGCAGGCGTTCATGGCACCGCCATAACGCTCGACAGCCTGACGAATGTTGGTAAGCCCAAAACCGTGGAGAAAGGCGTCGTCTTTGCTGGTGCGCGTTGGCTGAGACGCGGCGCGCATATTGTTTTCCACGCCAATCGCCAACAGCCCCTGCTGCACGCCCACCTTGAGACTAATCAGCCGTTCTTCCGGCGGCAGTTGTTCCGAGGCTTCAATGGCATTATCCAGCGCATTGCCAAAGATGGTGCTGAGGTCCAGTGGGGAAATGAAGCCAGCTTTGTCGAAATGCGAAATCATCACAGAAAAAGCAATTTTCTGCTCACAGGCACGTTCTGCCTTTGCGCGCAAGATGACATCGAGAAAATCGTTGCCGCTGTGCACAAAATCTTCGTAGTCGGCAATCTGCGCCCGCAAGGCCTGCGCTGATGCTTTCATCTCTGGCGACTGCGGCGCAACTTCAAGCAAAAGCAGGTGATTTTTCATATCATGATAGATGGCGCGCACCCGTTCCTCGGTTTTCTGCTTTTCGAGATGGTAGGCGTATTGCTGCTCAAGCTGGGCAATACGCAGGCGGTCTTGCTCCGCTTGGGCGCGCAAATATTGCAGGTTGCGCGCATAAAGAAAAATCAGAAAGAAAAAGATCGCAAAAATGATCGTGCTCAGATAAAATATACCTTCCGACAAGATGCTCAGATTCAAATACTGATAGCTCGTTGCCCAAAAAAGGGAAAACGGCACCAGAAAAATCGCTGTGAGAATGGCACCATCACGCCCATTCAGCGGATAGCGGAAATGGCGCACCAAAAGCCACACGCCAGCCACAAACACAAAACGCACGCTGAGCGTGAGCAGGTACACCGCCGGACGCAAGATGGTTTCGCCTGCCACCTGCACAAGCATGGCATCGCCAAAAATCGCAGGCCCCATGCCGAGCATCACCGCTTCCGGCACAATACTCACCGTCAGCACCCAAATTTCATAAACCACCAGCGCCGGAACCAGCCCATCACGATAGAACAGGCATATGCCCAAAATCGCCAGCGCGGAAATGAAGAAAATTTTATACGCGCCGAGCACTGTCCACCAGGTACAGAAAAAGGCGAAAGCAACAATGCTCACAGGCACCACCAAGCGTGCAAGCCAGGGCTGAATACGCGGCTGTTTGAGAAAGCAGCCCATAAAGAGCCACAGGCAAAAACCCTCGGTGAATGTCGAGATCAAATCCAGAAAATAAAACACCGCCATGGTCGGTCGTCCTCCGTTTTTTGCGAAACTTGTGCGGCACCCCCATGCCGCAAACACTTTTATTATACGTTCCGCCGCATAAAAAAGCAACGCCGCACGCTTCTTTTGAAAAGAAACGCGCGGCGTTGATGGTGTTTTATCATTTCACGCCCAAGATGGCGCACACTTTGCGGCGGGTGAGACGGTACACTGCCCACAGCAGCACGCACACCCCGCAAACCACGAGGGCGCAAAGCCCAAGGCCGGTGATTTCGGCAGAAGTGAATTGGCCATCATTGAAGTACATAATCAGGAGATAGAAACCGGTGATGATGGCTGTGCCAATGACAGACGGCACAAGGAACACACGGCGCACCTGGCTGGTAGCGGAATGCAGCAGGTAAGCCGGTGGCGCACCAAGGTGGCGCAAGTCGTCATACACACGGCGGTTGAAGAGCGCAATGGTGAGACAACGGGTGTAGGCAATGACAAATACCGCAGCGAAGCAAACAATGGCGATGAATACGAAGATCATCATAAAGACGGCGTAAGTCTGAAGGGCTTCCACATCGTTCATCACGCGGAAAGTTGGCATATATTGCCAATAAGCACGGAAGTCGGTGCTGTCGCGGTTGTCATAGCGAATACCAGCAAGGCCAGATTCTTCGGCGTTCTCTGGGTCGGTAAAGTATTCGCCGGTTTCTTCAATATCACGCTCACGCACCACTGGGTCCCAGCTGTCCACCAGTTCTACTTCCGGTCCGGAATGGTCCACAATATCGTTAAACAGGGCACAGGCAAATTCGTAGGTGTCGTCCACGTTTGTCACGTTAAATGCCACCATGTTCTCCAGCCACTCCGAGGTTAAACCGGCGGTCATGCGGGCGTAGTCGCCATCGTCCAGCACATAGTGGCCAAGCAAGCTGTTGTTGGTGAGCTGCTTACCCTCGCTGACAGGGAATTTTTCGCCGGTGACGTAGTTGGTAATCACTGTTGGCGGTTCGCCGAACTCATAGTTGTCGAAGCCATCCTGATTGTAGATGGCATCAACGGTGCCCGGTTTCACGTCCACGTTTTCGCCGGTGAGGGCGTTGTAGCCGCTTTCAGACAAAAAGAGCGTGGAGTTGCAAGTTTCGTAATACACCACATCGTAGGTGGTGCCCACGGCGGTTTCTTTTTCAACCTGCGTATTGCCGTCTACCGCCAAGCGTGCCATTGGCGCTTCGTTGTAGCGCACAATATCCACACCATAGTCATCGGCGAGTGTGCGAATATCGTCTTCCGTAACCATATCCTGGTCGCTGCGATAGTGGAACAGGTAGTCAATCGGCAGATTTTTGGTAGCGCTGCCAGAGCCGCCCATCATCATTGGCATATAGAAGCTGGCAAAGAAGGCACCGGCAATGAGCACCGTCATCACGAGCATATTACGCACGGTTTGGCGTGCCTGGAATTTCATCATCGACACAGAGATGATGTCTTTGTAGCGTTTGTTTTTTCTGCTCCAACCATTGCCAACGGTGTGCAACAGCATCATGTAAAGCCCCACAATGGCTGGAAGGTAGAAAATGGCGTCCACCACGCCCGGTGCATACCAGTGCAGTACATTGACAAAGAAAGTTGGCATAAAGTAGCCCAGCGAACCGCCCACAATCACAAGCACAATGCCCAGCCAGCCATAAAAACGTGGCACGGCACGGATGGGTTCGCTCTTGTGGCTTTCCTGAACCACATCAATGATGTTCGTCTTACGCACGGAGCGGCGGCCAAGCCAGAAGAGCATCACCACCACAAAGAGCACAAAAACGAGCACATAGGCATAGGCGGTGAGGTCAAACGACAGCGCCATTTCTGCGGTGTCTACAATAAAACGGCGGAACAGCTGCCAAATGCCTGCTGCCACAGCGGCACCAAGGATACCACCGCCAATGCAGCTGACTGCCGCAATCAACGCCAGTTCTTTGTAGAGGGCGTGCGAAAGCTGTTTGCGGCTGGCACCAAGTGCCAGAAAGATGCCTGTTTCACGGCTTTTTTCGCGGAAGAACAGCCCGGCGGCATAGGTGGTGAACACGGCACAGCCCAAAATGGTGAGCACATAAATCATCATCACCTGCTTGCGGCTGTCGCCGCCCTCCGGCAGCACGTCCATCACTGTTGGCGAGCGCATCATCAGGCTATATGCCGTGACGAGCGTCACAGAAAAGAGGGCACAGAAGAAAAGCAGCGCATAGCGCCCGCGGTTTTTGCTGCGTAAACGGGCGCTGACCTTGTTAAAGGTGGTGAGGCTGGTCATGGCGCATCACTCCTCTCCCATGGCACGCACAGCATCTAAGAGTGCATCCTGGAAATCGCCGCGCGATTCTGCGCCACGTTTCAGCGTGCGCCAAACCACGCCATCTCGCAGCACGATGACACGGTCACAGAAGGACGCCGCATAAGAATCGTGCGTCACCATGAGAATGGTTGCATCCATGGCTGCTTTGGCCTGTTCAAAACTCTGAATAACCGCACGGGACGATTTGCTGTCGAGGTTACCGGTTGGTTCGTCAGCAAGAATCATCAGCGGCTGATTGATGAGGGCACGTGCCACAGCGGTGCGCTGTTTTTCGCCACCGGAAATCTCTGCCGGATACTTGGCTTTGATGTGCGCCAACCCGAAAATGTCGCAGAGATGGTCGGCACGGGCTTCCACCTGGTCGTTCACGGTGCCGCCGATGATGGACGGCAGAAGAATGTTCTCCCGCACAGAAAGCCCGTCTAAAAGCAGAAAGTCCTGAAACACGAAGCCCAGCTTTTTGTTACGCACTTCTGCCAGCGCAGCTTCGTCCAGCTTTGCCAGCTCGGTATCGCCCAAGAGAATGCTGCCGCTGTCTGATGGAATGTAGCAGGAAATGCAGTTGAGCAGCGTGGTTTTGCCAGAGCCGGAAGGCCCCATGATGGCGACAAATTCGCCCTCGTTCACAGAAAGTGAAATGCCTTTGAGTACCTCGTAGGTGGCGTTGCCCACCTGATAAGACTTGTGTAAATCGTTGACAGTTAACATCATCGTTACCTCCTTTAGGGTGGTTCGTTGTTTTTCTATGGTTTTACTTTATCACCATCACCAACAAGACGTTGGGGGTGTTGTCAAAAATGGGGGTTTTCTTGTCATTTTTAACAGCGGGGCTGCACGCCTTGTCAAAAATGGCCGTTTTTTTGTCAAGTTTGGTTTTCTGCCGCCGACCGGCTGTGCTACAATACAAACAGACATTGAAAAAGGGGGCAGACCTATGCTGCGTATTGGCATCTGTGACGACGACAACGACACCCGTGTGCTGCTTGAGGGCGCACTGGAGCGCACACTGGAAACCAAGGGCTGGGAGGCGCAATTCTTCCAGTTTTCCTCCGGCGAGGGGCTGGTGGATTGGTACACAAAACACACAGGCGAGCTGGACCTCGTCTTTCTCGATATGGAAATGAAGGAGCTCTCCGGCATCGACACCGCCAAACGCCTGCGCGCTGTTGATGCCAGTTTGCAGCTTGTCTTTTGCACAAGCTATGCCGACTATGTGTTCGACGGCTACGGGCTGGGGGCGTTGGGCTATCTGCTGAAACCACCCACACCGGCACAGCTTGCCGATGTGCTGGAGCGGGCACAAACGACGCTCTATCAGGCGCTCGACCACGCCTACATCATTCAAACGAACGATGCCACCTATCGCCTGCCCTACCGCAACATTCTCTATTTCACATCGGAGCGGCGCAAGGTGAGCTGTGTGACCACCGAGCGCACGGTGAGTTTTTACGGCAAGCTCGATGACGTTGCCGCAGAAGTGGGCGAGCACTTTGTGCGTGTCCACCAGCGCTATCTGGTGCATCTGGCGGCGATTGCCCGCATCGAAACCAGCGAAGTGGTGCTGGAAAATGGCGAACGCTTACCGGTGAGCCGCAGCCAGCGTCAGGCGGCGCTGTTGGCAATGGCACGCTCTGCCCTGGAGGCCTAGGCCATGGACAGCACCCTGCATCTTCTCCCTTCGGGTGTCAGTGTCTATGATGTGACATTGATTGAAAATATTTTTTACAGCTTCATCGGTATCGTCTGCGGCATTGCCAGCGGCTGGCTGCTGTATCGGCTCTGCCGTGCCTTTATGGCGGTGCGGCCACGCTTTGGCGCGCCGCTGCTCATCATCAGCATGGGCATCAGCTCTGTGATGGTGATTTGGGTGGGCGACCCCAATTTGCTCTACACCTTTCCCTTTTATTTCGCCGGTTTCATGCTGGCCACGCGCGGCAACCGCATTGGCAGACTGTCGCTCAGCTTCATCTTCTTTTGTCTGACCATGTCCGTTGCTGCCATCTTGGATACCTACATCGGCTACGGCTTTATTGACCGTAATGTGGACCTTTTCACACGCATTGGCCGTTTTGTGATTATCGCCCTGGTGTATCTCTGCTTTCGTCGTTTTCTGCCGCAGGAACCTCCACACCTTTCGCGCAACCTTTGGCTGTTGGTATTAGCACTCTCGCTGATGCCGCTCTCAGCGCTTTTTTCTACGGTGCTGCTCACCTATCCACGCTACTACTCGCAATCGGCACTTGATATGTCTCTGCGCCTTGGTCTTGGCATTCTGCCGTTTGTCTTTGCCACCTCGCTGGTGCTTTTGGCGGCGGTGCTCGTGCTGGCGCGTCAGCAGGCGCTGGAAGAAGCCGGGCATCTGGCATCGCTGCGCGAAACCTACTACGAGAACCTACGCAGCCAGGACCAGCAGCTGCGCCATCTGCGGCCACGATATGCGTAACCACATGACCACCCTGCAAGGGCTTTTGGAACTGGGCAAGGTGGACGACGCACAGCGTTATGTACAGCAAATCACCGAAACCAGTGCCCTCCGTCCACAACGCCGCTATTCCGACAACGAGGTGGTGAACATCGTGCTCGCTGCCAAGGAACAGGCCTTGTCCGAAGCCGGCATCGCCAGCGATTTTGAGGTCAAGCTCCCTGCCGAGCTGCCCTTTGCCGATGCCGACCTCTGCGCTCTGCTCGGCAACGCCCTCGACAACGCTCGTGAAGGCGCCACCGGTTGTGCCGGTGCCACGGTACGCCTGCGCTGCCGTTTCGAGAAAGGGCTGTTGATGCTCTCGGTGGAAAATCCGGTACGTGGGCCGATCGACAAACACCTGCATACCACCAAAGCCGACAAAGACGCCCACGGCTACGGGCTACCCAGCATGAAAAGCATCGCCGCCCGCTACGGCGGCAGCTTGGAAACCTCAAGCGATGGCGACCATTTCCGCCTGCTCGTTTGCCTGAGCACATAAAAAACGCAAACAAAAAAGGAAGCACAAAGGCTTCCTTTTTTGTTTGCACTTTTTTCTGTTAAATATCCAACGCTGCGTGATAAGCGGCGTACATGGCGTTCAAAATGTTTGATGGACGCGTGCAATCGCCAACGATACGTACAAATGGGGCACCATCACGCAGGGCGTCCACACTGGCCGTGTTGGCACGCTGGCCAACTGCCATGACAATGCTCGTTCCCGGTACAAGCACCCGCTCGCCGTCTGCGGTATCGCACAGGAGCCCTTCTGCAGTAATCTCCCGTCCCGCAAAGCCTGTATGCACGGTGGCATACTGCTCCACCATCTGCATCAGGATTGGACGCTGGCGAATGTTGCAATCCACAGCGAGGGCATCGCGCATTTCTACCAAATGCACACGCTTGCCCTGCTGACCGAGATGCACAGCCAACTCGCAACCGGCAAGGCCGCCCCCCATGACAACAACCTCATCGGTGAGGGTGTCGGCTTTAAGGTAGTAGTCGTTCACAAGAATCACGTTGTTCGTTTCTTTGCCCGGCAGCGGCAGGTCGATTGGCGTGGAGCCAACGGCAACAATGAGAGCATCGGCGGCAAAATCATCGGCAAATGCGGCGGTGACTGGTGTGTTTAGGCGCACCGTGACGCCTTCTTTACGCAAGAGGTGTTCCAGCGTGACGCCAAGCTGATACATCTCGTACTTGAACGGAATGGCTTGTTCTTCTTTGAGAATACCACCGAGGCTGTCCGAAGCCTCGCAGAGCGTTACATCGTGACCGCGCTGTGCCGCTATGAGCGCTGCTTCCATGCCTGCCACCCCGCCGCCGGCAACAAGCACACGTTTGCGTTTGCGTGCAGGGGTGATGTCCATGCCTTCCAGCTCACGACCAATGCGTGGGTTCACGGCGCAGCGGCATGTTTGGGTCTGCGGACGCTCAGCCATGCAGGCAAAGCAGCGCAGGCAGTGGATAATGTCTTGCGGCTGGTTCGCCATGACTTTGTTCGGCAGTTCCGGATCGGCCAGAAGGGCGCGCGCCATCTCGACAACGTCCGCCTGACCGCTTGCAATAATTTCCTCCATCTGTGCAGGGTCGTTCAAAGCACCGATGGTGGCCACCGGCACGCTGACGTGCTTCTTGATTTCGGCAGCCAGATGAACATTGCAACCATGGTCAGAGAACATGGACGGATGCGTGTTAAAGAAACCAAACTGGTAGGAGCCTGCCGAAACGTGAATGAGGTCAACCAAATCTTCCACGCCCTGAGCAATGCGACAGCCTTCTGCCACATCGTAGCCGCCGTCAAATAGCTCGGAGCCGCTCATACGAAATTCAATCGGGAAGCCTTCACCAACCGCAGCACGCACGCTGGTGAGCACCTCACGGGCAAAGCGCAGGCGATTTTCCAAACTGCCGCCATAGGCGTCGGTGCGGTGGTTGAAATACGGCGAAAGGAATTGGTTGATGAGCCAGCCGTGGCCGCCATGCACCATCACCATCTCAAAACCGGCACGTTTCGCCAACGCTGCCGCTTCGCCATAGGCTTTCACAATGTCGTCAATCTGCGCCTGGCTCAAGGCTTTCACAGGAATACCATCGGGACGCACCCCATCACTTGGGCCATATTGGCAGAGACCTTCTTTTTTCTCCTTGTCCACCAGATAGGTGCCGGCATACTGGCCACTGTGAGAAAGTTCCACACTCGGCACGGCACCGTGGCGTTTGATGCCATCTGCCAGATAGGTGAAACCAGCCAAAAGCCCCGGCGTGTGCAAGTCCAAATGCAGCATATGGGAGCCGTCCGTTGCCGGGTGAACGACCAGCTCGCTGGCTGTCACTGCGGCTGCGCCGCCTTTGGCACGCAGCTCGTAGAAACCAGGCGTGCGTGGCCCGGGGCCACAGTCGGCAGTAATATCGGTTGACCCCATCGGCGCCGCAAACATACGGTTGCGAAAGGTCACTTTGCCCAGGGTGATTGGGCTGCAAAGATGTGGGAAAGAACGTTTCATCATACAGACCTCCAATAATTCACAATAACTTTATTGTAAAAGAGCGATTCGGCAGCGTCAACGCCGCTGTCATAGTTTCTCTTAATGACCCATCATCAGAAAAACAAAACACGCGCTGCGTTTCCGCTTGGAAATCGCAGCGCGTGTCCTTACTTGCGCTTATCTGTGAAAACGAGCCAGTTTCTTTGCCTGTTTCTTAGCAAGACGGCGTGCTTTTGCACTCTTAAAGAAGGTAACAACCATGGCAGCGCTGATAACAGCCAGCGCACCGGTCACAGCCTTCTGCACCGTGGTGTAATCCTGAGCAGCCACTGCTTCGTCCATAATCAGAACGGCGTCATCGTCGTAAGAGAATTTTTCGTTTTGTTTCATTTCCATTTCTTCGTCCTCCTAACTATTGAATCACCATTATATCTGCGACCATTCACTGTTTTAGTTCATGGTTACATACTGTGAAGATACCCAGCCGGTTGCGCCGCTGGAAGTTTGTACCTGATACATACCATTGCTTTCACCGATGATGGTCAGCGTGGTGCCATCGTTAACAGAACCAATGATGTTGCTTGTGGTATCAGCAGAAGCACGAATGTTCAAGCCAGAACCACCGGTAGCTACGGTACCTGTGCCAATGGCATTGGCGGTGTTTTCGCTGTTGTCGGTATTATCACCTGCGTTCGCTTCGGTATCATCGGCAGCGTTGTTATCGTCTGCTGCGTTTGCATCAGCATCTTTGTCATCGCTGGCTTTTTTATCGTCTTTGCCAGCATCGGCTTCATCGCCTTTTTCATCGGCAACCACATCTTTCGCCGCTTCGCGCGCAGCTTTGTCATCTTCCTTCTGACGTTCTTTTTCTTCCTGAACGGTCAAACGTTCCGAGTTGGCGGAAGGCTGCGTATTATCTGAATTAAAGAAGCCGCCAATCGCCCCAATCAACAGCCCTAATACAACACCAATCACGATGGCGCTCACAACCGCGACAATGATGTTTCTCTTTGTCATCTCATTCTCTCCTTACTTGTTTTATTTCTTTTTCGTTGTATTGCCAAGAATCCCAATTTTATTGGCACCTATCAAAAGCACCGTCACCACAAGAACCATAACGATGAAGCCACGCTCGCTCGTCAGTTCGTTGACAACGATGGCGCACGCCGACAGCCCCAGGCTGATGGCGTAAATCAAAAGCACCGTATTGCGATGACTCAGCCCCCGTGCCATCAGGCGATGGTGCAGGTGCGCTTTGTCCGCCTCAAAAATGGGCTTGTTGGCCATCATGCGGCGCAAAATCGCAAACAGGGTATCGAAAATCGGAATACCCAGAGCAAGAATTGGAATAAAAACGGACACAAAGGTCACGCCTTTGGCCGTGCCCATAATCGACAACACCGCCAGCGTGTAGCCCAAAAACATGGAGCCGGTGTCGCCCATGAAAATAGACGCCGGATGAAAATTGTACACCAAAAATCCTGCACAAGCCCCCACCAGCGCAAAACACAGCACAGCAATGCTGCCGGTGCCGTTGATTAACGCACAAATGGCCAGAGTGGCAGCACTGATGCCGCTGACACCAGCCGCCAAACCATCCAGCCCGTCAATCAGATTGACGGCGTTGATGATGGCGACAATCCAAATCACGCTCACCGGCACGCTGAGAATGTGCAGCGCCGTCATGGCGGTTTCGCCGAACATACTCGTAACAAAATCAATGCGAATCCCGCCGAGCGTTACAATACAGGCGGCAATAATCTGCCCCAGCAGTTTGAGTTTGGCTGGCATATCGGTCACATCGTCTACAATGCCAACAAACACCAGCATGGTGGCGCCCATAAAAAACGCCATCATCGACTGAGACAAGGGATATACAGTAAACACGACAATCCAAAATGCCGCGTAGATGGCCAAACCGCCCATGCGTGGCATGAGTTTATGATGAACCTTACGCGCATTGGGTTTGTCAACGGCGCCGATATGTACCGCCAGCAATTTGACGATCGGCACAAAGAAGGTTGTCAATACAAAAGCACCGACGATGACCAGTACTAACTCTTTAACCACACAATCACTTCCATCTAAAAGGTTCTAAAAAGATTGAACGATCATACGCCCTTTACTATTGTAAAGAGCAAAATCATGAATTTCAAGCATAAACTGCATCAATCATGCAAGAGAATTTCCCGACAAATCTGCGCCGGCGTGTGGCAGAGGCGTTTCTGCGCCCGTAAGCGGTGTTCCACTTCCGGTTTGTCGTCCGCCAGGCAGGCGTGCATGGTGGCACACAGGCGTTCTGCGCTCACTTCGTCAAGCGGCACACAATGCGGATTATGAATCATCTTCATAAAGGCGTCCACCTTAGGGTCGTAGCTAATTGCCATCACCCGCTTGTCCAGCGCAGCGCCGATGATACAGGCATGCAGGCGCATACCGACCACAAAGGCGGCGTTATCAAAGATAGAAAACAGTGTTGGCGTATCATAGGCGCCGGTAATCACAAAGGCATCACCACTCATATGGGCTTCAACAGCTTTGGCGATGGTGTCGTCCTGGTCGTGGTGCATGGCCAAAAGCCCCACCGCATATCCACTACGCACAAGTTCGTCGCCCAAAGCAGCAAATTCGTGCACCTTGTCTTTATCCGCCCAATCACGCAGCGCCATCAGCGCCAGCGGACGGCTGACATCATAGCCCAGATTTTTCAAAAGTTCGCAGCCTTTGGCACTGTCAACCACATCGCCGTCTATGCCAAGCACTGGGTCTGGCGCCACTTCGATGGGCGTTTTTACACCAATCTCACGCAGCAATGCGTGAGAGTCGTCGTCACGCACATAGATGGCACGTGCACGGTTAAACGCCCAACGGGTCAGCCGGCGGTTGCGGCTGTCGGTCAGCGGGCCAAGCCCCTGCCCGTAAATCACCACCGGTTTTCGCAAGAGCACCGCCATAAAAATCACGCCCAGATAATACAGACAGCTGTTTTTACTGGTGACATCTTGAATCAGGCTTCCGCCGCCGCTCACCAAAAGGTCGGCATGGCGCAGCGCACGCCACACATCACGCATTTTCCAGCGGTTCTCCGCCTGTACATGATAGGTGGTGGCTGTCAGCGGCGGGTCGCCGGACAGCACGGTAATGGCGCAATCCGGCATTTCCTGACGCAAGGCTTCGATGATGGCATAGCAAACTGCATCATCACCGGCGTTTTGAAAGCCATAGTAGCCACTCATGACTATTTTCGGGTTCGTATCCATACAAACAACGCTCCTATTTATGCTTCACGTTTGCTCAAACGGTCATACGCCCACTGATACAGGCGAATGCCCAATTTTACAACCAACACGGCAAGAACAGCCACCACGATGCCCAAAATCAGCCCATTGAGACTGCGGTGCAAGGCAATCAAAAGCGGCGTGTGGATATGGGCATAGGTGTTGACCAGAGAAATCTGCCCAATCACAAGCGGCAGGGTCAGCACCCACAGCGCTTTATGGCGGGACGCATACATGAGATAAAGAATCGTCGCCGGATAACCGATGAGAAATTCCTTACTGCGAGGGCGCACACCCATGGTATCGTTGAGGAATTGGCGCATGGCTGCTTCCAAGCCGGAAATCTGGCCGCTTTCGTTGCCGGTGCGGGTGACATAAATCATCAGCGCCACCGCCACCACCGCAAAAATGATGGCCCATTTATAATCCAATGCTTTGTTAAGCAGATTTTTGCACAACGCCAAAGGCTTCTTATCGCGCACAATATAAAGCACAAATGGCACAACAACCAACGGAATCACATGGGCAATTTTTACGCCGACAAACGAGCTTAACTTAAGCATAAAGGCTTTGTCGCTGAGCACACCCACCATGAGCACGGCGCCAATCCAGCTTACCGCACAAAGTGCCAGCATCATGCCGATGGCTTTTGGAAGCGACAGGTCTTTTTTCGGCGGCAGGAAAGTCAAACAGGACAAAATAGGGAATTCTATGACACTCACTAAAGCCATAATCTGCATCGCCAACGTTTGGTTGAGGACATAAAGTCCAACCCATGCCACCAGCGACAGCCCAAAACCTGCCAACGCCAAACGGCGGAAACCAAGCTCCATCAAAAGCAGGGCAAACCCGGCACAAATGCCAGCACCAATGAGAATACGCACCACCGGCGGAATGTTCAAAGCACCCATATCCTGAACCTCGCCGCCAACATTGAAGCCGTGGTCTTGCAGGCTATTGTTCAGGCTTTCGAGGTAGTTCATATTGGTGTCAAAGTAGCTGCCTGGCATATCAATGCTGAAGAAACGCACCAGAAGCGCACGCATATTGCGCTCACGGGCTGCCAAATCCCAGCGATCCAGCGCATCAACAATGCCCTTTTGCATGGTTTCTTCGTTGTCGCCTTCAAAGTTGCTCATTTCGGCGTTAGAAATGGTGTGCAAGCGCACCACATTTTTATCACACAGGTTGGCTAAGGTATTAAAGCCTTCCTGGTTGTTAAATTCAATCTGTCCCAATGGGGCCACAATCTGCCCATTGTCGTCCAAAAGTGCCTGATAGAACACTTCAATCATATCTTCATCAGGATAACCAGGCACCGATTTATCGTTGAACATCAGCATCGCCAGGTTTGGCAGCGCCTTGATGTCATCGGCCAGCATACCCAGCGCCGGTTCTGTTGGATTGTCCCAACTGGACACTTGGGCGATGAGGTCAAAACCTGCACCAGCAACGGTTTCTGCCCACTCCTGGTCAAAACCCACACCAATGTTGGTGATGCTCAGTTTTGCCTGCGCCTGATTGGAAGCCGTGGCTTCAATGGCGGTTGGAATGGTGACAACCCCTACGGCACCGTTGTCATAGGCGGTAGCGCCGTTAATCTTTGCCGGCACTTCTTTAAGCACCTGCTCGCGCCAGCTGTCATCGGTGACAACCACATAGTAGTTGCCTTCACTGATTGGCAAATCGTCTGGCAGCGAAGCAGCCACGTCCAGCGTTTTCACTTCCGGCCCCAGCGCAATTTGAACGGCACCGGCATTTTCCAGACTACCTAAGGTGCTTTCTTTGAAAAGAATCTGTGAAACCCCGCGCTCTTTAAGCATCGCCAACATTTCTTCGTTCGTCAACCCGTTGCCGTTGGCAAGGGCACGCACGTCTGTTTCGTTGACAGAGAGGTTCACGTTTTTATAGTCCTGCTCATTTTGAATACGGACAACACCCACATACAGTGAGCACACAATGGCTATCAACACAAGCGCCGCAGCCAGACGCTTCATGTTCTGATAAAATTTAGGCAAAATGCAACACTCCTTCAGGATTTTTTCACTGAGATATGTCCAGTATACCCTATCCGCCGTTCTTTTCCTATACCTTCTCCACAAATGGCAGCGTATTTTCGCCAAAACTTTACATCTCTCGCCCATCACCCTGCACGATGACAAACAACTGCCATACCCATAGCATAAAAAAGTGAGTAAGTGCCTCCAATTATTTGTAGAAAATCGAGCCATAATCTGCTAAAATATATGATGCCTAACGAGGTTATTATTATTCACACATTCTCTAAGGAGGCGTCACTCTTGTCACTCAATATCACCACCGATTACGCCATTCGCATTATGATGTATCTGGCGAATTATTACGATCCGGATCCACTTTTCGCACCTGACGGAAGCTGTTCCGGAAAAGTGATTGCTGAAAAGATGAACATCCCTTACAATTATTTTCTCAAAATCGTTCCTCGTCTGAAAGACGCTGGCTATCTGATTTCGTTTCA
Organism: uncultured Peptococcaceae bacterium; assembly: GCA_963558655.1. Taxonomy (GTDB): domain Bacteria; phylum Bacillota; class Peptococcia; order Peptococcales; family Peptococcaceae; genus UMGS1590. The sequence continues at coordinate 44,830 of CAUWHJ010000007.1, forward strand.
GGGGAAGCGTGGCGGCTATGTGCTGACAACGCCGCCGGAAAACATCAGTCTGTTCGACATTATTCATGTGATGGACGATGATTTCGTGCTCAACGCCTGCACTGCGCCGGATGGTCAGTGTGCACAGGGCACGCCAAACTTCTGTGCGGTGCATTTTGTGCTGGAAGGCGTGCAACACACCATTGACGAAACGCTCAAATCGGTTAATCTGGCACAGTTGGCAAGCAACATTCCAGAGGAAAAAAATGCGTAAAAAAAGCACATTCTCTCATATTTCGGGAGAATGTGCTTTTTTGTTTCTTATTTTCTTTAATAAGCCAGCGCTGTTATTGACGCTTCCAGGTGGTGCCGGCTTTGCCGTCCTCTAAGAGTACGCCAATTTCTGCCAAGCCATCACGAATGCGGTCAGCCGTGGCGAAATCTTTATTGGCACGAGCGTCTTTGCGAATGGCAATGATGAGATCCATGAGCTTGTCGGCAAGGTCGTCATCGGCAGCCGTTTCGGCAGCAAGGTCAATGCCAAGCACACCTGCCAACTCCGTGAGCACCTGCTGTGCCAATGCCAGGCTGGCACTGTCAAACTGGTCTTTCTTGAGATAAATGTTCATCTCTTTCGCCAGCTCAAACAAGGCAGCAATAGCCAGTGCCGTATTAAAGTCATCGTCCATGGCGGCGCAGAAATCTGCCTTGGCTTTTTCTGCCTGTGCACGCAAAGCAGCGGCATCGTCATCATCGTGTTCGCCGGCGAGCTTCATCGCCTTAGCGGCAGCTTCGGCAGCGTGCTGCAAGCGTTCCAGCCCACGCCCTGCCACGTCGATTTTTTCATCGTCGAAATCCAGCGGGCTGCGATACTGCACGCTGAGCAGATAGAAACGCACCACTTGTGGGTCGAAACGTTCAAGAATGTCACGCAAAAGGAAGAAATTGCCTTTGGACTTACTCATTTTTTCCTGATTGATGGTGATGAATCCGTTGTGCATCCAGTAGCGTGCCATTGGTGCATCATGCAGCGCACAGCTCTGAGCAATTTCGTTTTCGTGATGTGGGAAAATAAGGTCCTGACCACCACCGTGAATGTCGAAGGTATCGCCGAGGTATTTGGCGCTCATGGCAGAACACTCGATGTGCCAACCCGGACGTCCCTTGCCCCATGGCGATTCCCAGTAAGGTTCGCCTGGCTTTGCGCTCTTCCAGAGGGCGAAATCCAGCGGATCCTGCTTCTTTTCGTCCACTTCCACACGCGCACCAGAAAGCAGGTCATTGACATCACGGCCGGAAAGCTGGCCATAGTCGGCAAATTTGCGTACCGAATAGTACACATCGCCGTTGTCGAGGGCATAGGCATAGCCTTTATCAATCAACCCCTGCACAAAAGCGATAATATCGTCGATGTGTTCGCTGACTTTTGGATGAACGGTCGCTGGCAGCACATTCAAGGCCTTCGTATCCTCAAAGAACGCATCAATGTAAAACGCTGCTAAGGCGACAGGATCTTTGCCTTCTTCGTTGGCACGTTTGATGATTTTATCATCAACATCGGTAAAGTTGGACACATAGGTTACATCATAGCCCAGGTAAGAAAAATAGCGGCGCACAGTGTCGAACACCACAATCGGACGTGCATTGCCAAGATGAATGTAGTTGTAGGTGGTTGGGCCGCACACATACATCTTGACCTTGCCATCTTCGAGGGGCACGAAAGGCATCTTCTTCTTTTCAAGGGTATTATAAATCATCACTTGGTTCAAAGTTTTTCCTCCAATTCTTTCAAACGACGACTGATTTCATCGAGACGATAGCCAAAAATACGCAGGCAATCGTCCACTGGGTCCGGCAGCTGGTTATGGTTAAGGTCGGCATGGTGAGCGTCTGTATGCACACGCTTGCCGTCCTGACGCACAACGTGCCCCGGCACACCAACCACGGTGCAGTTATCCGGCACATCTTTAATCACAACAGAACCGGCGCCAATCTTCACATTGTTGCCGATGTTGATGTTGCCCAGCACCTTCGCCCCGCTGGAAACCATCACATTGTTGCCCAGCGTTGGGTGGCGTTTGCCGGTTTCTTTACCGGTACCGCCCAGGGTAACACCCTGATACAGGGTCACATTGTCACCCACGATGGCCGTTTCCCCAATGACAATGCCGCAGCCATGGTCGATGAACAAGCCTTCGCCAAGCTGTGCACCCGGATGGATTTCCACCTGCGTAAAGAAACGTGCCACCTGAGACAGGAAGCGTGCAATCACACGCATATGCATCTTATACAATTTATGGGTAATGCGGTGCATCCAGATGGCGTGCAGCCCCGGATAGTTCAGAATCACTTCCAGTTTCGAGGTGGCTGCCGGGTCACGTTCAAAAACGCACTCAATGTCTCTGTTAAAACGTTCAATCACATTCATCAATGATCCCTCTTTCTCTTTCTTATCACGCAGGCACTAATCCGCAAGCACAAGCTCCACCGGACAGTGGTCAGAACCGAAAATATCTGTGTGAATATCCGTAGAAACAATGCGCTCTTTGAGGTCGTCTGAGACAACAAAATAGTCAATACGCCACCCTGCGTTTTTCTCGCGCGCCTTAAAACGGTAGCTCCACCAGGAATACACCTGCTCCACGTCCGGATGCTGATAACGCCATGTATCAATAAAACCAGCCTCTAAAAGCGCCGTAAACTTACTGCGTTCTTCGTCCGTAAAACCGGCGTTGCGCCTGTTGGTTTTCGGGTTTTTGAGGTCGATTTCTGTATGTGCAACGTTGAGATCGCCGCAGGCGATGACCGGCTTTTCTGCTTTCAGGCGACAAAGATACGCCCGCCAGGCATCGTCCCATTGCATACGGTAGTCCAGACGTGCAAGCTCGCTCTGCGAATTGGGCGTGTAGGTGGTGACAAAATAATAGTCGCCCATATCCATCGTAATCACACGGCCTTCGGTGTCCATCTCTGGAATCCCCAACCCATAGCGCACATCAAGCGGCTGTTTGCGTGTAAAAATCGCCGTGCCTGAATAGCCTTTCTTCTCTGCACTGTTGAAAAACTGCTCATAGCCAGGCAGCTCCAGATCAATCTGGTGCGGCTGCAATTTTGTCTCCTGAAGCGCAAAAATGTCCGCATCAAGCGCAGCAAACACATCTAAAAAGCCTTTACCGACAGCGGCACGCAGCCCATTGACATTCCACGAAATCATTTTCATGGCTCTGCCCTCCTTCGTTTGATTTGCAACACTCCCTTCCGCACAGCAGCGGATAAAAGGTGCAAAAAAGGCATAGAGGATCACCTCTATGCCTTTATCTTAACATACCGCACGGCTTGTGTAAAACGCTCTTTAGCATAATCCACAGGAATTTTGTGACAGCTTTGTTCCGCCGGCTTATTCGTTTTCCAAAAGAAAGAACGGTTGACGCAGCGTCATGTCGCCGCCTTCGGCGATGGTAGCGACAACATTCACCTCGCCCAATCGCTCGATGACCGCCAAGTTGTCCTGATGCACCTCGTTTTCCGCATCAAAGCGGTTTAAGATGACGCCGGCAACCGGCAAATCTTTGCTACGCATATAATGCAAGGTGAGCAGGGTGGCGTTCAACGTGCCAACACCGCTGTCGGCAACAATAACGCTTGTAAGCCCCAAGGCCTTCAGCACATCCTCCTGCATCACACGGCGCCCGTCGGCATACAGCGTCAGCGGACACACAATCCCGCCAGAGCCTTCCACCACGGTGGCGTCATGCAGCAGCGCCGTTGCCGCAAAATCCGCCTGAATCATCTCTACATCCACCGGCTGCATAAGACGGGCCGCTGCCAAATGCGGCGACACATAGTCTTTGAAAACATAGGTTGCCATGGTGAGAATGTCTTGCTCCAGCTCGGCATAGGTACGCACACGTCCGGCATCGCTTTCCGGAATACTGTCCTCACCGCTGATGACAGGCTTATAATAGGCGGTCTCGTAGCCGCTGTCCATTAAGGCACGGGCAATCGCCATGGCTGCTGTGGTTTTGCCAACACCGGCACCTGTCCCTGTGATAAAAAGTGCTTGACTCATAGTATTCACCTCATTATAAAACAAAAACAACAATTTCGATGTTATCTTTTTCTATTGTACCACAGCACATAAAAGACGCCTAGCAAGAGATGCAAACGATTGGCCGCCTGTTTTTGGGCATAGAAAAAGAGGCTGCCAAAGCAGCCTCCAAAAGATGTCATTAGCCAATGATGGAATCGATCTTTTCTTCGTATTCTTCGATGTCTTTTTCGCCAGCCATCTTGCCAACGTATTCACCATCGTTGAAGAACAGAACCTGAGGAACACCCTTCAGAGAGAAACGAGCAAAGAGGTTTCTTTCTTCTTCTACGTCAACTTCATAGAAGCCGAATTTGCCTTTGTACTTGTCGTCAGCAGCGAGTTCTTCGATTTTTGGATGAACAGCCTGGCAAACATGGCAGGATTTACGAGAGAACATTACGAGGCAAGGTTCGCCATCATCATAAATGATTTCTTCAAAACTGTTATCGTTGAGCTTTTCCATTATTCTAGCACTCCTTCAATTTTTATCAATCAACTTTATTATAATAATAAAGCAGCACTTAACAAGCGTCTAGTCACTCTATGACCATTTTTTAATTCGCATAATGTTTTTTGACAAAACGGATAAACTGGGAGTTATAATAATCTGCCAGCGTAGAGCCGCTGTGCACATCGTAAAATGGCACTTCGTCACTGCCCAAGGCCTGTTCAAAAGCCGCAAACACAGCGTCGATGTCTTTGCCTTCCATGCCCGGTAATTTTTCCCCCACTTGTTTGAGGCGATGTTCAAACAATTCCAAATGTCCCTTCATCGCAAGACCTCCTAGAAAAAAACGCGTGGCTGCTCGCAAAAGACACGCGCTTGTGATATGATAGAACAGCCTGAGCCAACGGCTTCAGGTGTATTCTATTTTAATGCATCAGGACACAAAAATAAAGACTAGGAGGCGATTTTATGGCACGCGTTCGTCGTGTGGCCGGCACCCAGGAGCGTTTGCTGGCTTCCCCATACACCATCAATCAACCCCACGCCCAAAGAGGGCATTGGCAAGACAATTTCCCAACCCCACAACCACTGGTCATCGAGATTGGCTCGGGTCGTGGCCGTTGGCTGTACACCGCAGCCAAACGCCATCCAGAGCTGAATTTTTTAGGCATTGACGTGGTGCCTGAAATCATCATGGACGCCATTGACGACTATGCCGGCAAAGTGGGTGCACCGGAGCAGGTGCGTTTTCTCTGGCTGGACGCCGAACATCTCGACGAAGTGTTTGCGCCTGGCGAAGTCAGCGACATTTATCTGCATTTTTCCGACCCTTGGCCAAAAAATCGCCACGCCAAGCGCCGCCTGACCCACCATCGTTTTTTGGAGATTTACGACTACATTCTCGCCGAAAACGGCACCGTCCATTTCAAAACCGACGGTCGTGAGTTTTTCGATTTCTCAGTGGAAGAATTTCGTGAGAGCGGCTGGCGTTTGGAAGATGTCACCTACGACCTCTACGCCAATCTGCCGGAGGACAACATCGCTACCGAATACGAGCGCCGCTTCCACAAAAAAGGCGTGCCTATTTGCAGCCTGCACGCCTTCCCACCACACAAGGCAAAATAAGCACACAAAACCATCCATGCGCCATCGCACAGTCTGCGATGGCGCATTTTTTGCAAAAAAAAATAAAAGGCTCAGCCAAAAGCCAAGCCTTTTTCACAAAAGATGTAAAACATTGTGAGAAGCCTATACACTTCCCACGCTCTCCACTTTACGCCTTACGCTTCAGGAGAGAAATCGCCTTTACCAGCGCCGCACAGTGGGCAAGCCCAGTCATCTGGAACATCTGCAAAAGCGGTACCTGCTGCGACGCCGTTATCTGGATCGCCTTCAGCTGGGTCATACACATAGCCGCAAAGATCACATACATATTTCTGCATTGGAAAAACCTCTCTTTCACTCTTTCGATAATAACTGTATGTCTTATGTGTTTATCATAACACAATAACCTACCCTTTGCAAGCATATTAACATAATTTTCGTCATTAGCTAAAATTCTTCTGCCAGCACCACGCCTTCAATATTAACGATGGCGTTTAAGGCGGCGGCAGCTTTCATCTGTCGCGGCAAGCGCACAGAGATAAGCGCAATGGTGGCATCTTTTGGCTCTTTGCCGCATGATATTTCCAGCTGCATAATACGAATCTCCTGCTTGTGGCAATAGTCCAGCACGTTTTCCAGCGCCGAGGATTTGTCGTATTCGAGGAAGATGTGAATATTGGACGTGCGTGTGAGCACTTGTTTTTCCAATTTCAAAAATACCGTCGCCGTGAGTTCCACCAATATCGTTGCCAGAATGGCACCTTCATAAAAACCTGCACCAATCGCCAGACCAATAATCGCCGATGCCCAAAGGCCAGCAGCCGTGGTCAGGCCTTTAATGCGCTGGCGGCTGATGATGATGGTACCTGCACCCAGAAAACCAATGCCGGCAATGACCTGTGCGCCCAGGCGTGCCATGTCGGTATAGTAATGCATATAAAGAAACAGATATTGGCTGGTAAGTGTTGTCATCGAGGCGCCAAGGCAGACCAGAATGTGTGTGCGAAAACCGGCTGCCCGACGGTTCATGGAGCGTTCCATGCCAATAACGCCGCCGCAAACGACCGCCAAAATCATACGCACAAACACGGCTGCTAAAGTTAAATCGCGCACACCGTCAAAGATGCTAAGCATGGTTCCCCTCCTTTACAATTCATGCACGTGTTTCACGTGCTCCACCTGCGACACACTCGCCAGCATGGCGTCCGGTGTCATCTGCGGCGCCAGGCGAATGACCAGCTCGGCATCATAGATAATGCGTGATTTACGCATATCGTCATCAATGCTCATTTCCATCACCGTGCCGCCCTGATTGCGAATCATTTTAAGAACATCGCCCAAATACACCAGCGACTTCACTTCGACATAAATAGAAATGACACGGGAACGTTTCATTAAACGCTGTGTGACATTGGAAAACAAATACATGGAGACGATGATGAGCACGACCGCAAAAACAGCACACTCAAAAAAACCGGCGCCAATGGCCAATCCCAGACAAGCCGATGCCCAAAGACCGGCAGCAGTGGTCAGCCCTTTTACCTGGTTGTCTTTGGTAACCAAAATGGTGCCTGCCCCTAAAAAGCCAATGCCGTTGATAACCTGCGCGCCAAAACGTGACACATCGCTGGTAATGCCCACTTCACTGGCAATATCTGCCCATTGGGTGGTGAGCATGGTGTATTCGTACTGGCTCAATAGCACAGTCAAGGCTGCCCCAATAGATACCATCATGTAGGTGCGAAAACCCGCCAGCCCCTTCGGCCGCCGCATACGCTCACGGTTCAGCCCAATAAGCCCACCGCAAAACATCGCCAGTATCAGCCGTGCCGCTACACCAGCCAGTGTCAGTTCTCGCAGAAAATCCAGCTCATGAAACATCCGTGCTCGCCCCCTCTCTGTGTTCATTGTAAAGCCTGCTTTCGCTTTCCGCAAGTTTTCCGTAAAAATCCCTGGAATTTGTGAGCGGTATTGACAGGACTCATGGGCGCGTTATAATAAAATGATGGTTTACCGAAAACAAGGCATTTTGCGCCACAGAAAGGAGTTGTTGTTGTGCGTATCGAACAGCTTGAATACGTGCTACAAGTGGCCAATTATGGCTCTCTGTCGCTGACGGCAAAGAAAATCAATGTCGGCCAGCCTACGCTGTCGGCAGCCATCGCCGGTTTTGAGAAAGAGCTTGGCCGTTCGGTCTTTCGGCGCACCCGACGCGGCATGGATTTGACCGCTTTTGGCCGTGAAATTTTGCCGCTCGTGGAAAAAGCCGTTGATGATTATTATGATATTCGCAAAAAAGCCGGCATCACCACGCCTGCCAACCTCCATGTGTATTTACAGGCAACCACGTTTACAAGCGGCGTTTTCAACGAAACGCTGTTTCACACACGCAGTATGTTCCCAGAGGTGTCGTTCTCTTTGCGGCAGGGGCTTATCAGCGATGTGTTGCACGATATTGCCGATAACACCGCATCGATTGGACTTTCGGCGGCGCTCGACTTTAACCTCAGCCGCCATCGTGAATACGCCAACAGCTTGAATCTGCGCTTAATGCCGCAATACAACGACAACCTCTGTTTGTTTGTCAAAAGCGGTGGCGCTTTTCAATCGTTAGAATGTGTGCGTTTGTCGCATTTGCCAGGCAATGTGCCGCTTTCTGTGCCGCATGATTTGCTTGAGTTCGGCTTTATCAAGTCGCAAAGCCGCTGGACAGAGCTGCCCTCTCATCTTGTCTTTCAAGATGCCGCCAGCTTGTTCCAATACGTCTACCGCAGCGACGGCATCGGCATCACCAGTATGCTGACAGCCAAGCTCAATCCTCTTTTTACCAGCGGTCTGCTCAAGACCGTCAGCCTCACCGACACACCGGTGAATCTGGTGCACTACCTCACCTATCCAATGGGTCAGGTGCTCTCCGATGTCGAAGCAGACATCATTCAGCAAACAGAAACGTTTTACGAACATCTGAACTAAGGAGGCTCCCCATGCATATCGTTATTGTTGGTGTCGGTAAAATCGGCAGCATTATTTGTAAAGAATTGGCCAGCGAGCATGATGTGGTCGTCATCGAGCAGAACGCCGAAAAACTGGAATCCTTCATCAATACCACCGATGTCACCGGCATTGTTGGCAATGGTGTTGATGTGTCGGCGCTCATGACTGCCGAAACGGCGCACTGTGATGTGTTTATTGCCGTCACTGCCGAAGATGAAATCAACATCATTTCCTGCATTTTCGCCAAAAAGATGGGCGCAAAATACACCATCGCCCGTATCCGTGAGCATGAATACACCGCTCACCAGAACTTCATCAAAGAAAGCATCGGCATTGATGCCATCATCAATCCGGAACACGAATCGGCACGCCGCATCACCGACTTGCTGCGATTCCCTTCAACGACACGCGTAGAGTCGTTTTTGCGTGGTAAAATCAACATTGTTGAATATCTTTTGCCGGAAGGGCACCCTTTCGTGGGGCAAACGCTCATCGAGTTCCAAAACCAGTTCAAAGAACACGTTCTTGTCGCCATTGTTGAGCGTGACGGCAAAGCCATTATTCCAAACGGGAATTTTCGCCTGGAAGCCGGCGACCTCATTCATGTGAGCGGCTCTGTCTCTGAAATTTTGAATTTCTTCCGGCTTGACGGCCAAGGCAATAAATACCGCCGCATCAAGTCGCTGATGATTATTGGCGCCGGCCGCCTCACCCACTACCTGCTCAAGGAAATTGAGGATAGCCACACCAAGTACCACATCAAAGTACTTGAAAACAACCGCAGCACCGCCGAAATCATGGCACGGCTGCATCCCAATGTAGAAGTTGTTTTTGCCGATGGCTCAAACTATCGCAATCTGGAAGAAGAAGGCATTGTCAACTACGACTGCCTTATCGCCCTCACCGGCATTGACGAAGAAAACATTCTCATCTGTATGTATGCCCACAAATGCGGTATGCACGATTACATCGCCAAGGTCAACCGCACGCAAATGCTCGAAATTCTGGGCGAAAATCGTCTCAAAGGCGTCATCACGCCGGGCAACATCATCGCTGACACCATCTTGCGTCTGATTCGTGCCGTTGTTGACACCCGCGGTAAAGATGTGGAAGCGCTCTATCGTCTCGCCGACAATCAGGTGGAAGCCTTGCAGTTCTGCGTGCCAAAAGATTCCAAGCTCGTTGGGCGCAAGCTCATGGATTTGCCAATCAAAGACAATATCCTCATCGCCGCTGCCATCACCGGCAACGACACCCGTCTGGCGCCAAGCGGGCAAACCGTGTTCCATGAAGGGGATATGATTATCGTCACCACCACTGACCATTCCCTCCGCAGCATCGACGACATTCTTGCAAAGGGGTGAGCTGATGAATCGACACATGGTCATTTATGCAACTGGCCGCGTTCTTTTCGTGGTCGGCTTGCTCATGTTTCTGCCCATTGTGGTGGCCATTATCTATCATGAAGGCTTCGCCACCATTGGCCCGCTCTTTTTATCCATGCTCATCACCACAAGCGCCGGTGCCATCATGGCTGCCAAACCACCAAAACGCCGCTCCATCTTTGTGCGTGAAGGGCTTGCCATCACAGGGCTTTCCTGGATTTTACTGGTTATTTTCGGCAGCCTGCCTTATCTTTTCACCGGCGCCATTCCCTACATTCCAGACGCCATCTTTGAAACAGCCTCCGGCTTTACAACCACCGGTTCGAGCATTCTCAACGAAATCGAACCACTGCCACATTCCGTGCTGTTTTGGCGCAGCTTCACCGTCTTTATCGGCGGCATGGGGATCTTGGTATTTGCCGTTGCTTTGCTGCCAAAATCGAGCAGCGATGACATTCACCTGCTGAAATCGGAAATGCCCGGCCCAACCTTCGACAAAGTGTTGTCACGCATCCGCACCGTGGCGCGTGTGTTTTACATCATCTACACCGTACTCACACTGACACTCATTGTCGCCCTCATCTTGGCCGGCATGAATCCTTTCGATGCCATGCTGCACGCCTTTGCCACGGCCGGTACAGGCGGCTTCAGCCCGTACACCGCTTCCATCGCCGCCTTCCATTCGGTGCCAATCGAAATCATCCTCGCCATTTCCATGCTCATCTTCGCCATCAACTTCAACCTCTATTTCTACGCGCTGCGCGGACGCTGGCGTGAAGCCTTGAAAAGCGAAGAACTACGCTGGTTTTTAATTATCATCTTCGGCGCTGTTGGCATCATCTCCCTGAACATTCTGCCGATGTACGACAACCCCTGGACGTGTGTCAAAGACGCCTTCTTCAACGTTGCTACCATTATTTCTACCACCGGCTTCTGCACCATCGACTTTGCACAGTGGCCAATGTTCAGCCAGCTCGTTCTGCTCATGCTCATGTTCATCGGCGGCTGCGCCGGTTCCACCGCCGGTGGGCTTAAAGTCAGCCGCGTTATTGCTCTTGTCAAAATGGGTGTGCGTAAATTGCGTGAAGCCGTCAATCCTAAACGCGTCAGTGTCGTTGTCTATGAAGGAAAACCGATGACAGAACGCGCACAAAACGACATCGCCCTCTATTTCATCCTTTATGTCATTCTTTTCTTCGCCCTCGTCATCTTAATTTCCTTTGAAAACTTTGACTTCGCCACCACCTTCAGTGCCGTTGCCTCCACCTACAACAACGTTGGCCCAGGGCTGGGCGCTGTCGGTCCAAGTGGTAATTTCAGCGGTTTCAGTGGCTTCTCCAAAATCGTGCTCTCTTTCGGCATGGTCGCCGGTCGCCTCGAAATCGTACCAATTATCCTGCTTTTCGCACCAAGAACTTGGCGTGCATAATATAGAAAAGACGTTGCCATTTAGGCAACGTCTCAGACTGTAGATAACCCCCTTATCAGGGACAGTGAAGCATCTCGCAAATCGTTTATTCTCACACAGATATACTTGAAAAACCGCGATATGAACGACTTTATAACGCACTTAGGAAAATTATTGAGAACTCAAGAAAAGTCCTGCTGCTAGGCAACAAGACTTTTTCGACAAGCTGAGACGTTGCCATTTAGGCAACGTCTTTTTCTATGCCTGTCAAAACGCAACAAGACACGCTTATAGATAAACATTCATGCCAGCGTACTGCAAGGTCATATTGTATGTGTTAAAACATATCCCGCAAATAATAAGAACTATGTTATACTATATAATAGTTTTTTTGAGAAAGGCGGTAAGCAGATGGCTGGAAAAAGCAAATATACTTTTGAAAGTAAAATCCATATATATCGGGCAACCAAGCGAATGACGCAACAGGAACTTGCTGATTTAGTCGGAGTGTCCCGCCAGACCATCATGCAGCTTGAACGAAACCGTTACAACCCATCAATGCTCTTGGCATATAGCATCGCGAAAGTGTTCGATGTTACGATTGAAGATTTGTTTGATTTTAAGGAGGCATAGAAAATGGGGGATTTATTCTATTTCTTGCTGTCCAACCGACAGATAACTTTTGTTAATATGGTTATCGGTGTGCTCCTGTTTATAGCCCTTTTGTTTCTGTTTTTCTGTAAAAGCAGCCGAGATGAACGCGGCAGAAAAATTATCGGAAAAGCCAGTATCGTAGCATTGATCTGTTTTGGCATTTGCGCTACACTATTCAGCCATTACATGCAATATATTGCTGTTCAACAATCATCTGGCGGAGAACTTGTGTTGGACGCCATTTTAGCTGTAAATGCTATTCAGCTAATTTTCAATATAACGGTAATTGTTGAGAGCGCAGGAATACTTATTTTAAAACACAGAGAGTAATCTGTCACATTGCAAATACAGATAGCCGTCTTTGACGACTATTTATTTTTACTAAAATGTATGAAATACTTTTCATTCAGGCAGAAATAGTATATACTTTAGATGTAGAAGTGAACACATTAAGGGAGGTGTCATAATGAAATCAAAAAAAGAAAACAACGATTTTAACCAGATTCAAGACAAGCTAAAAGCAAATGGATTCCAAGAAAAAAATGTTACAATGTCGTCCGGAAAAGCTACGGTTTTAGGGATTGTTTACGCACTCCCGTTCATCATCACTTTAGGCTTATTGTATCGCTTTCTCTTAATTGAAAGAGCGCATTTATTAGACATCGGCGGACTTTCTTTTTACATGATGTTTCTAGCTATTATTGCTCTCTCTATTGTCATGCATGAGTTGTTGCATGGGATCGGTTGGGCTATTTCAAGCGGCGAAGGCTGGCAGGTGGTTCGGTTTAATATCAATGCAATGATGCCAAGTTGTGCTTGTAAGACAGTGCTAAAAAAGAAAGCATACCTCATTGGCGTTTTGGCACCTTTTGTACTATTGGGATTAGGCAGCGTACTGTTTGTTGTCGTATATCCCGGTACAATCTCCCTGCTTGCCCTAATGGTCAATATCATTGCCGCAGGAGCAGATTTGCTTATCGCCCTTAATGTATTAAAAGAAGAAGGGAACTGCCTCATTGCTGACCACCCAACAGAAGCCGGCTATATCGCCTTTTATAAATGAAAATGGTTACACCGCACACGCATAGCGAAACATCTTTGCAGCTTTTTGTTTATTCACCCTCGCCGCCATCACCACCTTTTTCACGTCGTTTGGCGCCTTTTGTGCGCATTAAAAAATATACAAAAAACACCTGTCAGTGACTAACTAACAGGTGTTTTATCATGATTTAAGCAAGAACCATCTTTTCATCGTCATCACTATGTTTGAGATCAAGACTTACCGCATGATGTTCATAAGCCTGATCGGCCAAATCCATGCAAGCCGACCCAATGGATTCAAGGCTCTGCAAAAGTTTACCGAACGGCACGGTAAGACTGGCATCACATTTGCCCTTACGCACACGTTTCATATGGGCTTTGAACATGTCGTCACGAAGATCGAAAATTTCAGAACGGGTCAGTTCAAGCTTCTTGTAGTCAACCTCTTCCACATCGCCAACCAAACCGATGATGGAGGTTTCATACATGGTAATGAGCTTCTGCATAAAGGTGAGAATATCATCAATAGCCACTTTAGAATAGTCGCTGGTTTTGTCTTCATCCACATTGCAGATGTTTTGACTGATTTCGCGCAAGTAATCCACAATACGATCCAGGTTATCAATGATGAAAACCATGTTGGTCGTACGAATGGCCTGCTTTTCGTCTACCTTACCAGCAGAAAGAATCGCTGATAAGTAGGCTTGTATCTTGTTATTGAGGAGTTTGAGTTCCTCGGTTGTTGCAAGCATTTTCGTGCACACCTTCGGTAGTTTTTTCTCGCTGGAGTTTGCCATTTTATAGAGCATACCACGCACGAGATCGGTGACACGAACCGTTTCATTGGAAGCAAGTTCGATGGCTGCCACAGGCTGACCGAGCACTTTGCGGTCAAGATAACGCGGTTCAGAGATAGCTCGAGTAACCGTAGCACCTTCCTTATCAGGCAAAAGTTTACAAACAATCTTTACCATCAGGAAAACAAGTGGCGTCCAAATAAGCGTCATAATAATATTAAAGCCCGTATGTGCATTAGCGATCTGACGTGAAATGACTTCGATCTCCGGCCCTTTTGGCGAAATGGCTTCAATAATGTGTGCGTAAGGCTGAATGAGCCAAATGAAAATCAATGAACCACTAACATTAAAGATGCAGTGCGCGGCTGCGGTACGCTTAGCATTGAGACTAAGACCAACGGAAGCGATGATGGCAGTAATCGTTGTCCCAATGTTATCACCAAAAAGCACTGGCAGCGCACCGGTAAGACCAATCAGACTGCCGCCGTCAGGCCCAGCCGTAGAAGCAATGTTCTGAAGCACGGCAATGGTAGCACTGGAACTTTGTACAAGCAAGGTCATGCAAAGACCGGTTAAGAGACCAAGAATTGGCACATCTGCCACGCGCTGAATGGCCTCGGCGAAAACCGGACTGGTTGCCAAAGGTTTCATAACAGAACCCATAATCTCGATACCGTCAAAGAGCAAACCAAAGCCGAAAATCGTAGCACCAATATCTTTGATTTTTTCCTTCTTGCCAAAGAAATAGAAAAGGAAACCGATGATGATAATCAGATAAATATAATCGCTGAGTTTGAAGGCAATAAGTTGAGCCGTAATCGTAGTCCCAATGTTGGCACCAAAAATGATAGAGATGGCCTGTGGCAACTTCATCAGCCCGGCGCTGACAAAGCCGATGGCCATAACCGTGGTTGCCGAGCTTGACTGCAACACCGCCGTAACCAGTGCCCCCGAAATAACACCAAAAACCGGATTTTTGGTCAACATACCGAGAATCGTACGCATACGTTCACCGGCAACCTTTTGCAGGCTGTCACTCATCAAATTCATCCCATAGAGGAAAATGGCGAGCCCTCCAAACAGCCCAAAGACAATTTGTAGCGTCTCATTCATGATTGACTGTATCCACCCTTTCGCTATTAACGGAACGCTTACATTTTCTTAACAATCATAGAATAGCACGCAAAAGTCTTATCGGCAACAACATTTCCGTTAACTCTTTGTTAAATCTATGTAAAGTTAAAGGCTCGCCCACGGGCGTCCACTCCCAAAGGAGCAACGTTCGTGAGCGAGCCACTTATTCCGTTATCGGCTGATTTTCTGCCGCAGCACCTTGAGCACAAAGCGCGGCAGTGCCAGCGCGCGTTTCCAGCGTTTACGGTCGCTGGCGATGCGATAAAGCCATTCCAGCTTCAGGCGAATAAAAATCTCTGGCGCACGCTCCACACGGCCGGAGAGCACGTCAAAGCTGCCGCCGACACCAATGCCCACCGGCACACCACATTCCGCCAGATGGTCGTCAATAAACTGTTCCTGATAAGGCGAACCCATGCCCACCAAAAGAATGTCTGGCTGTGCCGCTTTAATGTCAGCCACCACTGCCGCAGGCCCTTCATTGCGGAAATAGCCATGATGGGTGCCTACAATACGCACGCCAGGATACTGTGCACGCATATTGGCTGCTGCTTCGTCCACAACACCCGGCTCCGCGCCCAAAAAGTACAGCGAAAGGTTTCGTGCTGCGCTTTCACGGCACAGGGCTTCTGCCAATTCAATCCCCGTTACGCGCGCCGGAAACGGTGTGCCCAGAATACGCCCTGCCAAAAGCACCCCCTGCCCGTCCGCCGTTACCAACGCGGCACGATTGATCAGCTGATGCAGCGCCGGTGTGCGGGTGGCATTATCAAGAATTTCTGGATTGGCAGTGACCACCTGATGCGCTCCGCCTTCACGCACAAAATCTGCAATGCGGTTCAGCGCTTCCGCTTCCGTCACAGCGTCAATGCCGACGCCCAATACGTTGTGTTTCATGCTTCTCTCTCCTTTTAATAATAACCATTCGTGGTTGAATCGAGCACGGTGCCATATCTCATGGTTTGAATGACGTCGTTCACACTCTGTTCGTCCAAAATAACATAGCTGATACCATTGATATAAGGCGTTTCATATTGGAAGGACTGATATTCTAACGCATCAGATCCCATACCAATGAAATCCCACGCCAATTTAAGCATATCCAGCATACTCATGTCTGTTTCAATCTCATGCGAAACAGTCCACAACGTCATCGCAGCGCGCCAAGGCGTAAGATGCCGCACTTTTTCACTCAGCGCTTGCATAAACTGACTTTGCCGCTGCATACGTCCAATATCACCGGTGCCATCACCGCGCCAACGAACGAATGCGAGTGCGTCGTGCCCATCAAGTTTCTGCTCACCCGCCTTGAGGTCAATGCCTTCCTCCGGCAGATACATATCTTCTTCCACGTTAATGGTAATACCGCCCATGGCATCAATAATGTCGGCAAAGCTGTCAAAATTGATCAACACTGTATGGTCCACAGGACTATCTGTCAGATTTTCAACCGTTTCTTTAAGTAAATCCATGCCACCATAAGCCAGCGACGCATTCACCTTATCCTCGCCAACGCCCGGAATTTCTACCAACGAATCACGCGGAATACTCACCATTTCAATTTTACGGTCAACCGGTCTGAGTGCTGTATAAATGATGGTATCACTGCGCGAAGCCTCATCTGCACGTTGGTCGGTGCCTGCCAAAAGCAAATACACGTTGGACTTTTCACGTTCCATCGCCACCGCCGCACGGTCAGATGCAGGAATCTGGTCTATCGGCGTGGCAGCATTATGCGCGCGCACCGCCCAGAGGGTGGCAAAAGCAATGCCTATCACCACAAAAAACAGAATCACATACAGCAGGCAGCCACAGCCGCGCCGTTTGTGCAGGGGCTTGCGCTCGCCTTTTTTCTTTTTCTCGGCATACGCGGCCATTTTTTTGCCCGCCATGGCGCCGAATGCCGCCACTTTTTCCTTTGCTTGCCCCTTCTCCTGGTGCTTGTTCTGTGCATGGACAGATTTTTCCTGAGCAGCATGGTTTTCCTGCGCTGCCGCGCGCTGTTTTGCCCTATCTGGCGCCGCTTGGGGCGGAGGGGTTTGTTGGGCAACACGCTTGTGATTGGCTGCTTGCTGCGCCGCTGTAAACGACGCTTCCGCCTGTTTCTGCCGTGCCTGCTTGAGCTGATTGTGCCGCTTGGCTTCCTCATGCAGACGCTTGCTTTCCTCCAAATCGCGCCGCAATTTTTCCATATCAAAGGTGCCCTGTCGTTTCACTGCGTCCTGGCGGCGCGTTGCCTGTGGGTCGCTCGGGTCAAGGCGCATGGTATCATCAGCGCGCGTATGCTGCGGCGCTTGTTGCTTTTTCTCGTTATCCATAATGCCTCCTGGATGCTTCAATGTTCTCATTTATTCTAGCAGAGTCCTGCGGTCAATGCAATTCGCACCGCCTGCTTCCAACCATTGGATTTTCACAATCTCGCAAACGCTCATTGATTATTGCCAATTTTTTTGCTATTCTGGATATATAAAGGAGGACGCCCCATGAAAAAGAACCAGCAACGCCCCGCATTTACGCTCGTGGAACTGATTGTCGTGCTCGCCATTCTGGCGGTGCTGCTCGTGGTGATTGTGCCGCGCGTCACCGGCTATGTGGGCAATGCGCGCGAAACCGCCGCCCAGAACAATGCCTCGGCCATCATGCACGCAGCCGAACTGTACATCGTAGAACAGGACCGCGACGGCAAGCCCGTTACCGCCGAGCTTGAAAACGGCGGTGCGCTTGATGCTTACATCGAAAACCTTGATGCCGACGACCGCTACACCTTGCACATCAGCTACAACGAAAGCACCCGCAACTACGACATCAGCGGCAGCTACACCAGCGGCGAAATCACCGTCACCATTCCTGATATGACCATTGAGCGTGGCGCCACCACCACGCACCCATAAACCACATCGCCTGCAAATCAGCTATCGAAAAAAATGATACCACGTTACTAATAAACAGGGCTTGCAACTTGGCGATGATTCGTGTATGCTATTTATGGCGGATAAAGTTGTACTCCTGTCAGCTCACTCATCTACTACTACTATGACAGTTGTTACATGGTTTCTGCATAGGAAGACCCTGATACAGGGTCTTTTTTCTTTGCCCGTCAGCCACTGTGCCATGCAGCCGTCATTGTTTTTCTCTGTGAAAAATCAGTTAATTTTCTTTTTCCATGCTATTAAATTGCCTGATAGGACCACCCACACGCCACACGATGTACACCGCATCGTGTGGCGTTTTCTGTTGCTGCACCGCCACCCACCCTTGAAGCGGCCGCCGTTTCTCGCTACAATGAAACCAGCAACCATCACAAGGAGGTGAGCCAATGGCCACCATTGCCATCATTGATGACGACATCTATATTGGCGACACACTGGCAGCGCTGCTGCAAAAGAACGGCTACGATGTGCTGCGTGCTTATTCCGGCACGGAAGCGCTCTATCTTTTAGAGCACACGCAGCCAGATTTATTGCTTTTAGACCTCATGCTGCCGGGCCTTTCCGGTGAGGAAGTGCTTACACGCATACCAAACATTCCCGTGATTGTGTTAAGTGCAAAAGCCGACGTACAAAATAAAATCAACCTGCTGCTCTCCGGCGCCTGCGACTATGTGACCAAACCCTTCAACAGCGGCGAACTGTTGGCACGCATCGCCGCACAGTTACGCCGCACAACAGAAATGCCGGAAACATCGCTGCATGTTGGTGCGCTGTGTTTGAATCCTGCCGCCCACAGTGTCACAGCCAATGGGGCACCGCTGCATCTCACCAAAACAGAGTATGCCATCTTGAAACTTCTCATGCAGCATCCTGAGCAAGTGCTTGCCAAATCGACCATTCTCGAGCGTATCAGCCAGGACACGCCAGACTGCACCGAGAGCAGCCTCAAACAGCACATCTCAAACCTACGCAAAAAGCTGCGTGAAGCCACCGGTCACGATTATATCGACGCCGTCTGGGGCATTGGTTTCAAGCTCAGCGACAAACCGTCCAACAAACCTTGACGAAATCTTTACCCTTTTCTTGACCGCTATCTTGACGCCTTCCCCGTAAGATAAAGGCATCAACGATAAGGAGGTCTTTCCTATGGAAACCGTACTCACCACCAACGCACTTTCCAAGCGTTACCGCCACACCTTGGCGCTGGACAAGCTCTCCATGCAGGTGCCAAAAGGTGCCATTTACGGCATGGTCGGTCGCAACGGCAGCGGTAAAACAACGCTGATTCGTCTCATTTGCGGCTTGCAGCTACCAACAAGCGGCAGCTTTTCGCTCTACGGCACCGCGCACACCAGCCACGCCATCAACACAGAGCGGCAACGCCTCGGCGCCGTTATCGAAACGCCGTCGTTTTACCACGACATGAGCGCACAGGACAATTTGCGTCAGCAGTACCGTATGCTTGGCCTGCCAAGCTTCGAGAACATTCCCAACCTTCTGCGCCTGGTTGGCTTGGAAAATACCGGTCGCAAAAAAGCAAAGCATTTTTCGTTGGGCATGAAACAGCGTCTCGGCATTGCCATGGCGCTGGCTGGCCAGCCGGACTTTCTCATTCTCGATGAACCCACCAACGGCTTAGACCCGCAAGGCATCATCGAGATGCGCGAACTCATTTTGCGGCTCAACCGCGAAGAAGGCATCACCATTCTTATTTCCAGCCACATTTTAGACGAACTGTCGCGTCTCGCCACCCATTATGGCATCATCGACAGCGGCCGCATGATAAAAGAGCTTTCCGCCGACGAACTGGACGCCGCCTGCCGCAAAGCACTGCGCGTAACAGTGTCAGATATGCACGCCTTAGTGCGTGTGCTTGATGCGCTGCGCCTGGATTACAGCGTCACCGACCAACACACTGCCGACATCTACGCCGAGCTGCCCATCAGCGAATTGGTCCATGCGCTCGACAACGAAAATTGCACCCTGCTGGACGCCACCGCCCATGACGAATCACTGGAAAGCTATTTCATCTCTCTGGTAGGGGGTGAGCGCCATGCGTAAACTCCTTTCTGTGAATCTGGTGCAGCTTTTGCGCGATAAAATCTTCTGGGCAGTGCTCGCCTTCATGGCCATCAGCACCGCCATTCTTGTCGTCAGCACCTACAACATGGTTTCCTTCTATGGCTACGACCCTGGCGAGTGGACAGCCGAAGCCTCCATGTTCTGTATGTTGCCCGGCCTTGGCATCATCAACGCCATCTGGCTGCACCTTCTCATCGGCAACGATTTCGACCAGGGCACCATTCGCAACAAGCTCATCTGTGGCCACCGTCGCAGCGCCATTTTCTTTTCCCACTGGCTCACCGCCGCCATCGGGTCACTGCTCCTTCTGGCTGTAAGCCTGAGTATCGGCACACTGCTCAGCGGGTATCTATTCCGCACTTTTACGTATGGCGCCACCGCCATCGCCTGGTTCTATCTCTGCTGCGCCCTGCTCACCATCGCCTATTCAGCCATCAGTGTGGCACTGGCCATGAACATCGGTCACAAAGCCAGCTCCGTTGTCTGCGGTATGCTCGTCATGCTGGCGCTTTCCATTTGTGCCTCCATTGTTGGCACCCTGCTTTCATACCTGCGTAACACCACCTGGGAACCTGTGACGCTTAAAGACCATCTGGTGCTATTTGTCTACGATCTACTGCCCTCTGGACAGTGTATGCAAATCAACAACCTGATGTTTGAACACGCCGGTCGTTGGCCGCTTTATTCTCTGCTGCTCATTGTTATTGGCACCGGCATTGGCTATCTACTGTTTAAGAGAAAAGACATCAAATAAGGAGGTGCCCTCATGGGCGTTTGGTTGCTCATCATCGTACTTGCTGTCTGTGTACTTGCATTGGCCGCAAAACTCGTCTTTCTGCGACACGATCTGTACCATCTCAGCAGCCAACTCCACGAACGCCTGATGCAAGACACCAACGCCCCGCTCATCTCCGCCAGCCGTGACCGTGCCTTGCGTACCCTTGCCGCTACACTTAATAAAGAGCTGAAAACCTTACGCCAGCAGCGTCTGCGCTACGAAAACGGCGACCGTGAACTCAAGCGTGCTGTCACCAACATCTCCCACGATTTGCGTACACCGCTCACCGCCATCAGTGCCACACTAGATCTTCTGGACGATGAAGAAAAAAGCGATACCGTCGCCCGCTCCCTGGCCCTCATCAGAAACCGTACAGATGCCATGACACGCCTCACCGAAGATCTGTTTCGTTACTCCGTCATTCTCGCAGAAGAAAAAAACCTTGCCTGCAAACCGCTTGTCCTCAACGATGTCCTCGCTGAAAGCCTTGCCGCTTTCTATGATGCACTCACCGCCCGCGGCATCACACCCGACATTCACCTCTGCGAAACGCGCATCACCCGCACACTCAACCGCGATGCGCTGGCGCGTATTTTCGCCAATATCTTAAACAACGCCCTCAAATACAGCGACGGCGATCTCGCCGTAAGTCTCAACACAGACGGCAGCATCACCTTCGCCAACCACGCTGCCAACCTCGACAAAACCACCGTAGGGCAACTCTTCGACCGCTTCTTCACAGTCGAAGCAGCACACCATTCCACCGGCTTGGGCCTCTCTATTGCCCGCACCCTCGTCAAACAAATGAACGGTGAAATCACCGCCGCCTATGCGGACGGCATGCTGATCATCACCGTACAATTTTAACACCGACAACCGTTGCCCCACGGCAGCGGTTGTTTTTTTATGTGCGCCTCGCTTCTTGCCATCATCGGCTATGCGTGCGTCTGCCTGCTTGTGCTGTGCGGCAAAAAGCGTTCATAAGCGGGCGCGGCTGTGCTATACTGGTGTCATGATTCAGCAAGGAGGCACACACAATGACCAACGAAAAAGTTTTTGCTATGAAACTCTCGCAAGTCTACCCGCTGCTCGTTGCCAAAGCCGAGCGCAAAGGGCGAACACGCCAGGAGGTAGACACCGTCACCTGCTGGCTCACGGGTTACGATGCCGAAGGACTGGCGGCACAGCTTGCACGCGATGTGGATTATGGCACATTTTTTCGCGAAGCACCTGCGCCACATCCCAATGCCCACCTCGTCAAAGGAAAAATCTGCGGTGTTCGCATCGAAGATATTGATGACCCACTCATGCAACAAATTCGTCGTCTCGACAAACTTGTAGACGAGTTGGCAAAAGGCAAACCGCTCGATAAAATTTTACGCCAATAAAGGAGAACCCATGAACACACTCTATGACAACGATGCTTTTTTTACCGCTTACAGCGCCATGCCGCGCAGTCAGAAAGGGTTGGAAGCTGCCGGTGAATGGCACCAACTGGCGCCGCTTTTCCCCGATGTACAAGGCAAAGCGGTGCTCGATCTTGGCTGCGGCTATGGCTGGCACTGCGAATATGCTGCCGAACAAGGTGCTAAAGAAGTGCTGGGACTGGACGCCAGCACCAAAATGATCGCTGTGGCCCAACGCGACCATGCACGCCCACAAATTTCTTACAAAGTGGCCGATCTGGAAACATTCGCCTACTCACAAGTGCATTACGACCTTGTCGTTTCCAACCTGGTGCTACACTACATTCACGACCTCACTGCCATTTACACCAAAGTTTGGCACACGCTGCGCCCCGGTGGCACCTTCCTTTTTAACATCGAACACCCCACTTTCACCGCAGGGGTGCATCAGGAATGGATCACCAACGAGGACGGCACGCTGCGCCACTGGCCGGTAGACAACTACTTCTACCCGGGCGCACGCGACACCGTCTTTCTCGGCGAACACGTCACCAAAGAGCACCACACCCTCACGCAAATTGTGAACCCTCTGCTCGCACTGGGTTTCCGCCTCAGCGCTTTAGAGGAAGCCATGCCGCCTGAAACCATGCGCGACTTGCCGGAAATGGCTGGTGAAATGCGCCGTCCAATGATGCTTTTGGTGCGCGCAGAAAAAGAATAGCGCCTGTAAACAGAAAAGGAGCGTCCTATGCGCCAAACCATTCTCTATATTGCCATGAGTGTAGACGGCTTTATCGCCGATGCCCAAGGTGGTGTTGACTGGCTCTGCGGCGAAAGCAGCACGCAAGACACTGAAAACACTGGCTATGCTGCCTTCCTGCAAAACATTGATACCGTCATCATGGGGCGCCGTACCTATGAGCAAATCGTCACAGACCTTTCGCCGGATACCTGGCCCTATGACGGTCTTGTCACCTATGTCATCACACACCAGTCCGCTCCGTCACACGATGGCATTTATTTCACCAACGAAACGCCAACAGCCCTTGTGCAGCGTCTGCAAAAAACGAGTGGCAAAGACATCTGGATCTGCGGCGGTGCAACCATTGCCCAACAGCTTCTGCACGACCACCTCATCGACCGCCTGCGCCTCACCCTCATTCCCACCTTGCTCGGTTCCGGTATCCGTCTCTTTGATACACTGAACACCGCACAACCGCTGCACCTTGTCGCCACCCACACGGCAAACGGCATGGTAGAACTCATCTACGACAAACGTTAATACCAACACCACACTACGCCTTTTCTCATTTCAGGAGGTAACACCTATGACGCTTCTCTCTCTGCGTGACCACCCCGAATGGGCAGAGCGCGCCGCCACCTGGTTCCATGAAAAATGGCAGGTGCCCCGCGAAGTTTACGCCGAAAGCATTGCCCTCGCTATCGCTGGTGACACACCTTGGCCAGCATGGTACCTTATCCTGGACGGCGAATACATCATCGCAGGTTGTGGCATCGCAGAAGATTTTCATGACCGTCCCGATCTCATGCCCAACCTCGTTGCCCTCTATGTAGAACCAGCGCACCGCTGCCAGGGCATGGCCGGCCGCCTGCTCGCCCACGCCTGTACAGATATGCACGCCCGCGGCATCTCCACGCTCTACCTCATCACCGAACACACCTGCTTCTATGAACGCTACGGCTGGCAGTTTCTCACCACAGTGCACGACGACGAAGGCGCGCCCATTCGTATGTACCAAAAAGAAACACAGCCCTTCGACCGCAACGACGCCACCCTGTCGCCCACCCTTGCCCAGATTGACAGCTTTCTTGCCACACCGCTGTGGTATCGCTTTCGTACCTGGCTTGTCAGCACCTATCCCGTGAAACCGGTGTTCGCCTTTAGCAAATGCAGTTTGGCGTATGGCTGGAACATCAAATTCAAAAAAGGCCGCAAAACCCTTTGCACCGTCTATCTGCAAGACAACGGCTTCACCGTGATGGTCGTTGTTGCCAACAAACAAGCGCCGCTTGTTGAAGAGGCGCTGCCCACCTTCTGCGAAGCAGTACGCAACACCTACAACACCACAACAGAAGGCAATGGCCAGCGCTGGCTCATGCTGAACGTTACCGACCCCGCCATTCTTGACGATCTCGCCACCCTTCTCGCCATTCGCGCGGCCACCATGTAAGCCCCTCTTTTCAAACAAAGGCAAGCGGTGTATCATAAAACCAGCAGCAAATGCTGCGGCAAAGATAAAAACGCACCGCGCATGCTATGCGCCAGAGCCGGAAGGTAGCCCGGCCGTCTCGCCTGTGCGAGGTAAGTAACCTGCCCCTCCTTGGGTTGTCCCTTCTTTGCCCATTCTTTTCATAAAGGAGGGACCACCATGGAACAGACCGCGCTAACACTCACGGTGTATTTTGAAGAACCGTTTTGGGTCGGTGTGTTCGAGCGCACGGAGGGCAACAACCTCTCTGTCTGCAAGTGCACCTTCGGCGCCGAACCCAAAGACACTGAGATTCTCGCACTCGTGCAAAAGCATTTTCGCCGCCTCACCTTTGGCCCGATTGTCGCCGCGGACATACCTCGTCCAGTACACGTCAACCCCAAACGTCGCCAGCGCGAAGTGGCAAAAACCTTAGCCGCACATGGCACCAGCACCAAAGCACAACAAGCACTCGCTTTGGAACGCGAAGCCTTAAAAACCGCGCGCCAAAAAGCACACCGCCAGGCAAAACAGCTCGATGCAGCCGCACGCTATGCGAAAAAATGCGCCAAACGAAAAAACAAACACCGCGGACACTGAACCGCCAGCAGCAAGCATCACGCTTGCTGCTTTTTTATTTTGTGCACAAAAAAAAAGCAGCATGAAGCTGCTGTTACAGATTTCTTTAACTGAGCTTAACGACCATATAGCCGTCAATGGCTTGGATACTGCCGTCCGCCGGATACAGTGGCATGGCAAGAACGTCCGAACGCTGTGCAAAGCTGCTTGCAACGGCTGCTTTTTCTTCGTCGGCAGAGTTGACAAGGCACACATCGCCGGGATACGCCATATAATATTGCAGAAATTCGCCGTAGCTGTATTGCGCACGAATCTGCGCCACATTCAGCGCCCCAACCAGCCAGATGTCCTCCATCTCCGGCGCCGTCAAAAGCGATTCGTCCACCTTCGAAGCCCCAACAAGCACCAGCGGCATACCCACTTGATACCCCGGCGCCTGCTCAACAGCGCTGAGCAACCGATTAGAATAGGCGGTGATTTCCTGTTTGCTGACGTCCATTTTCTGGTAGATTTTATTGTCAAAAACAATGTACGAATACGCCGTGAGCGCCATCACACCGAGAATCACCCAGCTGAGTGCGGCGTTCACCAGCTGGCGTGCGCCGCCCATCTCAGCCGCCTGCATGCTCACAACATCTACCAGCGCCACAGGCAGCACGAGCATAAAAGCCGCCCCGTAGATCATAAGCTGATGCACAGACCCCCCAGCCACCATGATGTGAATGAGGTTGCCTGCCAAAGGATAAACCACCAACAGTGCCAGCGCCAACACGCCACGCAACACACCCACACGGCGCCGCACCACAAGCGTAAGAAACAGCACCACCGCCAGAAGCATCGCCAGCGGAATGAGCACATTCAGAAAATCAAAATAAAAGCCGTTGGTGTTGTCCCAGAAAATGCCCGCATATTCTTTATAGCACTTCACGATGAGCGCAGGCAATTCGCTAAGCGAAAGATGCCCCATCTCCGAAATGCCCATATAATCCGTCAGCCCCACATTGCGTGTGGCAAAATGCGCTGCCGCCATGTAAACAAGCAGGCTTAACACCAAAGCGCCCAGCATTTTCACGCCTTTGAGAATGAGCTGAGCAAAGCTCTCTTTGGCGTCCAGCGCATCAAAGAGCAACGCCCCCACCATGAGCACCGTAGCCACAGAAAAGTAGCTCTGATAAATGCCCATCGAAAAAATCAGCGCAATAGCGCCAAGCGGCAGCCCCATCACAGGCATGCGCCACACCGCATAAGCCGCAAAAGCAGCCAGCATCGCAGCAAAGAAATAGGCATCAGCCGTGAACATATAAGTAAACGTCGCCGTCACCGAAGGAAACGCCGCCAAAATGGCAGCCACAATCAAGCACCCCAAGCGGCTGCGAACACGCAGCAGACACACCGCAAAACATACCGTCACCGCCAAACAAAGCAAACTCAATACACCAATCAGCCAAGGCATACTAAAGCCGCCATCCCACTGCAGCACCACCGGCAAAAACCAGCGTCCCGACAACGCACCATAGTCGCATTGAAAAAGATGGTAAATATCATCGTGGTTGACCAGGTCGTTGGTAAACGCGTAGAGATGCGCCACCAACCCCATCAACAATGTCATCGCAAACGTCCAGCGGATATACCCCGGCACCTTTTGCCAAAGGCGCTCGAAAACAGCGTTCGGCGCATAGGATCGTGGAGAACTCATGCACGCACTCCTTTCCGAATCAATGTGCTTCCATGATACCATGCAAGCCCCGCCCTGTCCAGCAGCGCACACGAAAAACGCCCCGCTCAGGCGAGCAGGGCGCAAAGGTTACACACGTTGGCGGAAAAGACCATGATGGTTGCAATACCAATACAGCCAACCGTGGCCACGACGGAAAAACCGCGCTTCAGCGTTGCCTTCCGGATAAAGCTTCACCATCTCAAAACGGCTGCCGGTGCAATAAGCAATAAAAGAAATGTGGTGGCTTTTCGTCATCGCATGATCCAGCGACACATAGTATTCATACTCAATCTCCTCCACATTCGCCGCGTGGGCTGGGTCGGTTTCCTCCACCTCCAACGGTGGCAGCGTCACCCCGCAGCAAGACACCATCGCCGAGCCTGTCGCCTGCAACACATTGCCGCAGATCGGGCAAACATAGAGGTTTGCTTTCAGCATATTCGCCGCGCGGTTGGTATTGATAATCTGCTCGCCAGCCAAAAGTTCCGCCACCGAAACCTGCAACGCCTTCGCAAGCGGCTCCAACAGCGCAATACTTGGCAAACCACGGTCGTTTTCCCACTTAGAAATGGTCTTATCGCTCACAAACAGCATCTCCGCCAGCTGCGTCTGTGTCAAATTCTGACGTTCCCGCAACGTCTTAATCGTTTGGCCTGTTACATAATGATTCATGAATGTTCTCCTTTTCCTGTCATTCGGCACTGTCGCCGTATCGTTCTTTCTTAGCATACCAGCCCCCGCCGCCACAGACAACCTACGCTCAGTAGAGTTCCGCACCAACCACCGCCCAAACAGTATGCTAGAATGAGAGCACTTTTTATTTTCCTGAAAGGAGTCCTTTTTATGACAACCACCATCACACCCGACATGCTCTGCCACTTCGCCCGCCATCTCAAAGACGAAGAACGCAGCAGCGGCACCTGGGAAAAATACCTGCGCGATGTGCGCCGCTTTGCACGCTGGCTGGGCGAACGCCCTCTCTCACGCGAACACGCAAGCGACTGGAAACTGCACCTGCTCGAAAAAGGCTACGCCCCCACCACCGTCAACTCCATGCTGGCAGCGCTCAACACCTTTCTTGCCTTCATCGGCAAAGCCGACTACCGCACCCGCCTGCTGCGTGTGCAGCGGCGGCTCTTTCGCGATGAAAGCAAAGCCCTCTCCCGACCAGAATACGAACAACTGCTCGCCACTGCCCACGCCTGCGGCAAAGAACGCCTGGCGCTCGTCATAGAAACCCTCTGCGCCACCGGCATTCGTGTGTCCGAACTACGCTACATCACCGTAGAAGCCCTCAGGGCCCGCCGTGCCGACATCTCCCTCAAAGGCAAAATCCGCACTATTCTCCTGCCCGGCAAACTCTGCCGCAAATTGCAAAAATACGCCCGAAAACAAAAAACCGCCTCCGGTGTGCTCTTTCGCACCAGAAGCGGTCGTGCGCTCTCTCGCAAACAAATTTGGGCGGAAATGAAAGCCCTTGCCAAAAAAGCCGGCATTGCGCCCTCCAAAGTCTTTCCTCACAACCTGCGCCATCTCTTTGCGCGCTGCTTTTACCGCACCTATCACGACGTCGTCAAACTCGCCGACCTTCTTGGGCACAGCTCCATCGAAACCACACGCCTCTACCTGCTCGCCACCGGCGCCGAACACCAGCGGCAAATCGAACGCCTGCGCCTGATTCATTAGACAAAAACAGCCTTTTGGGAATAACAGCCACTGTGAGAATAACGGATAGGGTTATCATATCATAAGGCTGGACGATGCTTCAAGATTGGAACATAAAAATCCGCATGAGAAACAGACCGAACGATGAAAAATTTTCGTTTCGGTCTATTTCTCATGCTTTTTTTGTGGTTTTAGACGACGGACGATGAGCGGGCGCCGTTCGCCAATAAAAAATCGTACAGCGTTTGCCACAAAAGGCTGTTTTTGTCTTAAAAGTTTTAGCAAAGGGAGGCGGTTTGGACAGAGAACACAACAAGGGATGGGACACCAGCCAGCGGGCAGCGGCGCACAGCGAGAACGGAGAAATTTCAAAAAAACAGGAGGTACTAACAACAATGCGAAGAAAACTATTAGCATGGCTGCTGATTGTTTGCATGATGGTTGGGCTGATGCCAGCCACCGCATTCTCCGCGCTGGCGGCAGAAGAACCGGCGGCATCTAACACACCGGTGGTCACCCTCGGCGACGCCGTTTGGACAACAGACGAAGCCGCGAAAACGTTCACCTATCCCAATGCCACCGTGGATTACACTGGCGATATCTATCTGCTCACGGTAACGTCCAACAAGCCAAACACCGTGCCAAAAACCATCACGGTGGACGGCAACACAGAAACGTCCTACCTTTCCGACTTGAAAGGGCAGTCGGCAACCTGGCTTTACACAACGCCAAAAAGTGCGGCTGAGGTGCAAAAACGCATCCGTGCCCTGAACCTCACCTGGGCAGATGGTATGCAGGTTGAAGTGACCGTGGACGGCAATAAGCTGGTAGGCTTTGACAACATCCAGGACAGCAACGCAAAAATGACCAAGTTTGGCGACCATTACTATATGTATGTGCCATACAATGGCACAGAGATGAGCAGTTGGGAAGCACGCACATGGAATAAAGCCTACAACCGTGCAAAAGGGTACGTCCTTGGCGGGATGCAGGGCTACCTTACAGCCATTACATCAAAAGATGAATTCAACCACCTTAGAAGTGTTCTTGGCACAGGCGATGCATGGTGCGGCGGCACAGCCATTACGACAGAATCCAGCGGCGCCGTTATGAACGACCCTAAGCAAATCACTGATGAACAGGCAGCAAGCTTTTATTATCGACAAATAGGTGGTAAGACATTACCGGCTGCAACAGGAGATCCAGATACGTACTATTATTGGGCGTGCGGTCCGGAACATGGGTCAACTGTCATAACAAATATTTCGGACATTTGTGACTTTGACCAAGGACCAACTTCTGTACCACAAGATGCGCCAAATCCGATTGACGGAGCTAATAAGAATCTTTGGCACGATTTCGGAGTCTACAAGATTGTTGAAAACACCTGTGAAATTCGTTTGAGCGGCGAGGGAGAAACGGCATCGGCTGTTATCAATGATATTGCTGTCAATTATGGGACAGGCTATGACGACCATGCGCCTATGCTGGGCTTCTTCGTTGAATTTGGCGGCTATGCAGAAGGAGAAGACCCTGGTAAAAAGAATGACGCACTGGTGACAAGCGATACCAGCGATCAGAAGCCAGACGATGTAGAAGCATCCATCACCACTGCGGACGAAAAGGGTCTCTACACCAGCGTCGAGAAAGGTCTCGTTGCTCTGCAAGGAAAGCCAGCAGGCTCCACCCTCCAACTGGAAAAAGCCGATGTAACGGCGACAACAGCGCCTCAAACCCTCAAAGCTGGGTACAGCGTGAAGAGTTTTGACCAGAACACCACCTGGACAGCGAACGGCGAAGATGCTACCGTGAGCGTTGCTGCAAACGGCGGTATGACGCTGAACACCGGTGCGCTGGATGTAACCGTGGCAGAAGGCGGCACGGCAAGCACCATCGTGGACGGCTATGCAGTGAGCGGCACGGCGAACCACAAGGTAACGCAGAGCGATGCCGCAAGCCCATTTGAGGGCGGTGCCAGCATCACAGCGACTGCTGCGGAACAAACGCTCTCCGCTCAGAAAGACGGCAAGAGCTACACCTACGAGTCCACGGAAGCAAACCAACCTTTCTATCTGGGTGAATTCAGCGTTAAGCTGAACCCTGAGAACGGTTCCCACGCCACGCTAACCCCACGCAGCACCGAAGGCGAACCGCAAAACCCATACTACCTGAACGACTACACCTTCACCGTCACGCCGGAGGATAACTACGAGCTGAATGGTAACGCCATGAAGGTGAAGATGGGCGACGAGGTCCTCGGCGATGGCGAATACACCTTGACAAAAGCTGGCGATACCGCCTATGAAATCACCGTGCCAAAGGTGACGGGCAACCTTGTGGTGGATTTGACCTATGACGAGAACACACCAAACGAAGACCGCCCTGTGGTGCGCCAGATGACGGAAATCACCGTAAAAGGGCTTGAAGGCGGCACCTACACCGCTACCTCGGCAGACGATGGCAACCAAACCATCTACAAGCCAGATGAAAACGACGTGATTAAAGTGCCTCGCAACGCTGAAACCAAATTGGTGTTCACCCCAAGCGGTGACAACAAGCAGGAATTTGCGTTGCTCACCTCGTTGAAGGGCGAAGACAATGCTGAACTCTTTGATGGTATGAAGGACAGCTTCAACTGGGACGCTTACAGCTACACCTACACCTATGAGCCAAGTGATGAAAAAGACAGCTTCACCGCCGTCTACACACCGGCGCATCTGGTGGATGCAGCTGTTACCAACGGCAATGCTACCTTTGAGACAAACACCGTGCTGGAAAGCAAAGGCGAAGGCACAGGCGAAGAGCCAACCAACAGCTGGACAGGCCAAGCCCTTGTAGCGAATAACGCCGAAGCCAAACTCACTTTCACCACCGATGCGAAAAACGTCTACCATCGTGCGTGGATTGTGGACGGCGAAAACAAAACCCCTGTCGAAGATTTTGACGGACAGTCCTACACCTTCCCTGCGAGCGAAAGCTACACCAAGCTCGACGTGGAATTCCACCCAGGCTGGACGATTACTGTCAACACCAAGAATACGGAGCTGGATACCACAGAAGGTGACTGGCAGGGCACAGACGATGCTCACACCTTGTTGGTAGGTCCAGATAGCGACCTGACCCTGCGTTTTACACCGAACGAGAAAAAGACTTTGCAATCCGTAACATTGGACGACAAAGAAATTGCACTCGATACGTTAGAACGTGACGGCGATGCGTACCTCTATACGCTGGAAAAAATTGACGCAAACAAGACCTTTGAGATTAAGAGCGACAGTAAGTACACTGTTCTTTTCTACACCGATTCAAGTTTTGAACACCAAATCGGCAAACCTGTCACTGTTGCCAACAATGGGAAATTGACAAAAACCGTGCTGGACGAAAAGCAGAGTCAGCTTGACGTGCCGGAAGGCAAAGTGTTCTATGCTTGGCAAGACGAATACGGCACGTATTACAACGCCAACACCATTGTTGAAGAACCATCAACGAGACTGTATCCTGTGTACCACGATGGTGCAGTTACGGGCGAAGATGGCACTGTGATTGCGGCAGATTCTTTCCGCATCAGCGTGTCGAGCCTGGATGCAGAAGGCTTAACGGCTGATCTGGCGAAAAAACTCGCCAATGTGGAAGCACTGAAAGCCGATGGCACAGCAGCAAGTCTTGAAGAAATTTCTGTGAGCGGCGATGGTATTGGCAAGACAGAAAAAGGCAAATTCTCAGTCACCTTTACCTATGGCGAAGCCACCATTGAGGTGCAGGCAGAGCTGATTGACACCAAACCTGAGGTAACCGGTAAGACGGCACACACCCTGACCTTTAAGGGCGAGCCAAACACCGCGTACACCATCACGAAGGTGGCTGACAGCACCCCTGCAACCCCTGTAACCACCGATAAAGATGGCAAGGGCATGGCAAAGGGACTTGAGAAAAACACCGAATACACCATTGCCAGCGAACTTTTCGGCGCTGCCAATGGCAAGACCTTGTCCGTTGATGCTTATGAAATCGCCAAGGCTTTTGAAGAGACCAACAAAGGCGACACCCAGAGCAACAACGCTACGGACGAAACCGAAAAGGCTTGGAACAGCAATGTGGAAGTGACGGTTGGCGCAGACGGCAACTACAAGGTGACGGTGAAGCAGACCATTGATGGTCAAACCATCACCGTGCCAAACACCTGGGGCGATGTGACGCTTGATTTGAACGGCAAGGACATCATTGGCCCAGACGCTACGCCAACAACACCAGCCGGCCCTGGCATGAACTTTAGCAATGCTGGCGGCGAAGGCACTGATCTGACGATTGTTGGCCCTGGCACCATTCAGGGCGGCAATGGCTTGCAGCCATATCCTAACGGCGCACCTGGTGTGAAGGGTGATGAAGGTGCAAACAGCAACATCACTGTGAGCGGCGGCGCTACCATTCAGGGTGGTAACGGCGCAAACGGCAGTGCAGAAGCACCAAACGGCGGTAACGGCGGCGCTGGCGTAGAAGGCGGCGACCTTGGCGTGACTGTTGACGGCGGCACCATCACGGGCGGTAACGGCGGCAATGGCGCTGACAACAGCAACCCAGCTGCAAACGGCGGCAATGGCGGCGCTGGTATTGAGACCGATGACGATGTGATTGTCAATGACGGCACCGTAAGCGGCGGTAATGGCGGCAACGGTGGCAACATCACTGGCGGCAGTGAGGACAGCACCGCAGGCAGCGGCGGCAATGGTGGCGAAGGCATCATTGTGCCGGGCGCACCTGACGGCGACGGCAGCATTACCATTGACCCGGACGGCACCGTAAACGGTGGTAACGGTGGCAATGGCGGTGCGAACGACAACGGCACCGGCGGTAACGGCGGCACTGGCGGCACCGGCACCGATGGCGACACCGACAACAGCGGCACCATCAACGGTGGGAACGGCGGCAACGGCGGTTCCTCCGACAAAGGTGAAGGCGGCAACGGCGGCCAGGGTGGCAGCGGTACCGACGGCAACACCAACAACAAAGACGATGGCACCATCAACGGTGGGAACGGCGGTAACGGCGGCACCTCCGAAGAAGGCAATGGCGGTAACGGCGACACCGACAACAGCGGTGACATCAATGGTGGGAACGGCGGCAATGGCGGCGGTTCCGAAGAAGGCAACGGTGGCACCGGCGGTAACGGCGGCGAAGGCACCGATGGCAACACCGACAACAAGGACGACGGCAACATCAACGGCGGTAACGGCGGTGATGGCGGCGACTCCAACAAAGGCGAAGGTGGTAACGGCGACGGCACCACCGACGAAAACGGTGATGGCAACATCAACGGCGGTAACGGCGGCAATGGCGGCGACGGCGAAAAGCCAGGCAATGGCGGTAACGGCGGCGACGGCAGCGGCACCGGTAACGGCGGCAATGAAGGCAACACCGGCGATGAAAACAATAACGGCGGTAACACCGGCGGCGGTGGCGGTGGTATCACCCCTCCAGACAAGCCAGATGAACCAGACGAACCGGAAGATGGCGGCATTGCTGACCCTGACGACACCGGCGTGTCTGACTTGCTCAACACCACCGATCACAACGCTTACATGGGCGGTTATGAAGATGGCACCTTTGGCCCAAGCCGCTCCATCACCCGTGCTGAAGTAGCCAGCGCTTTCCATCGTTTGCTTTTGGACAAAGACACAGACATGGACAAAACCTTCAGCGATGTGGCTGAAGATAGCTGGTACTACGAAACGGTAACGGCACTCGCCAGCATGGGCTTGATCGGCGGGTATGAAGACGGCACCTTCCGTCCAGACCAGGCCATTACCCGCGCTGAATTTGCAGCAATGGCAACGCGTTTTGCGAAACCAAGCGATGCAAAGAAAGTGACCTTCACAGACGTGGACAAAGACAGCTGGTATTACGATGCCGTGCGTACCGCAGTCAGCTACGGCTGGATTGGCGGGTATGAAGATGGCACCTTCCGTCCGGAACAAAAGATCTCCCGCGCGGAAGCCATCGCCATCATGAACCGTATGCTTGCCCGCATTGCGGACCACAGCGCTATTGACGATGGCGCAGGCACCCGCTTTGTAGACGTTGCAGAAAACCACTGGGCATTCTACGACATCACCGAAGCAGCAACGGCACATGATTACAGCAGACCTTCCAACTCTGACGAAGAGCACTGGAAATAAGCAGCGTGCTGCCGCATGAAGCATGTGCTTCGTGGGCAGAACGAAAAACAAGAAAGGTCGGGCGTACCATCGCCCGACCTTTTTTGTAGACAAAACATCAAAAAAGAGCTGTCGTGCAGACGAAATAGCGTTTGCACGACAGCTCTTTGCGTTTTATTTCAGTTTTTCCCACTGGTCTTCCTTAAAGCCCGGACAAATCACAGCGTCTGAAATGAGCAGCGGACGCTTCACCAACATGCCATCGCTTGAAAGCAGCGCAAGCTGTTCGTCCTCGCTCATGAGCGGCAGCTTATCCTTGAGATGCAGTTGTTTGTAGAGGTTGCCGCTGGTATTAAAGAAACGTTTCAAGGGCAGCCCGCTTTTGGCAAACCAAGCGGCAAGTTCTGCCTGCGTTGGGTTGTCGTCAACGATGGAACGCAATTCGCAGTCGATGCCGTTTTCCTCGAGCCATTTCAACGCTTTTTTGCAGGTGGAACATTTGGCATAGTAAAGCACAAGTGGTTTCATAAGAAAAGCTCCTTTCTTTATAAAGAAATCCATTTCAGGTAACGGTTTCTTTCAGTATATCACGAATGCGTGCGCTGCGCCGCAATTCTTTTGCGTTCCGTGGCAGTACTCCGCACATTATGCTATAATACAGAAAACAACCTGAGGAGGACGTTTTCATGCAACCACCATCCATCGGCGCACGTTTCACGCGCCGCCTGCCAGAGCCAAGCGCTCACCAAGCGCTACGCAATCTCAGACGGAATTGGTATTTTCCGTTATCGGCCCTGGCTTTTTTCTGGCCGCAGGTACAATGGATGATTGAACCAAAAGTCTGGCATGTGAGCTTGATCCTTGTCTTTCTCATCATGCTGGGCGTGGCTTCACAGATACCTGATATATGGCAGCCGATGCGTACGCTGCCCTGGTTTTGGTCCTTTTACGCACTTTTATCGGCCATAGGCGTGTGCTGGCGCGGTCAGGATGCGCTGGCCGGTTCTGAGCGGCTGACGGCGCTGCAAGCCGCACACCCTTCTCTTGACCTTGTGCATCTGATAAGCTACGGGCTGGCTTTGGCGGGATTGTTTTTTGCCGTCATTGCCATGGCTGCCTTCTGGAACAAACTGCGTATCGCGCTCAAAAAAGTGCAGCTTTTTTCCGGCCTGCGCCTGTGGGAGCGTGTGTTCTACACATTCTTGGCCTTAGGGCTGATTCTTATCACAGCACGTCTTTTCATGCTCAGCACAGCTTTTTATGATTATAGTGCAGGCGGCTACGATGTGCTTTACACAAGCGACTCCGGCGCACTGGTACACAATATGGGCTATCTTTTTCTCACCTTTCCGGAAAATGATCTCAGACAGCCTCTCTTTGCTGTCTTTGCGTCGCCATTTCTTGGTGCACCTTATCTCGTGAGTCGGCTTTTCGCACTGCCGCTCACCTATGAAGCCGTGCTTCTTAACAGCGTGCAGATTGTCATGCTTATCTGCGCCAACCTGATGCTGGCACAGATGCTGAAGCTCTCGCCTCTGCACCGTCTGTGCCTGATGCTTCTCACCACCTTCACCTATAACCAGCTTTTGGCGTTGGTGATGATGGAGCAATACATCACGGCATATTTTTGGCTCATGCTAACGCTACTGCTTCTCACAAGCGGCTATCGTGACGAGCGACTATCACTCTACGGCGCTGGCGGCACCCTTCTTACAAGCCTTTTCTTCACGCCGCTTACCAGCCCGCATCTGCCCTGGCGTGCGCCAAAGGCCTGGCTTTTTGATATGCTGCGCTGTGCGGGCGAATTTCTCTTTCTGCTTTTGGCTTTCGGGCGTTTTGATGTGCTCTATACCCTCTTTGATAAAATCGCTTCGCTGTCGAAGTTTGCCGGCGAAAGTGTGCCGCTTGTGGAACGGTTCTACCAATACACCGGCTTTGTTCACGATTGCTTTCTCTCACCGGCAGCAGCGGCAGGCACCTGCACCACTACGCCGCAAGCGCACATCTCCTGGATGTTGGAACCGGTGGAAGGCGTCAACATGGTTGGGCTTTTGCTGCTTGCATTAGTGATTGTGAGTGCGCTTTTGAACCATGACAAATGTTCCAGCCGTGTGGCACTGTGCTGGATTGCCTTTTCCATGGTTTTGCTTATTGGATTGGGCTGGGGTACCGAAGAAAATGGTCTCATTCTCTATGCCCTCTATTTTGGCTGGGCCTATCTGGTGCTGCTCTTCCAGCTTGTGGAACGCATTGCACAAATTTTGCGCGCACCATGGCTTGTGCCGCTTCTCAGCGCCGCTTACGTGGCAGTGCTCATTGTTTCTAATGTTCCGGGCATGGAAGCACTTTTGGCCTTTGGTATGGAATATTTTCCACGTTAACCTCAACTTGCAGCTGTAAAGGAGCGATGTCTCATGCCTCAATATGTCTCATCACTGATGGCTCAACTTCCTGAGCCACGTCTCCGCAAGATGATGAAAAACTTTTTGCACAACATCTTCTTTCCGCTTTCAGCGCTGGCTTATTTTACGTTGGCGGTGCAGCGTGCCTATGAGATCGAAGTTTGCACAGTGTCGGTCGTATTGGCGGTGTTTATGATGAGTATGGTCGCCACACAGGTGCCTGATCTCTGGCAGCCCACACGTCAGCTTCCCTGGTCGCTGCAAAGCTATGCATTTCTTGCGGCAGCCGGTGTGTGCTGGTTTTATTTCACAGACTGCACGAATTTCTTCACTCTGCGGCCTGATTTCGCTGAAATCCTGCGCGCGCTCAGCGCCAGCGTGGATATGACGCGTGTCTTTGGCATGGGTATGTCTTTGGCGGCGTTTCCTTTTTTGGCCGTCGTTTTCTCCTTTCTTTTAAGCAGTGTACGGCGTCTTTTGACAGAAAGCGGCATTTTCCGCACGTTCAACCGTGCCGAATGGCTGCTCTATGCACTCTTAACCATTGTTCTTCTCGCCTACGCTGCTTGGGCGTTCAGCCTCAGCAATGGCTTTTACAGTGCCAACAACGGCGGCTATGACATCGTTTACACCGCTGATACCGATGCCCTTTATAACAACATGGCTTATCTTTCGCTGACGTTTGTTGAAAACGATCTCCGCCAGCCACTTTTTGCCCTTTTCTCAGCGCCTTTTGCCGGTGTGCCTTATGTGATTAGCCACCTTCTCGGGCTGACCCCTGCGCTGACTGCCATTCTTTTCAACAGCGTTCAGGTGCTTTTGCTCATGGCAGGCCATCTCATGCTCACCGCCCTTGTGGGCCGCACGCCGTTTCGCCGTTTTGCTTTCCTCTTGCTGTTATGCGCCAGCTACACCACGCTGCTCAACGCTGTCATGGTGGAGCAATATATCACTGCCTATTTCTGGCTCATGCTGACGGTGGTGGCCATCTGCCAGGGAACAAGCTCGACGCGGCTGCCTTTCCTCGGCGCCAGCGGTTCTCTGCTCACCAGCGCTGCAATAGCACCCTGGTGCAGCTGCCATTCCCTGCGCCGCACACCGCGCCGCTGGCTTTGGGATATGTGCAAACTGACCTTTAGCGGAATTGGTCTGCTCGTTGCTTTCGGCCGCTTTGATGTGCTCTATTCTGTGGCAGAAAAAATTGCCTCTTTGAGCAAATTCACCGGCAGCGATTCGTCGTTTTCATCGCGCTTTGCGCAATACTCGAGCTTTCTGCACGACTGTTTTCTGGCACCGGCTGCCGGCATTGCGCAAGGCTCCGCACCGGACGGGATTCTTTCCTGGCGTTTGGACGTGGTGAGCAGTTTGCACCCCATGGGCATGGCGCTGATGCTTTTGTTTATTCTTAGCGCATGGTTACACCGCCGTCAGCGACTTTGCCAGGTGGCGTTTTACTGGAGCATCTTTTCCTGTGTGCTCCTGGCTGTCATTGGCTGGGGAACGTGGGAAGTCGGTCTGATCCTCTATTCGCTGTATTTCTGCTGGTGCTTTTTGCTGCTTCTCTTCCGCCTTTTAGAACGTCTCGCTGAGAAGCTTCATGCCGCCTGGCTGGTGCCTGTGGCGAGCCTTCTTGGAGCGCTCATCATGCTCTCGCAAAATGTGCCCGGTATGCAAGCCCTCATTGATTATTGTGTCACCTTTTTTCCGCTATAAGGAGTCTTTTTCATGAACCGTTATTTCAAGCTCATGCGCGTTCACCATTACATCAAAAACCTGCTCGTCTTTGCTGCCCTCATTTGCAGCGGCCAGCTTTTTGCACCGGACAAACTGCTCGCCGGTGTAGCGGCGTTTCTGGCTTTCTGCGCCACGTCCTCTGTGGTGTACATCATCAACGATATACGCGACCGCGATAAAGACCGCCTGCATCCTACCAAGTGCCATCGTCCCATCGCCAGCGGTCTTGTCTCGCTGCGGCAGGCAGGGCTATTAGCGGTGCTTTTGGCGTTGGTGGCAGTTCTCGCCAATGGGCTGGTGTTTCACCTTTCTGCCACGCTCATTCTGCTGAGCTATGTGCTGCTCAATCTGGCTTACAGCTTTGGGCTTAAAGATGTGCCCATTGTGGACATTACCATTCTTGCCGCCGGTTTTGTGCTGCGCGTGATTTACGGTGCCATTGTGACGGATATTGTCATTTCCAACTGGCTCTATCTGGCGGTGTTCGCCCTGTCTTTTTATCTGGCGCTGGGCAAACGCCGCGGCGAATTGCGCCACCATCAAAGCGGCGACACGCGCGCTGTGCTCAAAGCGTATCCGCTCGATTTTCTGAACCGCAGCATGACGATGTGCCTCACCTTAGCCAATGTGTTCTACGCTTTGTGGAGTATGGACCAGGTAACCACCTCCATTTACCACAACCGTTTTCTTATCTTCACAGTGCCTATTGTTTTGCTCATCACCCTTAAATACAGCCTGACCATCGAAGGGGCGTCTGACGGCGATCCGGTGGAGGTGCTTTTACACGACAAGGTGCTTTTGGCGTTGGTGGTGCTGTATCTTGCGGCGATGTTCGCCATTCTCTATATCTAAAACAAAAGTGCTCGCATTTTTGAAACCGTCCAGAAATGCGAGCACTTTTTTATTGTTCAAGAAGATAGTCGAAGCCGTAACAACTTTTATCGAAGCCATAGTGCTCATAAAAGCCATGGGCAGCCGTGCGTGGCAGGCCGCTGTCCAAGACAATGCCTTTGGCGCCGCGTTCCTTCGCCAGCGCACGCACATGGTCCATCAGCACACGCCCGTAACCTTTGCCGCGCGCCTCTTCACGCACAATGAGGCTGGAAAGATAGCAGGTTTGGCCGGAGAGCCAGAAAGTGTTGAAAAAGCTACCATGGCAAAAGCCCAGCGCCTGACCATCATCGTCCACCAGCAGGCAGGCAAAGCTCTGCGGATCGGCGAGCACTTGCTCATACACAGGGCGCAGTGCTTCGCGGTCGTAGGTGTTGTAGGTCCAGAGGGCTTCGACAAAAGCAAAGACGGTATCATAATCCGCCAGCGTAGCATCTCGCATCAACATGGGCGTTCCTCCTCACACTTGTGGCTCGTTGAGCCGTTTATAATATTTATCTGCCTGGTAAAGCGCCACACATGGATTGTGGCCAAGCACACGGTCTTTAGTGACAACAGCGGTGCAGAGCGCATCGGAGTGTTTCATAAAGAGGCTGTCATGCCCCACGCAAAGCCCCATGATGAGGTTCAAGTCGGTGCCAGCTTCGTTGAGTGCCAATGCTTGCAAAACCGGATTGCACATATTCACGCCAACGGCTTCACATTCTTTCGGAATACCGATGGACACTTTAGGATTGGCGCCCATTTTGCACACAGCACCGTACACCTCGAAGCCATTGGTGCGTAAAATTTTCGCCAGGATGCGCGATTCTTCAATGAGTCCGGCGCAAGTGGCGATGCCCAGCTTGTGTGCGCCGATTTTTTTCGCAAACTGCATCACTTCTTCCACGCGTGTGCGCTTGCCATAGCCTTCGTATTCCACCTCGGCAGCGGCAACCGCCACACGGTTGTTTTCCGGCTCACGCAAAAGTTCCAGCGAACGCGCCTGCACGTCCTCCGGCACGTTGGTGGTGAGGCAGAAGTCTGGATATTTGCCTTCTTCGCCACGGCGACAATTCACCACATGGCAATCCACACAGGAGAGTGGCGTTTTGTTTTCTTCCATTCAGAATTCCTTCTTTCTCATGAATTGTCTCCAGTATAACACCGCTTTTCTTCTTTTACCATATCTGCATACGAAACGCCCTTGCGCGAACGCCGCTTTTTTGTGATAATGAAGGTAACTATGTTCCTTGAGCAAAGGAGGAAACCCTATGCAATGTCCATACTGCCACGCCGAGGATCAGGAAGGGCGTTTTTGCAAAATCTGCGGCAAACCGTTGAACGAAGAAGCCAGCGATCTCACACGCGTGATGCCGCCGCTGGACGCCCTGCATGAAAAGCCAGCCACGGCAGCAGACACAGAAGAAACTGCTCCGCCGCCGGACACATCGGCAGCAAACGACACGTCAGAGAATCCAGAGACATCAACAGATGATGCACCAGCTTCTGATGGAAGCGATGAGGTGCAAGATGAGGCATCAACAGACCCTGACATAGCGGGTGAAGAAACAGAAAAGCCAACAGAAGATGCCGAAGATACCACGCTGCCGCCGCTGCCAGCCTTTCTCACCGAAGACGAGGAGGGCGCATACGACAGCGACGAGAACGCCGCCAAAGAAGAAAAAATGGCCGCCCTGCGAAAGCGTGCGCTCACTATCTGTGCGCTTGTCATCGGTATCGCTTTGGCAGCCATCGCCGCCTTCTATCTTTTCACCGATATTTTCGATACCACTCCGCAAGCTGACCCTAATGAGCAAGTGAAAAATGCCGACATTGTAGCACCGGACACCAGTTTGGCGGAAGACACCATTGTTGGCCATTGGCGCCACTACAACACCGGCAGTGTCATTGAAAAAATCGGCACCAGCCGCTACCGCTGGACCATCGGCGATGAGGTTTATCAGCTTGATTTCAAAGACAACCTCTATGTGTACAAAGATGAAAACGGCAATGTGTACAACTTTGCCCTCACCAATGCCGACCGTCTCCAGCTGACTTCCAGCAACGATAAGAGCGGCGGCCTCATTACCGACCCTGTTTTTGAATCCGGCTACACCTGCGGCCGTGTTGGGCAAGATGGCACCATGGCGCAAAGTATGCGTGTCAATCCAGATGCGTTTAACATTGTGGGCAAAACCTACGCCGAACTCGCCGGCACCTTTGGGCCAGGCTCGCTCTCGGTGATTGGCGACAACCAATACATCATCTTCCGTGCCCAGGGCGGCAATTTTGCCGTGCAGTTTGAAGGCGAAACGGTGCCGCTGCAAGCCGATGGCGATCAGGATTATCAGGTAACGCCGCTCCACAGCCAGTCTGCAAATTACAGCGTTGTGCCACTCAGCTATGATACCACCACACCACCAAGCACCACCACGCCTGGTGATGATTCTGGTGGTACGACAAATCCACCTAGTGGCAATACCACACCTGGCGACAACACTGGTAACAGCAATACGCAAACACCGCCAAGCACGTCTACCAGTGATGATGACGAGGACAAAGA
This sequence comes from uncultured Peptococcaceae bacterium, assembly GCA_963558655.1. Classification (GTDB taxonomy): domain Bacteria; phylum Bacillota; class Peptococcia; order Peptococcales; family Peptococcaceae; genus UMGS1590. The sequence continues at coordinate 86,955 of CAUWHJ010000007.1, forward strand.
CACCGAATACACCGTAGAAATTCCGGATATGCCAACCTTCCCATCGACCACAGCGGTAGCCACCGGCGTGGTTTGGGCAGATTTAGGCTTCGTCATTGAAAACGCACCAGATACCCTAAGTGTCAACGACCTTTCGGCGGTGCTCGGCATTGCGCTGGAAGTGGGCACGGCGCCAGCCAACGAAAGTGGTTTTAACTTCTTTGGCATGGATGAAGGCTACTTTGCCGGCACCTATGCCTATGGCGACCACAGCTTCTACATCAGCGGCTATGGCTCCAGTGCGCTCGAACCAGATAAAACCATTCTCTTTATTCAACAAATCAGCTAAAACGTGCAGGCTCTCTTTTCAAAAAAGAGGGCCTGTTTGTCATTTTATTGATAGGAACTTGTCACCATTCTTTGTTAAAATAGAGGCAAGGCTTTCATTAAAAGGAGGTGTAACTCTATGCACAAACGATTTTTTCAACTCTGCGTGTGCCTGTTGGCGCTTATCGCCGGCAGTGTGTTCTTGCAGCCGCAAGCTGCCGCCGCTGCCGATGTTTCGCCGTCACAATCGCTCTTTGGCACAACAAGTAACGTGGTGAACCCTTATCAGAGTTTCGGTGTACAAATCACCCTGCGTGACGCCGCCGGTGTCAACATTTCAAGCACCCCGAGCGGCAAAGTTTATCTCTGGGCCACCGATGAAAACGGCAACATCTCAAACGGGCTTGATGTGGTGGAACTCTCCCTCGGCGATGGCGTGTATATGCATCAAACCGAACGCCGCGGTGTGCTGATTATGGACGCTGCATCGCTTATCAAACCACAGCGTTTTAACCTGACCTTGGCCAGCAAAGGCAACTACGAACTGCACGCCCTCTATATGCCAACCGGCAGCATTGACCCAAACAACGTAGGCGACTATTGGCCTTACGAGCTGACTGGTTCCAGTTTGGCTGAGCGCAGCATCAGTGTCAACGCCACGCCGCCTTCCGATGTAGGCATGATGGTGGTTTCAACCAAAATTCGCGGCATCAACGTGGATTCTTTCCTCGTTTCCAACCCACGCAATCAAACGCTGAACACGCCAATCTCCATCGACCAGAGCGGCGCTGCCGTCACCGATGTGCAGCTGGCGCTCTTGCGTGAGAACGGCGTCTCCGTGGGGCCTGATGTGCCGGTGTACATCAACTGCGTCTCCAACTCTGTCGTCCTCTCTAATGTGCTCGTGCACACCGACGAAAACGGCATTGCCCACTTCACCATGCACGGCCTTGTTTCCGACGGTGACACCCTGCAACTGCGGTTGAGCGTGAACGATGCCCCTGTGGTGGTGCCACTGTCCAGTTACGAATACAAGCCGGAACGGGTGCGCTTTGACATTGGCTCTAAGCTCATTGATGTTGACGGCCGCACCATGGAAATCGACACCGCTCCAGTGGTGCGCGGCGGCCGCACCTATGTGCCATACCGTGCCATCGGCGAACTGTTGGGCGCTCGCATTGAATACGACAGCAACGTGCGTACCATCACCACCATCTTTGATGGCCGCACCTTAACCATGACAGTCGGCTACAACAACTATGCCGTCGATGGTGTGGTTTATCCGATGGACGCCGCACCATACATCAACAGCGACGGCCGCACCATGGTGCCAATCCGTTTCGTAGCGGAAGTCATCGGCTATGACGTACAAGCCATCACAAACGGCGGCCTGACCACAGGCGTTCTCTTTACACGCCGCTAAAAAAACGCAGAACCCTTTTCGGGTTCTGTTTTTTTACAGTCACTCACGCTTGACAAGGGCTTTTCGGCACGTTACAATAAAGCCGTAAAATTTTTGCGTGGATTTTTCCGGATTACGATCATCTTTTCGCCACACAGCCTTGGTGCTGTGCGGCGTTTTTTTTGTGCAAAGGAGGACTTATGAGCGAAACCTTTATGAAAGAGCGACCGGTGCTGCCGTTGCTCCTCTCCATGTCGCTGCCAATGGTGCTATCTATGCTGGTCAATGCACTTTATAACATCGTGGACAGCTTTTTTGTGGCACAGATTAGTGAAACCGCCATGACAGCCCTTTCCCTGGTATTTCCGCTGCAAAACCTCATCAATGCCGTAGGTATCGGCTTTGGTATTGGCGTGGGTGCGGTGATTTCTTATTGTCTCGGCGCCGATGAACGTCAGCAAGCCGACTGTGCGGCAAGCCTCGGTTTGGCTCTAGCGCTCCTTCATAGCCTTGTGCTCACAGTCATTTGTATTGGCATTTTGCCAACCTTTCTCGCGCTCTTCACCAACGATACCACCGTGCAAGCTTTAGGGATACGATATGGCCAGGTCGCCTTTCTCTTCACCCTTGCCAACGCAGCCGCCATGGCCTTTGAAAAAATTTTTCAAGCCGTAGGCCGCATGAAAGTAACAATGGTAAGCCTTGGTATTGGCTGCATCACAAACATTATCTTAGACCCCATGTTCATTTTCGGTCTTGGGCCTTTCCCTGCACTGGGCATCGAAGGTGCAGCCCTGGCTACCGGATTGGGACAAACACTCTCACTTCTAATCTACCTCATCATTTACCGCCTGCGCCCACTCTCTGTACACATCACCCGTCGTGCTCTGCGCCCGGAGCGCCATCTTATAAAACGTCTTTACGCTATTGGTGTTCCTGCCACCTTAAACCTGGCATTGCCATCACTCCTGATCTCTGCTCTCAACGCCATCCTCGCCACTTATTCAGCCGTCTATGTTCTCGTGCTCGGCATCTACTACAAACTGCAAACTTTTCTCTACCTGCCAGCCAATGGCATCATCCAAGGCATGCGCCCGCTTATTGGCTACAACTATGGTGCCGGCGAACATGCGCGTGTGCGCAAAATATTCACAGCCGTCCTTATCATGAGCGGCGGCATCATGCTGCTTGGCACCCTCCTTTGTTTTGTTGCACCCGACGCCATTATGCGGCTCTTCACCCACACGCCAACCACTATTGCCGCTGGTGCCACTGCACTGCGCACCATCTCCTGCGGCTTCATCGTTTCTGCTGTTTCTGTCACCTGCTCGGGTGCTTTAGAAGGGCTTGGCAAAGGCTTCCCTTCTCTGATCATCTCCCTTTGCCGCTACCTTCTGCTCATTCTTCCGCTTGCCTTCATTCTCAGCCGCTTTCTCGGCCCAGAAGGCGTATGGCATGCCTTCTGGCTCACTGAAACAGCCAGCGCCCTGGTAAGTCTCGTCGTCTACCGACGCGCACTACGCGCATGAAAAATCCCCATGAAAAGCGCTTCGCTTCTCATGGGGATTTCCTTTGGCATCCGGATTAGTTCTAATATAATAAACATCTTTTCTAAAACTTCTGCGGCTCAAACAATAAAAAAGACACCACACCAGGCGTCTTGTATGGTATCATCATTGCATGAGTCACCATGATGGTGGGCGGTTGGCCTTCTTACATCTTCGGATGGAAGGGGGTGAGGCCATGGGTATTCTTGAAGTCATTGGCTTAATCAGCCTTGTGTTGATGGCCCTTGAAGTCGGATTCCATTTTGGACAAAAAAAGTAACCGCCCCAGGCTAAGGTTGCGGTTACTATAACCAAAAACCTAGGCCAACCGTCCTCCGGTGGCTCTTTTTCTATGTTCATTATAGCATTACAGATGGTTAGATACAACAGGCAAATAGAAGCATCACTTTGCATGAGATGCCCTCTGGTCTTGATACCACCAGTCAGGCAAAAGCGTTTTCAACCGCAGCGTCTGCTTTTTGTCGTAGTCCCATAAAATTTCTATGTCGCCGGCCGCTTTATCCAACTGCATCATCAGTTCACGGCAGGCACCACATGGCAGGCCTACTTGCCCATCTGGCATGACAACAACCAGCTTTGTCACCTGGCTTTCCCCATTGGTAATCATATTGGCCAGCGCATTGCGTTCAGCACATAGCCCCAGCGAACAAGCGGTATCAATGCAAACGCCAACATAGATATGCCCTGTCGCTGTAAGAAGGGCAGCTGACACAGCGCCAGCCTCTACCAACGCAGAAATGCTTCTCTCATGCTGTACGCTTTTTGCTGCAAGATACAAACGCTCCCATTCGTCCTCATAAGTGGAAAGCGCACGTGCTTCTATCTCGCGAACAAACTGTTCTTTGCCGTCACAGTAGCCGTCTATATCATAGGGAAACTGCCTGGCAAGGTTTTTCTTGATCTGGGCATACGCTGCGCGCTCTTTTTCGTGTGACCGCATATAGTCTCGGAAGGCAAGATGACGGCTGATGTTTTGCCAATCCTCTGCTTGAAAGATGTGCACTTGATGAGTGCGTTCGTCGCCGCCTTTACGCAGATAACGCCTGCCTGCGATGCCAAACTCACCAAGGTATTCATAGCCGATGGCTGAAAATTGTTCTGCAACAGCATCCACTTGTTCCAGGCTTCTCACAACAGCCATGATGTCAATAATCGGTTTGGCAGCCAAGCCAGGCACGGCTGTACTGCCAATGTGGTACATCGCCAGGCCGTTGTCTTTCAAGATGTCCGCCAAACGCGCCCGCTCACGCTCATAATCTTGCGGCCACCTGGCATCATAATCCAAAACGGTAATATGCTGCGGCATAAGGCGCCCCTCCTCTTCTCTTTCTAAAATTGCTTCATCTTGTCGTCTATGGTCCATCAAACCCATTGTACGCTTCACCGTCCGAAAATACAACAACAGCCCCAGCGAAAACGTGCGCTGGGGCTGTTCGTCTATACACCAAAATTATGTTCTGTTATTCCGCCATGTCTAACCCATTCAGCCAATATGCTGCTTGAATGGTATGTTTGCCCAAAATAGCAGTAGTGACACTGCCAACACCGCCCGGCACCGGCGTAATCATGCTGGCGTGTGGTTCAACGCTGTCATAATCCACATCACCGCAGAGTTTGTCGTTTTCGTCCACGTTAATGCCAACATCAATAACAATCTGGCCATCGGCTACCATATCACCAGTGATCATCTTCGCTTTGCCGGCACAGGCAACGAGCACATCGGCTTCGCGGCAACGCGCCGGTAGATCCACGGTTTTGGTATGGCAGATGGTTGGCGTGGCGTTTTGGCCAAGCATGAGCATCGCCAATGGTTTACCGACCACCATGCTGCGCCCCACAATGGTGACCCGTTTGCCGCGCAGTTCCACGCCACTTTGGGCAAGAATTTCCATCACAGCAGATGGTGTGCATGGCGCAAAGCCGGTTTTATCGCCGGCAAACACCTTCGCCGCATTGGCAGGGCTCATGCTGTCCACATCTTTCAGTGGATGGATCATTTTTTTCAATGGTTCCACGTCCAAATGTTTTGGCAGCGGCTGAAACAGCAAGATGCCATGAACGGATGGATCGTCATTGACACGCTTAAAGATTTTTTCCAGCTCCGCCTGTTCTACGTCCTCCGGCATGACGATGTTTTTCACCGTCACTTTCATCGCTGCCATGCGTTTCATTGCCGAGCGTTCATAAGAAAGGTCGTCCGGGCGTTCACCAACACGCACGATGGCCAAGCATGGATCGATGCCCTTTGCACGCAGATTGTCGGCAAAGGGCGCAAGCTGCGCTTCCATCTTCGCAACGACTTCTTTGCCTAAGAGTTGTTGAGCCATTGACAAAACCTCCTTACTTCATGGCCGCAAGCACGCCGCTGTAAATGCGTTCTTTCAGCGCAGCGCCTTCAGCAATGATGGCATTGGCTTTGGCGTCAAGCTCGGCAGCGCGGTCGCGGTTCTGCATGGATTTGGTGTTAATGAAAACGTTGAGCGAAGCGCCTTCAATGGCAGCCTGTGCAAAGAGAATCCCCACACCAACATCACTGATGGCGAGCTTGCTGCCTTTTTCCACCAGCACATCAAGCGCCTTAGCTGCTGCAAGCACCGTTTCCATGATATGCATTGGCACCACGCTGGCTTCGTAAAGCGCATTTTCCATGATGGTGTCACGCTCTGGGTTATCTTTTGGAATACTATAAGCCTTAGAGAGTGGCGCAAAAGCGACAGCATCGGCATCAACGAGATCAATGAGCTGATCGCGCAAGCTTTCCAAGTGCTCGCGCACCGCTTTCACGTCGTCTTCATAATCAGCGTATTTCTTTTTTCCGATGGTGAGATTGGTCACCATCATGCCCAGCGCTGCCGCAAATGCACCAACGGCGGCGGATGCACCGCCGCCGCCAGGCACAGGCGCACTGGACGAAAGCTCGGAGAGAAAATCAACCGCGGATTTTTCGAGCATTTTCATCGTATCGCCTCTTTCATTCAATGATTCAGATTAGAACAGGCCGGAGATGACACCGTCGTTATCAACATCAATTTTTTCAGCAGCAGGCACCTTAGGCAGGCCAGGCATTTTCATGATGCTGCCAGTAAGCGCCACAAGGAAACCGGCACCGATGGAAGCGGTCATATCACTGATGGTGATGCGGAAGCCGCTAGGACGGCCGAGCTTGGTTTGGTCGTCGGTGAGGGAATATTGGTTCTTCGCCATGCAGATTGGCAAATTGCCAAAGCCAAGTTTTTCAAAGGTGGCAATTTCACCTTCTGCTTTCGCAGTGTAATCCACACCGTCTGCACCATACACTTTGGTTGCAATGGCTTCGATTTTTTCTTTGATAGAAGCATTTGCATCATAAACGAACTTCATTTCGCTTGGTTCTTCACAGAGACGCACCACTTCTTTGGCGAGTTCTTCGCCGCCGGCACCGCCTTTGCCCCACACTTCGGAAAGTGCCACATTGACACCGAGCTCGGCACATTTTGTACGCACGAGTTCTAGTTCGGCTTCGGTGTCGGTTGGGAAGCGGTTAATCGCCACAACCACAGGCAAGCCAAACACATTGGTGATGTTCTCAATGTGCTTGAGCAGGTTTGGCAGGCCAGCTTCGAGTGCTTCAAGGTTTTCCTCTGCCAAATCGTTCTTTGCCACACCGCCGTTATATTTGAGGGCTTTAATGGTCGCTACAAGCACCACGGCATCTGGCTGAATACCGGTCATGCGGCATTTAATGTCGATGAATTTTTCTGCACCCAAATCAGCACCGAAACCAGCTTCGGTGATGAGGTAATCGGCCATTTTCATGCCCATCTGGGTAGCAATGACGCTGTTGCAGCCATGGGCAATGTTGGCAAATGGACCGCCGTGAATGAAGGCAGGCGTGCCTTCGAGTGTCTGGACAAGGTTTGGTTTGAGCGCATCTTTGAGCAGGGCTGCCATGGCGCCTTGCGCTTTAAGATCACCGCAGGTGACTGGTTCACCGTCATAGGTGTAAGCAACGATAATGCGAGCAAGGCGTTTTTTGAGGTCCTCAATATCGGTGGCAAGGCAGAAAATCGCCATAATTTCAGAAGCCACGGTGATATCGAAGCCGTCCGAACGGGTAACCCCGTCCACTGGGCGGCCAATCCCATCAATCACATTACGCAGCTGGCGGTCGTTCATATCCAGGCAGCGACGCCACACCACACGCTTAGGGTTGATGTTCAACGCATTGCCCTGGTAAATATGGTTATCAAGCATGGCTGCCAAAAGGTTGTTGGCAGCACCAATAGCGTGCAGGTCGCCGGTAAAGTGCAAATTGATGTCTTCCATTGGCACCACCTGGGCATAGCCGCCGCCGGCTGCGCCACCCTTGACACCGAACACCGGCCCCAGGGAAGGTTCGCGCAAAGCTACCATGGTTTTCTTGCCAAGGCGGTTCAAGGCATCGGCCACACCAATGGTCGTGGTGGTTTTCCCTTCGCCGGCTGGCGTTGGATTGATGGCAGTCACAAGAACCACTTTGGCATTCTTGCGTTCTTTGAGCACATCGTTATAATAGCGAAAATCAATTTTCGCTTTATATCGGCCATAGTTCTCAACGTATTCTTCCGGAATGTCGAGCTTTGCCGCAATGTCGTTGATTGGCTGCATGGTGGCTTCCTGTGCAATTTCAATATCAGATTTGAATCCCATTGATACACGCTCCTTTGTAAATCGAAATGCAATAGCGAACGAGCGCCGTTGGCACTCTCTATTTAGAGTACATCATTCTGCGATTCTTTAGTTATCAATATCGTTTTTTTTAACAATAAATATATCTTTACCATGTGCAACAACGTCAAAAAAGAAAAAAGTCATGGTTTCTGCGTCTCGTCGCATACGCAGAAACCACGGTTTTATTTACGCTTTTTCTTCTTCGGCATCACGTGAATGGCTTCGCCGAAAAGTTCTTCCAGCGCTTCACCAACACCCTCATTATAGGTTGGGTGTGGGCGAATGGCACGGGTCACATCTTCGGCGGTCAGGCCGTTGGCAATGGCCACTGCCATTTCGCCAATCATATCGGTAGCACGCGCACACATCATCTGCGCGCCAACAATGCGGTGATCGTCTGCACGCGCCACCACTTTGATAAAGCCACGCCCTTCTTTGGTAATCAGGCTCTTGCCATTGCCGCCCATGATGTATTTACCAACCACCACATCGAGGCCGGTGGTTTTCGCTTCGTCTTCGGTGAGGCCCACGGAAGCAATTTCCGGCGCCGTGTACACGCAAGCAGGCACCACATTCAAATCAATAGAAGGCGTATGACCGGCAAGATGTTCGGCGGTAACAATGCCCTGTGCACTGGCGGTGTGCGCCAGCTGCATACCAATCACACAGTCGCCAATGGCGTACACGTTCGGAATAGAGCTTTGGAAATGCTCGTCTACAAGGATACGTCCACGCTCCATCTCTGGCAGCGCATCATCTGCAAACAGCCCTTCCGTATGTGGAGCACGCCCCACCGCACAAAGCACATACTGTGCGGAAACGGTTTTCTCTTCGTCTTTCTGGGTAAAATGCACCCTTGGCGCTTCGCCGTCCTGCTCAATCGCCTTAACCATCGCACCGGTGTAGATGTCCACGCCACGCTTTTTCATCATCATCTTCAGGTTCTGGCTGATGTCACGGTCCATGTTTGGCAATATGCGGTCCATGCCTTCAATGATGGTCACTTTCGTGCCAAGATGAGAGAGCGCACCTGCAAATTCCACACCAATCACACCGCCGCCAATGATGGCGATGGATTCCGGCAGTTCACGCAAAGCAAACAATTCATCGCTGGAAATCACCTGCGGCAGGTCCATGCCAGGAATGTTCAGCATCACCGGCTTTGAACCAACAGCCAGAAGAATGTGGTCGGCGCTGTAAATGGTTTCCTGCCCTTCGGCATCGGTCACGTGCACCTTCTTCCCTGCATGAAGCACCCCACGCCCACGAATCAGCATCACACCATTGCCCTTAAAGAGCTGTTCCACGCCGCTCACCAGCTGGTTGATGGTTTCCTGCTTATAATCAATGATTTTTTCATAGTCAAAACGCACATGGTCAGCAAAAACGCCGAACTGTTCGGCGTTTTTCATTTCTTCGTACACACTCGCCGCATGAATCATGGCTTTGGCAGGAATGCAGCCACGATTCAAACAGGTGCCGCCCACTTCGCGTGCTTCCACCACTGCCGTGGAAAGCCCCAGTTTAGCGGCTTTAATCGCTGCCACATAGCCGCCTGGGCCAGCCCCAACAACAAGCAAATTAAAATGATTTTCCAATTCTCAAACCTCCTTAGCAAAAGAGCCAACGCAGCCATCAGCAAGCCATTTCAGCAGTCTATCGTTGCCAGCCAATCCAACACATCGTTTTTGGCGGTCTGCGCTGCCGCAGTCTCTGCCGAAAGCTGCTGCACGGCTTCTTTTAATGCACCATTGTTGTAACGCACGCCACGCAATGCAAGCGCCAGTGCATCCATCAAATCCGGCAGCAGGGCATCTGAATACACTTGCGCGTCCACAATCGTACCGCTGTCAATTTGCAGCGCCACATCGACACGCCCCCATTCAAAACGCTTGCCCACACTGCGGTCAAAACGAAACTTGCGCCCAAAGATCCAGCGCCAATCGCTGTAACGCTCGCTGAGCGCCTGCCACGCCGCCTGGTCCACCGCTTCAAGCGGCATACGGTTTGGCGTTCCGCCATACACATCGGCAAAGGCGTCTATCAAAGCCTGTTTCAGCGCAGCAACCGTCAAATCCGGACAAACATCGACAAGATTCCGCACCCGTGCCTTCACCGATGCCACGCCTTTGCTCGCCAGCTTCTCCTGCGACACATTGAGATAGCGTGCCATCTTTTCGCCGTCCACCTGCATGAGCAAGGTGCCATGATGATAGGCGCGGTCGCCGTGCTCATAAAACGCATTGCCAGATACCTTGCGCCCGTCCACAAGAACATCGTTACGCCCCGATTTTTCCGCCTGAATGCCCAAACGCCGCAATGCCTGCAAAATCACCTCAAGCTGTCGTGCGATGTCATAATGCGCTTTGTGCGCCAGAAAAGTAAAGTTGAGGTTGCCCAGGTCGTGATACACGGCGCCACCACCAGAAAGACGGCGAGCGAGATGCCCGCCGTCGGCTTCTAAGGTGGTGATGTTACATTCTTTCCAGGCGTTTTGGTTCTTGCCAATCACCACCGTGTGCTGATTCTGCCACAGATAAAGAATAACTTCATCGCAAGCAACCTGCCCCAGCAGCCATTCTTCCAGCGCAAGATTGCGGTGGGGATTGGTACACGCACTTTCCACAAGCGTCAGCCGCTTTGGCAGCACCGTCTCAGTCCTCAAAGACATAGCGCACAACCGGATGACGTGCCGCTTCCACTTCGTCCAAACGCCCCACCGGCGTGCTCACCGGCGCTGCGTGCAGTGCTTCCGGCTGCTCATAGGCCATGTTATAGAGAGCACGGAACACCTCAATGGCATGGTCGAGGGTTTCCCGCGATTCCGTTTCGGTAGGTTCCACCATCAATGCTTCGTGAACGATGAGTGGGAAATACATCGTTGGTGGGTGAATATGGTTGTCCAAAAGCCCTTTGGCGACATCGGTGGCAATGCAGCCGGTTTCTTTCTTCATGCGCGACAAATCCATGACAAACTCGTGCATACAGGTTGTATCATACGCCATGTCATAGAGGTCATGTAGCCCCACACGCATATAGTTGGCATTGAGCACCGCGTTGGCACTGGCTTCCGGAATGCCTTCACGACCAAGCGTTGTAATATAGGTGAGTGCGCGGACATAAACAAGGAAGTTGCCATAAAACGCCTTTACATCGCCGATGCTCTGCGCCGGTTTCACAAAATGACGGCTGCCTTCTTCGCCTTCCACAAGACTCCCCGGCAGGAAGTCTGCCAGAAAGGCCTTGCAGCCCACAGGGCCAGAGCCAGGGCCGCCGCCGCCGTGAGGGGTGGAGAAGGTTTTGTGTAAATTCAGATGAACCACGTCAAACCCCATATCGCCAGGTCGTGCCCAGCCCATGACGGCGTTCAAATTGGCACCATCATAATAGCAAAGGCCGCCACATTCATGCACCATATCCGTGATGGCTTTGATGTTCGGATCAAAAAGACCAACGGTGTTCGGATTGGTCAGCATCAGTCCGGCTACTTCATCGGTGCAGACCGCTTTGAGCTTATCGAGGTCCACACAGCCATCTGCGCCGGATTCTACATTGACAATTTCATAGCCGCACATACTTGCACTGGCTGGGTTGGTGCCGTGTGCCGAGTCAGGCACAATCACCTTCGTGCGTTTGTTGTCGCCGCGCGCAGTGTGATACGCCTTGATGAGAAGAAGCCCCGTGAATTCACCGTGTGCACCGGCAGCCGGCTGTAAGGTCAAACGGTCCATGCCGGTGATTTCGCAAAGATCTTTTTCCAATGTCTGGATCACTTCCAGGGCACCCTGCACGGTGCCTTCCGGCTGCAATGGGTGAATGTCCGCAAAGCCTGGCAAGTTAGCCATTTCTTCGTTCAAACGAGGGTTGTACTTCATGGTGCAGCTGCCAAGTGGGTAAAAACCATCGTTCACACCATGGCATTTTTTCGCCAATTCGGTGTAATGACGACTAAGGTCTACTTCGCTGATTTCTGGCAAATGGAGCTTACTTTCTCGAGCGTCCTTCGCCGCCACTTCAACAACAGGTACATCGCAGGCAGGAATGATGTCCATGCCGCGGCCCGGTCTGCTTTTTTCAAATATCAGCATCTCAGCCCACCTCCTTCACAATACGAATCACGTTGTCCATTTCTTCCTTGGTATTCATTTCTGTGCAGCACCAGAGAATGCGCTTATCGTCCAGCGGATAACCGCCGAGAATGTTTTCTTTCTCAAGAGCAGAAAGGATCTTTTCAGCCGGAACGTCGCTTGAGGTGACAAATTCATGGAAGAACGCGCCCTTGTTTTCCAGCGTCAATCCCGCGCTGACAAGGCCCTCAGCCAGATAATGCGCCTTCGAGAGGCACTGGGTGGCCACATTCGCCAGCCCCTTGTTGCCCACGCTCGACAGGTACACCCCTACCGCCAAGGCACACAAAGCCTGGTTGGAGCAAATATTAGAAGACGCTTTTTCACGGCGAATGTGCTGTTCACGCGCCTGCAAAGTGAGCACATAGCCAATATTGCCCTTTGCATCATGCGTTTGCCCCACAATGCGCCCCGGCAGAGCACGCATATTTTTGGTCGTTGTTGCCATAAAGCCCACATACGGACCGCCGAATCCCAAAGGCAGCCCCAATGGCTGGGCATCGCCAACGGCAATATCTGCACCATATTCTCGAGGCGTTTTCATGAGCGCAAGGGTCATCGGATTGACCCCCATGATGAATTTTGCCTTCACCGCATGGGCAATCTCGCCAATAGCGGCAGCATCTTCAATGTTGCCGTAGTAGTTCGGCTGCTGAATATACACACTGGCCGTACCCGCATCACAGGCAGCTTTGATGCCTTCGATGTCTGTTAAGCCATCAGCCGTTGGTGGCACAACGACCACTTCCATATTGTTGCCAAAAGTGTACGTCTTAATGGTCGAAAGCACATAAGGGTTGATCGCACCAGAAACAACAGCCTTTTTCTGCTTTTTGCCATAGCACATCGAAAGCGCTTCCGCCGCTGCACTGGCGCCATCATAAACGGAGGCATTGCTCACGTCCATGCCGGTCAATTCGCAAATATACGTCTGATACTCGAAAATGGATTGCAAAATCCCCTGGCTGATTTCTGCCTGATACGGCGTGTACGCCGTCTGCAAATTTTCTTTGGCAAGCACACTCTTCACCATGGCTGGCACATAATGGTTGTAGGCACCAGCACCACGGAAAATATGCGGAAAAATCTTGTTCTTTTCGGCCATTTGCGTCAATATGCGGCGTGTTTCCAGCTCGCTCTTGCCTTCCGGCAAATGGAGTGGTTCCTTGAGCTTCATCTCATCAGGAATGACGCTGAACAAATCGTCAAACGAATTATAGCCGCAGGCCTTGAGCATCTCCTGACGTTCTTCGTTGGTATTAGGCACATAGCTGCCCATAGGTATTCACCGTCCTTTGTCAGTCATTTAAGCAAAGAAAAAGTCTTAGTCCTCAAGCCCTTCCACATACGCCTTGTATTCATCAGCATTCATCAAGCCTTCACCTTCGCTGAAATCAGCCACCTTGACAAACCAGGCATCGTATGGGGTTTCGTTGATTTTTTCCGGTGCATCGAGCAATTCTTCGTTGATTTCCACAACCTTGCCGTCCACTGGAGAAAGCACATCACTGGCAGCCTTGACAGATTCCACGTCCGCAAAAGTTTCGCCGCTCTCTACGTCATCGCCCACTTCTGGCAGATTCACAAACACAAGGTCGCCCAGTTCGTTCTGTGCATAATCGGTAATACCAATCACTGCCACATCACCGTCAATAAGCACCCATTCGTGATCTTCAGAGTAACGCAATTCATCTCTAATTTCCATAATGATACCGTCCTTTCAAGCATATACCATAAATATTTTTGATAATTCACGGACGCACGTCCGTGAAAAAAATTTGCTCACTTTTCTCTCTTATAAAATGGCAGTTCTACCACTTCAGCCGCTATACGACGACCGCGTACTTCAGCTTCCACAGCATCACCAACATCCACACTATCTTTTTCCACAAGCGCCATCGCCACCGGATGCCCCAAATATGGGCAGTGCGTGCCAGAAGTGGTCACACCAATCTGCTTATCGCCAACAAACACAGGCGCTTCTTCACGGATAATACCACGACCAGTGACCTTGAGACCGATACGTTTTCTCCCAGCAGGTGCTTCCAAAGCTGCCTTGCCAATGAAATCATCCTTATCCATCTTCACAGCAAAACCCAATCCTGTTTCCAACGGACTCACTGTTTCGTTCATTTCATGGCCGTACAGCGGCATGGCAGCTTCCATACGCAAGGTATCCCGTGCACCAAGGCCACATGGCAAAAGACCATATTCTTCGCCGGCTTCCATCACCTTGTTCCACAGTTCTACCACATCGTCGGCGGCACAATACAGCTCCACGCCATCTTCGCCTGTATAATCCGTTTTAGATACAATGCAAGGAATACTGGCGACTTCGCCATGCATCACCGCGCGATAGTATTTGGCCGGAATGCTTTCTTCCGTAGCGAGCTTACGCAGAATATCCATAGCCTTTGGCCCTTGCAGCGCCAACTGCCCCCATTCATCGCTCACATCTGTGAAGGTTGCATCGCCAAACTCGTGCTCTTTCAGCCAGGCAAAATCTTTGTCTTTGTTGGCTGCGTTCACAACAAGCAGATAGTCGTTGTCGGCATATTTGTACACAATCAAATCGTCCACACAACCGCCATTGTCGTAACACATGACCGTATAACGTGCTTGTCCGTCTTCCATATTGCCAAATTTGTTGGTCAGAATATGTTCCAAATTGGCAAGCGCATCTGAGCCTTTCAACGTAATCTCGCCCATATGGCTGACATCGAAAAGCCCCGCTTTTTCACGCACAGCCATATGCTCGGCAATCACGCCGGCTTTGTACTGCACAGGCATCGCATAGCCGCCAAAAGGCACCATTTTGCCGCCTGCCGCAACGTGCGTGTCATACAACGGTGTTTTTTTATCCATACAAATTCCTCCTTCTCACCTATTGTAACGTATATAGCGCTAAAAAAGAATAACAAAAAAGGAGGATTTCTTAAGCACGAATTGTGCGAAAGAAATCCTCCTTTCTATGAACATCATATAAACGTTACACACTGCTCCCTTAAAGGGTTCAATTACTTCTTGCTGTAATCTTTTGGTGCAGTGGAAGCAATTTCTTCTGCGGTGTAATTACCGTCAGCGCCGGTCAGGGTAGGCAGACCTTTTTCAATATTTGCAAAGTAACGTTTGGTTTCTCTGATAACAACGCCAGAGAGGAAGAAGAGACCGATCAAGTTAGGCAATGCCATGAGACCGTTGAACGTATCGGAAACGTTCCAGATGGTCTGCAAACCACCGATGCAGCCTACATAAACGATGATAACATAGAGAACACGATAAGCGATGGTCAAACCACGACGCGTGCTGCTGCTTGCTTTGCGGAACAGGAAGTTCAGCGAAGTTTCACCATAGAAGCTCCAACCGAGAAGAGTAGACAGAGCGAACATGATGATACCGAGCGTAACAACGATAGAACCGAGGTTGAACCAAGGCAGCGCCAAGTTGAAGCAAGCCAGAGACAGAGGAGCCCCGTCAAGACCGGACTGCCACATTGGAGTGCCGTTGACATCGAAAGAAGTCAGAATAACCAGAGCGGTCAGCGTGCAGATCAGGAAGGATACGGTAAATACTTCAAAGATACCCCAGAGACCTTGTTCAACAGGGTCTTTGGTGGAAGAAGATGCGTGTGCGATAGGAGCAGAACCAAGACCAGCTTCGTTTGCGAATACGCCGCGCGCAATACCATATTTAATAGCCTGACCGATGGCAATACCCATAGCACCGCCACCAACAGCTTCAGGATTGAAAGCACCAATAAAGATGCTGGAAATAGCATGAGGAATTTCGCCAATGTTGATGATCAAAGCGATAAGTGCAAAAACGAGATAGAACACTGCCATGAAAGGCACGAGTTTTTCAGTAACTTTTGCAATACCGTTGATACCACCAACGATAACGAGACCAACAACGATAGCAAGAACAACACCAGTAATCTGTACAGGGATACCAAAGGTGTCATTCAAAGAGCTGGCAATGGAGTTCGCCTGAGTCAGGTTCCCGATACCGAAGCAAGCGATGGCTGCGAAGAGCGCAAAGCACACAGCCAGGAATCTACCCAATGTCCCTTGCCAACCAGGACGGCTGCCAAGACCATTCTTGAGGTAGTACATAGGACCGCCGGTATACATACCAGCTTCGTTCTTTTCACGATATTTCAGTGCCAGGGTAATTTCAGAGTACTTGGTCATCATACCACCGGCAGCAGCGATCCACATCCAGAAGATAGCCCCTGGGCCCCCCATAACGATAGCGGTCGCAATACCTACGATGTTACCGGTACCGATGGTGGACGCCAGTGCAGTTGCCATTGCCTGGAAAGGGGTGATGTTGTTACCATCTTTTTCCTTAGAACCGCCTTTCAGCGAATTCCCTAAGGTACGTTTGAAGACAAAGCCCAGTTTTCTAAACTGCAAACCTTTGCTCCAGAAGGTCATGAGGTAGCCGAAGCCGACCAATAAAGCCAGCATGATTGGCCCCCATACAAAGCCATTCAGCGAACGCTCAATGCCCTCAGGGCCTAACAGAATGTCATACATAATTTCTCCTCCAATCTTTTTTACACACTGTCTCAGCTAGATACACCTTCGACAAAACATCTTCTCCATTGTCCCCGGTAAGATGTTTCGCCACGAACGATTCTTTCAACCCGTTCACGGAAAATGATAGCTATGATTGCGATTATGAACAGGAGCTGTCTGTCACATCATAATAATCAGTGTTGAACAAGTTTTCTGAATCTTGGTATAACACTATATTGCCAAAAGAATGCAGCAATGTCAAGTCTCTCTAAACGCACAAACGTCCGCTCATTACGGACTCGTGTATGCAAAACGTGGATATGTAAAAAACATTCGCACAATAAAGTTTGTGCAATTTGTAACAAAGCCTTCACAGAGCGGTTTCCACGAATCCCCTTCATGTTTTCGGAATAAAGATTGATTATTTTTTCTGTCATTTTACGTCTGTTGATAAAAGCATCAGTGTTTCTTATGTTTTACATGACAGTAAAAAAATCAGAGAATTATATAAGAAAAAGATAATGAATTGTGTGTATTTAATTGCACACACTCTATCAATCGTGACACCTATTATCCCTTAAGGATACATAAAAGCACAAAAAAACTGCCCTCGCTCCAACCACGAGGACAGTTTGCATCACCTTGACGCTATTGTTAAAAACCTAATGCGTTACTGTTGACCTGCACGCACACTTGCGTAATTTTCAAAGAACTTTTTAATCAGCATATTGCGGCTCACCATGCCAACCAACACACCATCAGACACCACAGGCATATTTTTCAGCCGTTTGCGATCCATGTACTGTGCCACTTCACGCAGGTTTTCGCTGGCTTCTGCTGAACGCACGTTGCGCGTTGCACAAGCCAACACGCTCTCATCACTCACAATTTCAGCAGCTTTTTCGAGCGCCTCAACGTCCATATCAGACCAATGTTTGAAGAAAACAATGCCCTGAGCACCGGCTCGATAAAGGATATAATGGATAATATCCCCGTCTGACAAATACGCCACCACGTGTTTGTCATCGTCCACCACTGGGAAACCGCCCACACGATAACGGGAAAAAGCCTGCACCGCTTCACCAAGGGTGCTATCCTCATGCAGATACTTCACATCATCAACCATAATGTCACGAATTGTCATATCCTGCAAACTATTTTCAGCCATTATAAACCCTCCTTCTGTATAAACCTATGGCAAAACATCCCCATCCTAATGGGAGGGGATGTTGCAGCAAGGTGTCAACTCAGTGTCCATGTAACAAGCTCAATTAAAAATCATCGTCCTGACTGCCTTCAACGCATTCAGCATCTGGGTTAGCAAGATAATCCTTGAAGAGACCATTGATAATATCATTACGGGTAATAATACCAACAAATTTTCCTTCATCAAGCACAGGAACGTGTTTCAAATGTTTCTTCTGAATCAGCTGCGATACGCTACGTACAGTGTCGGTCGATTCAACGGTGATGACATTATGAGAAGCAGCACCATAAGCCCCATCATTCACGCAGGCTTTCAGATAAGAACCAAAGCAGTCTACCTGATACCATGCTCTGATGTTGTAATACTGGTTGTTGCGACGACGAACGTTACGCACAACATAGTCCACAATATCGCCATCAGACAAAAATGCGGTTAAACGTCCATTATCATCAACGAGTGGCAGGCAGCCTACTTTCTTTTCAGCAAACACTTCAACCGCTTGCCCAATGGTTGCTTTTTCATTAAGGGTGATTGGGTTTTTAATCATTACGTCTCTTACAAGTACAGCCATTTTCAATTCCTCCTAAGTGTCGGGTCATCTATGATTAGGTCACTAATACTGCATATTCGCATATTATTTACCACTTATTTTTTACAATTATAGTATAACACAGCACATACGGTCTGTCTAGAGATTTGATAAATATTGTTTATGTTTTCCATCTCGTATTTTATTGTAAGAGAAGTCACGTTTCAATACTCAGGTGCATCAATGCAGCCAAGCCAAGGCTTCCTGCCAGTTCATAAACGCTACATCAGCCGTTTTAACCATCTGCCACCATTCCTTTTCGCTGTGGTGTTCATCATAAATGGCAGCAATTTTAAGTCCAGCACCTTTGGCGCCAAACACGCCTTCCACACCGTCATTGAACGCCCAAATCTGCTTGCTGTCCACACCCAACATCGCTGCACCCAGCGTAAAGAGTGCGGAATCACCACCAGCCAGGCGCTTTTCCCAGCCGCTTGCCACACCGGCAATCTGAGCGGCAATGCCCGCATGGTCAAATAAGGTACGGCACACTTCCGCATCATGAATACTCGTTGCTACCACCGGTAAACGGCGTTCAGCAGCGCGTGTCAAAAACGCTTTCACACCTGCTTTTGCTTCGCCTTCCGTGTGATAATACCACTCCAGCTCCGCTTCTAATTCATCCACAACCTGACCAACACCAAAAGTACCGGAATAGTTATGTTTCACATATCCGATGCTCTCAGGAAGCGTCTTATCGGCCAAAATTTGCGCCAAATCGCCGCCCGGACGATAGCCATGGTCCCGTAGGTATCCCGGCACCAAATCCTGGTAAAATGCGAGCGTATCCGTAAGAGTGCCGTCCACATCAGCCAAAATCCCTGCCATCTGTGGATCGCCATGAACGATCACGTCCATCTTACGGGCCAAACGCTGCGTCACCAACGCGGGCTTGGCATAGCCGTACAACGCACTAATCACCGCCGCACCTGCCACACCAGTGCCGGCGAGAATAGCAGCATTATCCTCGTTGATGCCACCAATCGCCACCACCGGTACGTTGACCTCGGCACAGATTTCTTTCAACGTCTCACGACTCGTTAGGGACGAATCCTTGCTAACACTTGGAAAAATAGCGCCTACGCCCAAATAATCGGCACCATCAGCCTGCGCCTTCTTCGCTTGCGCCAAAGTCTTTGCCGTCACGCCAACAATCTTATCCGGCCCCAACTGCGCGCGTGCATTGGCGGCAGCCATATCCTCCTGCCCCACGTGCACACCATCAGCGCCCACCTCGAGCGCAAAATCCACGTCATCATTGACAATGAATGGTACACCATAGGAACGGCACAAAGCCATCAGCGCCGGCACATCGGCTCTTGCCAGCTTCTTCTTATCACGATACTGCAACATCGTCACGCCGGCTTGAAGCATCTCCTCTGTGCGTGACAGCAATTCATCACCCTGCAAATGATCGCAATCTGTAATTGCATACAACAAAAGCGCATTCTTATCCATAGCACCTATCAACCTCCACTATAATTCATTTTGTCTTTCTGCCATCATAGCACAGAATGACCACAAGGAGAACCGCCTAAGCCAGACTTTTCGCTTCTTCACTTTCACAAATATCCGGAAGCCATCGCCTTCTTCCATTTCTCAACCATACAAGCCGCACAAAAAGTTATTATGAAAGAACGTTCTGCACATAAAAACAGAGAAACGGTATGCAGCCGTTTCCCTAAATAGAAATACATATAAAAAAACGCCATTCACGAAGAATGGCGTTTTCCCAGGGGCACTAGGATTCGAACCCAGGACCTGCGGTTTTGGAGACCGATATTCTACCAGCTGAACTATACCCCTATACAAAGGACAAGGCCACAACGGACCTTGTCCGAAGGCTCCCCGAACTGGGCTCGAACCAGTGACATCATGATTAACAGTCATGCGCT
>CAUWHJ010000008.1:0-99626 GCA_963558655.1 uncultured Peptococcaceae bacterium
CGCATCGCATCGCATCGCATCGCATCGCATCGCATCGCATCGCATCGCATCGCATAGGGGGCAGTTTGTCTTTTTACAAAATAATTATTATGAAGGCATATTGGGCTAGAATATTTCCGCTAGCTCAATATGCCTTTTTTTGGAGGTTTTTTTATGAATATGGATCAATTACGATATTTACTTGAAATTAGTAAATCTCATACAATGGCAGAAGCTGCAGAAAAGTTGTATTTAACACCACAGGCGCTTTCTATGGCGATAAAGAAGTTAGAAAAAGAGATTGATATGGTTTTGCTCTATCGATTTTCTAATGGTGTTATTTTGAGTGAAGAAGGGGAATGGTTGGTTGATTTAGCAGATGAGTTTTTTAAAAAATTAGGAACGCGTATTGTTGAGTATAGTGATTTATCTGTTGAAGAGCAAATAGTGCCACGAGGGAAAGTGGAACTGGCCGTGAATATTACGGGTGTTCCTATGACAAAATTTACAAATATGATATGTGATATATATAATGAATTCCCCGATTTTGATATTAGCGTTCATGAAGAAACGAAGGATGAAATAGAAAATAAAATCTTAAAAGAGAACATAGACTTAGGCTTTATGTATAGAGCAAAGCTTCGGGGAAAATACATTGATAACATGGATGATTCACTTTTATTCTATCCACTACAAAGAGGAGCTTTGGTTTTACAGGTATCACCAGATTTACCGTTGGCAAAATATAATAGTTTGTCTTTAAATAAAATTTCAAGATACGATTTTTGTGGACATAGGTCGGATGTAATGCTGCATAGATTTGAAAAAATATTGGAAAACTTATGTAATCGGGAGGTTCATTATGAAATTGTTAGCAGTTTTCCGCAGTATTGTATCAATATCACTAGTGGAAAGTATTTAGGATTTTCCTTACAAATGCTTGGTGAAAGTAAATGTGCAACGCATATTGATGGAATGAAAATTATTCCAATCGAAGATGATATATCTGTATATTTTGGCATTGTACGAAAAAATGGTCATGTGCTTTCGAATAATATGGCTTTTATTTACGAAAAAGCGAAAAATTTTTATAAAATTGATCGAGAAGAGTAAAAAAATTGATAAATCTCACTAAATGTTTGTGCCTAAACATTTAGTGAGATTTTTTGTTGAAATTAATAAAACATATCGAACACATAATAAAAAATAATTGAATGCGGGGCGTTTTCGAGGGTAAATTATGCTTTATTCCAATTAGAAGGGATACGAGCTATGATAAATACATCAAGAAAACTTATATAAATATGAGGAGTGATTAGCGATGAAAAGAGAAGCAATTGCAGAAAAAGTTTTTGTTATTGGTCTGGATGCAATGGATCCTAGACTTACTCGTAAGTATGTTGACATGGGTTTGATGCCAAATGTAAAGAAAGTTATTGAAAAAGGTGCGGCCAGACATGATTTGGTGTTGTTGGGTGCAATGCCAACAGTTACTCCACCTCAGTGGACAACATTGGCAACAGGTGCTTATCCTATGACGCATGATTGTACAGGCTTCTTCCGTCAGGCCGATGATATTAACAAGATATGTTTGAATTTTAATTCTCAGGATTGTAAGGCAGAACAAATGTGGAATGTTACAGCAGAAGCTGGGTATAAAACGTTGGTATGGCATTGGCCTGGCTCTGCGTGGCCACCATCTTCAGATAGTGAAAATCTTTCAGTGGTAGATGGGACATCTCCTGGTAGCGTTAACATGAGTACAGGTCAGTTTGAAAGTGAATTTTTAGCTATTGCATCGCCAAAAACAGAACGTGCGATTTTCCGAACTCAAGCATCTAGTACAAGTGAAGTACCATGTGTTGTTACAGGCTTGGATGAAGATGAATCTCAGCAAAGTGCAAGTGGTATAGCACAAATGAGTTCTGGGAGTGGTAAATATGCTTCAGGTTGGGCTACCTATACTATTGATCCGTTGAAGGATGGACAAGGGGATTATCTGAATATTCCTGTTGATGCTTCCATTTCACCATTGGTGGATGCTGATGAAAAATGGACAAACGCGCCAGAGGGTGCAAAAGAATTTTATATTTTATTTTCTAAAGGGTTAATTAGAAGACCTTGCTTGGTTTTGAAAAATGCTGAGGGTAAATATGATACCGTACAGATTTTCAAAAATAAAAAAGCAACCGAACCAATTGTAACCGTTCATACAGGAGAATATGTGCGTGATGTTGTCGATGAAGGTGCACGAAGAGATGAACTAATCGAATGCAATAGAGATATGAGATTGCTTGAGTGTGCGGAAGATGGTTCATATATCAAGATGTGGATTTCAGCATCGATGGATATGCACATGAATAAAATGTGGTCGCCAAAGAGCTTGCATCAGGAAATCTTGGATAATATTGGCTTCCCTCCTCCTACTTCAACGCTAGGTGGCGGTAGTAAACAACTGATTACAGAATGTATGAATGCTTGTTGGGAACACACCATGGAGTGGCAATCTGCGGCTCTTAACTATTTGATTGAAAATAAAGGGTATGAAGTTATTTTCTCGCATTTCCACTCTCCGGATTTACAAAAACATATGTTTATTCGTGAAATGGTTAAGGCACGTCCAGAACAAGGAACCACTCAGGATGATTATCAGAAATTTATGCAGGATGTCTATACACAGATCGATCGTTATGTAGGTAAATTCGTGCATTTACTGGATAAAGGTTGGACGTTAATTATTACTTCGGATCATGCTCAGGTTTGTCCTACCTATGGCTTGAGAGGACTTGGAGATACCGTATGCAATATTTCTATCATGGAAGAACTTGGCTTTACGAAAATGCTGAGAGATGAAAATGGAGAATTAATTTTAAATAAAGAAGGTAAACCAGATATTGATTGGACGCAAACAGTAGCGGTTGCAAATCGTGAAATGTATATTTACTTGAATCTGAAAGGTCGCAATCAACATACACTTCCAGATGGAACTGTTATTGATGGTCTAGTGGATCCTGAGGATCAGTTCGAAATGGAAGAAAAGATTATGACAGCTTTATATAATTATAAAGATAAAGTTTCTGGTCATAGAATTATTGCTTTTGCATTAAGAAGACAAGATGCTGCATTAGTTGGTCTTGGTGGTACGTATCCTCAGTGCGGTGACATTGTATACTGTATGGCTCAAGGATATGAACATGATCACGATGATAGTATGCCGACATCTCATGGGGAATGTGATACTTATGCAGGACCAATTTTTATTGCTGCAGGTAAAGGTATTAAAGAAGGCTTTGAAACAGAGCGTGTCATTCGTCAGGTTGATGTAACACCGACTATTGCTGTTTTGCTTGGAACTCGTTTCCCTGCGCAGTGTGAGGGTGCTCCAGTATATCAAATTTTTTCGGAAGAGGTTTAAGAAAGTAGCTTAATATACAATAAATATTATCTTCCAGAGAATAATCTTTGGAAGATAATATTTTATAAAAAAACAAGGGCTTATTTAACAGATAAAATATTTTTTGCATTAGCGTGGCGTTAGGAGGGATTCTTATGAGTGAAAGTGTTAGAAAAAATATAATTCATTATATTATTACGGTTATCATTTGCTTTGGTTTTGGAGCGCTTCCTCCTTTTGGCGATTTAACACCGTATGGTATGGGCATTCTTGGTGCGTTTTTAGGGGCAATTTATGGGTGGTCAACCATTGATATGATTTGGCCAAGTATTGTAGCTATGGTTGCAGTTGGATTAGAAACCGGAATGACAAAGATGTTGGGGGCAGGAATTGCAAATCCGGTAATAGCAGGGTTGTTAATTTTGTTTCCTATGTTTTCGGTATTGAGTGACCTTCATGTTACTGAGTGGTTGGCAAATAAATTTATTACAAATAGATTTGCATTAGGGCGGCCTTGGGTTGGTATTTCTATTATTTTCTTAGGAGCTTTTTTGACGTCATTTATTAATACAATTCTGGTTGTTATTATTTTTTGTACATTTGCTGTGAGTTTATGTAACAATTTAGGCATAGCTCCTTATAGTAAGTTTGCAACTTCTTTAGTTATTGGAATTGTATATGCGATTATGCTTGGTCAGGTAACGGTTCCATTTATTGGTACAGGTTTGACTTTTTCAACAGCTTATCAGGGGATGTTTCAAACGCCTATTTCTTATGGAAAATATCTGGCTTTTATTTATCCAGCTGGAATCGTTCTTGTGCTTCTCTATGTATTGGTGATGAAATATATTATTCGTGTTGATGTTTCACCATTGAAGAATTTGACTGAAGATATGCTTGGTGCAGCAACAGCAAAATTGAGCAAAGATCAAAAAAAGGCGATTATCTTTTTTCTGATTTTTGTTGTTCTTGTGGTATTATCTTCAGTTTTACCAAAAGATATTGTCATAGGTGGGGTATTAAGTAATTTGGGCTTCTTTGGTATTTGTGCTGTACTGGGTGCAATTATGATGCTTGCGAAAAGATCGAATGGTGAGCCAATGCTTAACTTTTCTAAGATGGCAGAGCATTTGCCATGGGAAGCATTCTTTATGACAGCTTTTATTATGGTCATTTCTGCGTTTTTGACGACTCCGGAAACGGGATTAAATGAAACGATTGCAGATCTAATTATGCCAATGACGAAATTAAATCCATGGATTTTTATTGTATTGGTATTATGTTTTGCAGCAATTGTGACAAACTTTGCCAATAATGTAGTGTTAACGATCGTAATTATGCCAATTTTGTTTAATTTTGGCACAATGGTAGGAATGAATCCAACCGGTCTCATTTTAATATTACTGATTGTAACACAGTTGGCGTTAGCTACTCCTGGAGCATCGCCAGTGACAGCAATAGCAATGACGTATAAAAAAATTGTTAAAGTTACAGATATGATGAAAATGAGTTTGCTCATTATTCCTATCATGTTGATTCTATCGATTTTAGTATGCTTTGGCTGGTCGCTTGTTATTTTTTAAGTACGATTTAGTAGAAGTGAGGTAGGCAATTGTTTTGTCTACCTTTTTAGTATTAAAAAGAAAAAGTATAAAGGATGGTTAGTCAAATGGAAAAAATAGAACGTATTGAGTTTTTAAAGGATAGGGCGAAACATTGTGTTTGTAAATATTGCGGTGGTCGCTTAGAAGTAAGACAAATTATTTTTTACGACCAAAAAGAAGCTCGTATAGAGTTATATTGTACAGAATGTAATCGAATGGAGTATGGTGTGGAAAAAGAAATTTTTAAAAGTGCGAAATATTTCGTAGAGGAAATGGCGTTTAATCACTATCCTGACTTAGATGATAATGAAAAAACAAAACAGATGAATATAGCTAAGGTGAGTGAGATTTTAAACTGGGGATGTAAGACAATGGGGGTTTTAGATGATAATGGTTTTAAAGTTTCGGTAAAAATGGATGAAGAACTATTGGGGAAAAGTATTGTTTTAGATGAAGATTCTTTATTGAAACTTTTGCAGGAGATGGAGTTATGAGTACGGGTGTTGTGTGTTTAAAAAATGTGTCTTGTCAAGTTGGGCATCGATATTTATTACAAAATATTAATTTTGATTTACAAGCTGGTAGTAATTGTTTGATCCTTGGTGAAAATGGGAGTGGGAAAACGACATTATTGAGTGTCATTTCAGGGATGAAACATTGTTCTGCTGGCAGCGTGGAAGTTTTTGGTCAAGCGCAAATGGAGACATCTATAATAGAAATGCGTAAGAAGATTGGATTTGTAAGCACATCGTTTTATGATCGCTATTATCACAAGGAGTCTGTATTAAATATTGTGTTATCAGGAAAATGTGGAACATTTGGTATTGATAAAAATATCGATTATTGTGATGTTGTAGAAGCTAAAGCAATATTAAAAGCGTTGAATTTAATAGATGTTATAGACTATCCATTTTCATATTTATCCAAAGGAGAGCGTCAAAATACTCTGCTGGCTAGGACGTTGTTACAACATCCCAATCTTTTTTTGATGGATGAACCTATGAGTGGTTTGGATATTTTAAATGTGAAAAAAGTGAAAAAATTGGTGAAAAGTTTGGCGAAAAATAAAGATATATCAATGTTGTATGTTACTCATCACATTGAAGAGATTTCGATAGAGTGTTTTGATTATCTTATGTTATTGAGACGTGGACGAATTTATCGATATGGAAAAATAGAAGATCTATTGAATCAAGATATTCTAAGCGAATTTTTTGGCTATGATGTAATGTTGGTGAATGGGAAAGATGGTTATTGTTCCCTAAAGGTGGTGGAATAAAGTGACAACTTCATTAAGAGATGTTTCGGCAGCTCAGATGGTAAATGCATTGGCAGAGGTAGGCTATTTTGATAATGAGTATAATGTGTACGGTTGTGCATTTTGGTATGAGAATAAGGTACATTACATTGTAAGTGATGATTATAATGCGATCTGTAATTTTAAAAAAAAGGCAGTATGGGAAGATATTTATGCTTCGCCAGTGTGGAAACGTGAAATAAAAGATTCTTTTTTAGAAGGCATGGAGCGAAGACATATTTTAAAATTAAAGCTTGAATTGGCTAAGGAATTGTATAATGCTTATCCTGCGTCGTATTTTAAAGAAAGGGTGGCTGAAAACTATCAAGATAGTGCTTATGATATTTTAAAAGATTGGCAACAAGAAATTGATGGATATTTTGATGAAGATGAATTGATTCTTTTTGAAGAAGCTGTTCGTTGTGCTTATCAAGGTCATAAAATAACACCAGAACATATGAAATCATTTCGTTTTTGGATTAAGCATGTACGAATGCAAATGACAGAAAACATTGAAAAAAAGGATCGGTTTAGTCGAACTTTATATGGCTTTGCGTATGAAAATGAAGGCAAAATATTATATGTATCCAATGCAAATCAAAAAGTGATTTATGAACGTAAAGAAGAGGTGGTCGCTAAGGGATTGTTTGTAACGCCGATTTTTGAAAAAGAATATTGGTATCATCAAAGTGAACAACTATATAAATTGAGAGGATTGTTTGAAGAAAATTTAAAAAGCATATATAATAAAAGACGTATAAAAGAGATGAAAAAAATATTATTATAGATTTAAAGATCATCTTAGATTATAGATAAACCCTATTTGGAATTTTCTAAAATAGGGTTTTTTATATTTCAGGAAAATAGGCAGATAATTGTTCTAAGATTGTTGAATAATTTACCAAAATGTTTTCAGAGATATGGAATAGCCTTCTAGTTTGTTTTTGGTAGTAGGGAACTTAATAGATTTGAAACCTTTATAGCTTATTGTTTTATATATGGTAATCTGACATTTTTTCAGCACAGTGTTCTCTTGAAAGTTTGCAATCTTTCAGTTAAGATAAATTCGGATGTCCGGGCAGTAGCCCGGCCTTTTTTCAGTGTGAACAGAAGGGAGCGATGCAGATGTTAGATAAGCTGCAAAACTTAGATGATAAATATGAAGAACTGGGGCGTTTATTGGCTGATCCAGAGGTGCTTGGCAATCCTGAGGAGTTGCGTAAAACTGCCAAGGCGCGTGCCGATTTGGAAGATGTGGTTATGGCTTGGCGCGAGTACCGTAAGTCTTCAGAGGAGTTGGAAGAAGCCAAAGTGATGCTTGCTGACGATTTGGACGATGAGATGGCGCAGATGGTTAAGGAAGAAATTAAAACATTGAGCGCTCAAGTGGAGAAATTGGAGCATGAGATCAATGTGCTCTTATTGCCGAAAGATCCGAACGATGAACGTAATGTTATTGTAGAGGTGCGTGCGGGTACTGGCGGTGACGAGGCAGCCCTGTTTGCGGCGGATTTGTATAAGATGTATGTGCGCTATGCAGAAAAACAAGGCTGGAAAGTAGACGTGATGAACTCTAACGAGACAGATGGCGGTGGTTATAAAGAAGTGACCTTTATGATTATCGGTAAGGGTGCCTACAGCAAACTCAAGTTTGAAAGCGGGGTGCATCGTGTGCAGCGTGTGCCGGCTACCGAGGCGAGCGGCCGTATTCACACATCGGCAGCAACGGTGGCGGTATTGCCGGAAGCCGATGATGTGGAAGTGCACATCGAGCCAAAGGACTTGCGTATTGATGTGTTCTGCTCTAGCGGTCCTGGTGGGCAGTCGGTTAACACGACAAAATCGGCTGCACGTGTCACGCACATTCCAACAGGGCTTGTGGTGAGCTGCCAAGATGAAAAATCTCAGCAGATGAATAAGGAAAAAGCCATTAAGGTGCTCAAGAGCCGTCTGTATGAAAAAATGATGGAAGAACAGCATGGCGAAGAAGCGGCATTGCGCCGTTCTATGATTGGCAGCGGCGACCGCAGTGAACGTATTCGCACCTATAATTTCCCACAAGGCCGCATTACAGACCATCGTATCAATTTAACGACTCATCGCCTGGAGCAGACCTTGATGGGGGATCTTGAAGAACTTATTGACGCTCTTGTGAGCACCGACCAGGCACGCAAACTCAAACAGGCGGCCGAGGAGGTTGAAGCATGACGCTGCGCCAGTGGCTGCACACAGCGCAGGCAGCGTGTCCGCATTTGGAACGGTTTGACCTGGAACATTTGTTATCGGTACGGCTGGATACAGCGCGCGCCCATCTTTTGGCGCATTTAGACGATGCCTTGCCGGAAATGGTACAAGCACAGCTTGCGGACGATATAGCGGCGCTTTCGGCGCATATGCCGCTGCAATATGTGCTCGGCGAAGCTTGGTTTGCCGGTGAACGTTACGAAGTGAACGAGCACGTGTTGATTCCGCGTTTTGACACCGAATATTTGGTTGAAGCGGTCTTGGAAAAAGTGAGCAAACCGCAGGCGCAGGTGCTTGACCTCTGCACGGGCAGCGGCATCATTGCCATTACGCTGGCACGGGCGCGGCATGATTGGCAGCTTTTTGCTTCCGATTTGTCGGCAGAGGCGTTGGCGGTGGCGAAACGCAACGCTGAACGCTTACAGGCAAAGGTGGCGTGGCGACAGGGCGACTTTTTGTTGCCATGGCAGGGTATGCGTTTTGATGTCATTGTGTCTAATCCGCCTTATATTAGCGCCGAAGAGTATGCTGCTTTATCACCGGAGGTGCATAAAGAACCCGAGATGGCGCTTATTGCCGCGCATGATGGTCTTGCGTTTTATGAACGTTTGGCCAAGGAAGCGTCTCACTACCTTTTGCCCAAGGGCTGGCTGGCTGTTGAAATTGGCTGGCAGCAGGGACAGGCTGTGCAGGCGTTGTTCAAACACTACGGCTTGAAGGAGGTGGCGTGTCTGCCCGACGGTCAGGGGCATGATCGTGTTGTGGTCGGACAATGCTTATGAGTACGTTTTCCAGAAAAAATGATGTCAGTTTAATTTTTGTCATTGTTATCGCCTGTTTTTTGGCACTTTTTAATTCCACCGCATTGAATGCGGGTTTGCCAATTTTCATCGACATTTTTGATGCGTCTGTTACAGAGGTGCAGTGGATTATGATTGGCTACACCGTCATTATGGGGGTGGCCAGCCCGTTGGCGGCATGGTTTGTGCATCGCTTTACGCTGCGTAATTATTTTGTTTATAGTATGTTTGCCTATGCCATTCTTTCTTTTGTGAGTGGTTTGTTTGCAAATGTGTATTTTATTATCGTCATTCGTGCCTTTCAGGGCATTGCCGGTGCAGCGCTGGTTCCGGTCACCATGATTGCCATTTATCGCTTTATTCCACGACATCGCCAACCATTTTTCCTGACGATTCAAAATATGAGCCTTTCTTTGGGGCCGGCGATTGGCCCAGTGATTGCAGGCTTGTTGTTGATGGTTTTAAGCTGGCGTTGGCTCTTTTGGTTCAGTGTGCCGTTGTCGGTATTGGCTGGCGTGCTTGGTATGCGGGTGCTGCCAAAAGAAGTGCCGCAAAGTGGTGAGAAAATTGACGTGCCATCGCTGATGACGATTGTCATTGGCAGTATGCTGGTGCTTATGGGATTTAGTTTGGCGAGCGATATGGGGCTGGCGAATCCGCTCATCATTGCGATGATTGTTGTTGGCTGTATTCTGTGCGTGTATTTCATCAGACGTCAGGGCAAACTGACTTCGCCAATTCTCACCTTCACTGCCTGCCGCAATCGGGAATTTGCGCTGGCGCTGATTGCCAATGTGTTGCTTTCCATGGCACTGTGTCTGGCACCTTTCGTGCTTGCCATCTATTTGCAGACAGTGCGCGGCTTCTCGGCTTTTGAATATGGCTTGCTTTTACTGATACCGGCCATCTTTTCGGTTGGCGGTGCGCCAATCAGCCAGAAACTGTACACCAAGGTGTCATCAAAGGTGCTTGTGATCGGTGGGCTGCTGTGCCTTTCTGTGGGTAATTTAGCACTTGGTTTTAGCAAAATTGATACCAGCATTGTTTTGTTTATTGCCATACTGTGCCTGCGTTATCTCGGCATTGGCATTATGGGGATGCCGGTTACGGATCATGGGATGCGCGCCTTGCCGTCTGAGCTTCAAGATGATGGCTCCACGCTTATCAACTGGGCAAAACTCATGGCCAACAGCTTTGCGCTCAGTGTGTTCACGATGGTGTACACGCTTGTTTCCAGCGATGTTGCTGGTGCTGGTGGTGAAATGTTGGCGATGGTTAAAGGTGTCGATGAGGTGTTCATCAGCTCTGCCGTCATGCTGATTCTTGGGTTGATTCCTGCCTTCATGCTTAAGCGTCAGCCACCGCAATGACATCGTTTTCAATATGCGTGAAAATTTTGGATGAACTGTGGAGCGATTTCGGTTATAATAGGAACGAATGAATAGAGGAGAGATGTCTGATGGCGCTTAAGGCGTGCATTTTCGATTTGGACGGCACCTTGCTGGATACCTTGGAAGATTTAGCAACGAGTGCTAATAGTGCCCTGGCGGCTTGTGGTTTGCCGACGCGCAGCCGTGAAGACATTCGTTCTTTCGTGGGCAATGGTGTGCGTGTGCTGATGCGCCGTGCGCTGCCGGAAGGAACCGATGCCGATACGGCGCAAAAAGCGTATGAAGCATTTTTGGACATTTATGCCCGCAACAAAGCGCAAACCACCAAGCCATACGAGGGCATTATTTCCATGTTGGAAGCACTTCATGCGCGTGGTTTGCAGCTGGCGGTGCTCTCAAACAAAGATGATGCAGCTGTAGCGGCTTTGTGCGCGCAGTATTTTCCGGACATCTTTGCTCTTACCCAGGGGATGCGTGATGGCGTGCGGCCAAAACCGGCGCCAGATGCCCTGCTTTCCCTTTGTGCGCGCCTGGGTGTGGCGCCTGATGAAGTGATCTATATTGGCGATTCAGAAGTGGATGTGCAGACAGCCAAAGCTGCTGATATGCGCCTGATTGCGGTAACCTGGGGGTTCCGCAGCCGCCAGACGTTGCTTGAAGCTGGCGCGCAGACTTTCGCGGAGAAACCGATGGATGTGTTGGCTCTCGTGTGACCTGATATGTATTTTTGAAGTATGGAAGATAGAGGAGGTGCTGCCATGGAAGCTTGCTATTACAGAAAGCTTGACGATGGCGCGGTAGAATGCCAGTTGTGTTCCCATCAGTGTGTGATACAACCTGGCGAAATGGGTCTGTGTAAATGTCGCATCAACGACAAGGGCACACTGATTGCAAAAACCTACGGAGAAATCAGCGGAATGACCACGGAAGATCTGACGGAAATGGGATTTTACTTTTATCCTGATAAGGATTTGAAACTCTTGTCCATTTCGGCGTATGGCTGCAACATGAATTGCCCTTATTGCATCAATCGTCACATTTCTCAGGGACGCATTCATACCGAACACCTGAATTTAGAAGATTTGGTAGAACGTTTGAAAAACCTGCACCGTTCGCAGGGGGTCAATGGCGTGTGCTATACGTTCAACGAACCCTTGATTTGGTTTGAACACGTGCGTGATTATTCCAAAGTGGTGCGAGAAAACGGTTACATGAACGCATTGGAAACCAATGGCATGATTCATCCGGAAGCCTTTAAGATACTTTTAGAAACCATGGATATGGTGAATATTGATTATAAAGGCTTCAATGCAGACTTTTATCGCAACTATGTCCAGGGTGATTATGAAAATGTGTTGGAAAACATTGCAACTCTGGCAAAAAGCGGTGTGTATTATGAAGTAACCTGCCTGATTGTTGCTGGTGAAAACGATGCCGAAGCCGATTTTGAACAAGGTATGCAGGCCCTTCAGACGGTGGCGCCAGATGCGCCGGTGAATCTTTTAGCGGTGGTGCCAGGCAACAAAGAAGACGTTGTATCGCAGCCAAGCATGGAAAAAATGGCGGATCTTCTGGCGATTGCAGAAAAATATTTTGACAAGGTGCAAATCGTTGCGCGCGACCAGGCACCACAGTGGTGAGTGGTATGGAGCATTATAAAGACAGCTTGGTGACCATCAACTATGAGCTGCGCGACTGCCAGAAAAAAGAAGAAAAACTGCTCTTTGCCGATCCTATGTGGAAAAAGGCAGTGAGCAAAACCACTGGTTCTGTGCGTGCGAAGGTGGAAGAAAAAATTCCTGAAAAATTGGAAGAAACGCTCAATGCCGCTTTTACCACAGCTTTTAAGATGGTTTTTCAAGAAGGAAAGGCACTTATCAAGAAAACTTACGATAAAGAAAAACTCAAAAATGAGTATGTAGAAAAACGTGTGGAGGTTCAAACCAAAGGGGATCGCTCCCTGCTCAAACGTTTGCGTCAACCAAGCGAAAAGCGTTATGTTAAATCTCTTGGTGTTGCCACAACAGAGGGCGTTGGTTTGGGGCTTTTGGGCATTGGCTTGCCGGATATTCCCATTTTAATAGGAAACATGATTCGCACCTGCACTGTTTCGGCACAGGCGCATGGGCTTGACACCGACCGTTTGGATGAGCAGGTGTATATGCTGCGCTTGATTCGTCTTTTAGCCATGCCTGTTGAAGAACGTGGTGAAGAAAATACGCGGCTTGATGTATTGGGCGAAGACATTGATGCAGGTGCAGCCAAATCATTTGACCTTGAAGCAGAAATGCAAACCACCTCTGAACGTTTAGCGATGACCATGCTCTTTAGCCGCTTTGTCATGGGTTTGCCGATTGTAGGCGTGGCAGGTGGGCTGTATAATCCGGTGATCGTCTCGCAGCTTCATCAGCTGGCAGAGATCAAATATGAAAAAAGATTGCTAAAACGATGCAAAGCGGATCTCGTTCGCCAGCATCATAAAGAACAAGGAGAGATGAAACAATGAAGAAACTTGTTGTATTAGAACCTCTTAGCGTACCAAACGACGTGCTTGAAGGAATGTTGCAGGAAAAGTTGGGCGGACAGGTAGAATGGACCCTCTATGATAAGCGTGCCACTTCTGATGAAGAAATGATTGAACGCGCAAAAGATGCAGAACTGGTGGTGATTGCCAATCAGCCAATGAGCGCCAATGTCATGGAGCATCTTGAAAAAATTGAACTTTTGGCTGTTGCTTTCACTGGTTTTGATCACATTCCAATGGACGTGTGCAAAGCCAAAGGCGTTACCGTTTGCAATGCCAGTGGTTATTCCAATGAAGCGGTGACCGACCTTGTATTCGGCATGACCATCTCTTTGCTGCGTAATATGCGCGAATGTGACAAGGTGGTACGCGAAGGTGGTACCATGGCTGGTCTTGTAGGGCAGGAACTTTCTGCGCTTAAGTTTGGCGTTGTGGGTTGTGGGCACATTGCACAGCAGGTGCTTAAAGTTGCTCAAGCCTTCGGCTGCGAATGCTATGCGTATAACCGCACACCTAAGACCATCGAGGGTGTGACCTTTGTAGATTTGGATACGCTCATGTCAACGTGTGATGTTGTTTCTGTACATCTGGCGATGAACGACCAAACCCGTGGCTTCATTGGCAAGAAAGAAATTGATGAAATGAAACCAACCGCCATTCTCATTAACTGTGCGCGTGGTCCAATCGTTGACATTGATGCACTGGCTCAGGCACTTAACGAAGGACGTCTTGGCGGTGCCGGTATTGATGTGTTCTACACCGAACCACCACTGGAAGCTGGTCACCCACTGTTCACCACGCCACACACCCTGCTGACGCCACACGTTGCCTTCGCTACCGACGAGGCTTTTGTAAAACGTGCCAACATTGTCACGGATAACATTGCAGCGTTCCTGTCTGGTGCACCAACGAACGTTGTTGGCTAACACAAACGTATAAAACATAAGTTTTAGAACACAGAATGATAAAAAATATTGATAAAACGGCTCTCCGAGAATGGAGAGCCGTTTTTTGCGCTCATGTAGGGAGAACCCCTTGTTTTTAAGCGTAATTTAAGGCGCAACCACGCTGCTTTTAGGGCAATAAAGGGTGGAAATTGTGAGGAAATTAGTGTAAAGTGGAGAGGAAAGGGACGAAGTGGGAGAAGATGGTTGGAAGGAGCACGATATTTATGTTTTTAGGAGAATATAAACATACTATTGACAATAAATGTCGGCTTACCATTCCTGCTAAATTTCGCGAGCGATTAGGTCCTCAATGTGTTGTTGCAAAAGGACTTGATGGCTGTCTCACCGTTTATCCAATGGACGAATGGGCGTTGGTTTGCGAAAAAATTGACGCTAAACCTTCCAGCGATTTGAAAGTCCGCCGTTTCAAGCGACTGTTTTACGCCAGTGCCAGTGTTGAAGAATTAGACAAGCAGGGACGCTTGTCCATTCCACCGGCGTTGAAAGAGTATGCAGGGATTGAAAAAGATGTTTTTGTCGTGGGAGAATCCAACACGTTTGAACTTTGGAGTGCAGAACGTTGGTCTTCTCAGCAAGCTGAAGAGGAAGAGGAATCTTTTGAAGAGCTTGCCGGCTTTTTGGGGATTTAAGGATGGTGGCAAGTATGGCGTTTCAACACATACCAGTGCTCTATAACGAGGTGCTTGAAGGGCTGGCGCTGAAAACGGGTGGAACCTATGTGGACGGTACCGTTGGTGGCGGCGGACATTCAAGCGGTATCCTTGCCGGTATCGGCAAAGAAGGGCGTTTGCTGGCCATTGATCAGGATAAAAACGCTTTGGCAGCGGCTAAAGAACGGCTGGCACCTTATGCAGATCAGGTGACCTTTTTTCATGCCAATTTTGTGGAAATGCCCGCCATTATTGATACCTACGCACCAGATGGGGTAGATGGCATTTTGATAGATATTGGTGTGTCTTCTCCGCAAATTGATGATGCCAGTCGTGGCTTCAGCTATATGCACGATGCACCACTGGATATGCGCATGAATCGAGACGCCGCCTTCTCTGCTTACGAGCTTGTTAATGAATATGACGAGGACGCTTTGGAACGGGTGCTGAGGGAATATGGCGAAGAAAAATGGTCCAGGCGTATTGCCAAAATCATTGTGGAACGTCGGGCGCTTGCGCCGATTGAAACCACCTTTCAGTTGGTAGATTGCATTGAGCGTGCGATTCCAAAGGGCGCACGAGAAAAGGGCTCTCATGTGGCAAAGCGCAGTTTTCAAGCCATTCGCATTGAAGTGAACCATGAGCTGGAAGTGCTGGAAAATGTTCTTGACCAGGCGACGGAGCGTTTGAAAATTGGCGGACGCATGGCTGTTATTACGTTCCACTCGCTGGAAGATCGTATTGTCAAACAGCATTTCAAATATTTGGCAAGTGATTGTATTTGCCCGCCGGAATTGCCGTTTTGTCAATGTGATAAGATGGCAACGGTGAAAATTATTACACGAAAACCGATCGTTGCTTCAAAAGAGGAGCTGGCACAAAATTCACGGGCAGGGAGTGCCAAACTCCGTATTGTAGAAAAAATCCCTGCCACAAAACGAAAAAAATATTAAACGAGATGCTGGGGATGATAGCCATGGGTGCAGCGAGAAAACAAGAAGAGAGAGTGGATTCCTTCCAAGGAGCCATCAAACAGAAAAATGGGGCAGAGAATAGTATGTTTAGCACGAATTCAAAGCGGGCGATTGCTAAAAAGCAAAATGAACGTGTTTTGCGTAGAAAATTTGAAAAAAAGAAACCGCGCCTGACTGTGCTTCGTGCTCTCATCATTGCATTTATTTTAGGTGTCTTGTGTGTCGCTCAGTATGGGATCATTCAGGATATGGGCTTGACGATTAACACCAAGCAGCAGGATTTGGATGACATCAATGCTGAAAATGAAGCGTTGAAGCAGGAAAGTGCAGCGTTGAGCAACCGCAGCGTGGTTAAAGAAAAAGCCGAGAAAGAGCTTGGTATGCAGGAAGCAGAGAGCATCATTGTTTACACACCGTCAACGCCGCAGCAGGGGCAGGCTGACGACGCACAATAAGGAGTTGTTTGAATCATGGAGCCCCATAAAACACGTATTCCTTTTATCATTGTTTTTGCTTTTTGTCTTTTAGCGTTCTTTATTTCAGCAAAACTGTTTTATGTACAGATTTTGGCCAGTGAGCGTTACAGTGACGAATCGCTCAATAACCGTTTGCAAAATGTAGAAATTACGCCAAATCGCGGCATTATCTACGATCGCAACGATGAAGCGATGGCGATTAGTGTAGAAAAAATGTCGGTATATATTACACCATCGGTTATTAAAGATTCTGATAGCCGTGACAAGATTGTTGACGATATTGTAAAATGTTTGCATATGTCACGCTCGGAAGTGAATAAAATTATCGACGAAAGCAGCAGCGATTTCGCCTGGCTGAAACGTCAGTGTGAAAAAGAAGATGCGCTGAAATTACAGGAAAAAGACTATCTCGGTATTGGTTTCACAACAGAATATGCGAGAGAATATCCAAATAACGAAGAAGCTTGTCATGTGTTGGGCTTTTGTGGTTTGGACAATCAGGGGTTGGCTGGTATTGAGTTGCAGTATGACGATACGCTGGCTGGCACACCTGGGCGTTTGGTGGTTGAGTATGATAAACTTGGCAATGCCATTCCACAATCCATTCAAGAATCTATTCCGGCTTCTCAGGGGCAAAATGTGCATCTGACGCTTGATTCAACGGTTCAATATTATGTAGAATCAGCGTTAGAAGCTGCTCAGGAGAAACAGCCGGCCGAAGCAATGACAAGCATTGTTATGGATGTGAATACTGGTGAGATTTTGGCAATGGCCAATACCCAAGACTTTGATCCTAACAATTATGGCGATTATGAGCCCGAAACCTGGACAAATCTTGCCATTTCAAAACTCTATGAGCCGGGGTCGACGTTCAAAAGTGTGACGACGTCGATGTATCTTGAAGAAGACATTGTTGAACCAGATACGCAGTTGTATTGCCCTGGCTATGTGATGATTGATGGTCACCGTTTTCAGGACTGGGATTATCCAGAAGGCGATGGCTTGCAAACCATGAAGCACGCTTTGGAGCAGTCGTGCAACGTGGCGCAGGCAGAGAATGTCAGCAAACTGGGGTATGAACGTTTCTATGATTACCTCGAAGGGTTTGGTATGACAGAACGTACTGGTATTGATTTGCCTTCGGAATCTTCACCGCTTTTGATTGATCAGAAAGATGCTGTTGACATTGACCTGGCTTCTTCTGCGATTGGTCAGGGTAATGCTTATACGGCACTTCAAGTAATTACAGCTTTTTCCGCTGTTGTGAATGGTGGCAAATTGATGAAGCCACAGATTGTTTCAAAAATTACTGATGACAAAGGTAAAGTTGTCAGTGAGACAAAGCCAGAAGTGGTGCGGCAGGTGATTTCGGAAGAAACTTCTGCTGAGATGCGTGATATGCTTGAAGGCGTTGTTGAAGAAGGCCTCGGGACAGGCGGCGCTGTGGAAGGTTATCGTGTTGGTGGCAAAACCGGTACAGCAGAAATCGCTCAAGGTGGGACTTATATGGATGGCACCTACATCCTTAGTTTCATGGGCTTTGCACCGGTGGACGATCCAAAATATGCTTGTCTGGTGGTTGTAGACAGCCCAGAAGGCGGCGGTAATAGTGGCACATTAGCAGGTAATATTTTTGCTGACATCATGGGCAATGTGCTGAATTATTATCAGGTACCACAAACGGAAGCCCCAAGCGCTGAGAATGAAAATATTACAGAGGCTGAGGAAGGCGAAACTGTTGTTGTGCCAGATCTGGATTTACCAATGAGCACCGAAGAAGCGCGTGCCATTATGGCAGAAGCAGGCTTGCAGGTGTCGGATGTTACCACCGGCGACCAGTTGGTATGTTGTCTGCCTGCACCAGGTTCCAAAGTGACGGCTGGTTCCACCATAGAGTTTTACAGCATCAATTCTAATAGCGACAGTATTACGCTGCCATCTTTTGAAGGGAAAACCATCAAAGATGTGGATATGATTCTTCATGGTTTTGGCTTAGAATCTAAACTTTCCGGCAGTGGCTTGGCTTATCGTCAACAGCCGCAAGCAGGAACCACTGTTTTGCGCGGCGATGAAATTAAAGTTTGGTTCGCCGGACGAGACGAATTAGCGAATATTGAAGCGGCGGCACAGGAACTTGAAGAAGAAGCAAACAGCCGTACCTCGCAAGATGCAACAGAAAATAACAATACAACCTCAAACAGCAATGCGTCCGGACAAAGTACATCGAATTCTTCTCAAAAAGAAGACAATGATGACGAGGAAGGCGGCTGACAAATTGTAAAAGCGTGTGCAAAGCACGCTCATGACGATTGAATCATCGCTCATTACTTCATAGCTTAGAGAAGCCGGAGAGTGCTTAGGCATTTCCGGCTTACTCGATTTAATGGAGGATAACATTATGTATCATATTCCAATCGACCAAATCGCCCAGGAACTGGGGTGTGACTATCATGGCCCGCAAGGGGTGGTCATTCGCCGTGTGGTGTTTGACAGTCGCGAGGTAGAAGCTGGCGATTTATTTGTGGCCATTCGTGGCGCGCGTGTTGATGGGCATCGCTTTGTACAGCAAGCCATTGCTGCTGGTGCTTGTGCGGTGGTAGTTGACGAGAAACATTCTTTTACCGATGCAGCAGTGGGCTGTTTGGTGGCAGAAGACGGCCAGGCTTTCATTCAAGCGTTGGGGCAGTGGTGCCGCACACATTTCACAGGACCGGTGATTGCCATCACCGGCAGTCAGGGGAAAACCAGCACCAAGGATTTGCTGGCACAAGTGTGCGGGCGTTCTCACACTGTTGTGGTGACGAAAGAAAACCAGAACAACGAATTGGGCCTGCCGCTTACCCTGACCCGTCTGGATGAAAATACGCAGATTCTTATTGTGGAAATGGGCATGACAGGCTTTGGTGAAATTGATTTCCTTTGTCAGTTGGCCTGCCCAACCCACGCCATTATCACCGGTATTGGTCTGGTTCATGCCGAATATTTGGGTAGCCAGCAAGGTATTGCGCGTGCAAAAACAGAGCTTTTCAAGTATCTGCCGGAAAATGGTACAGTGGCGTTGCGTATGAAGGATAAAGATCTTGTGGCGCCCTATTTGGAAGAGTGTGCGGCGCAGATTGTCTGGTGTGGTGATGCCAGTGAAGGCGGCGATGTGACCAGCCAGAATGTGGTGTTGAATGCTGAGAGCAGCCAGTTTGTTTGCCAGCTGCCAACGGACCAGTTTGATGTGAATCTGCCATTTGCAGGACGACATTTTGTAGATAATGCGCTTTTGGTTACAGCCGTAGCACGCGCTATTGACATTTCGGTAGCAGACATTCAAAATGGATTAGGGTCGGCAGTTTCTTTGTCGTCCAGTCGCATGGAAATGCATGAATTGGCAGGCGGACGCCTATTGATTAACGATTGCTATAACGCCAATCCGGATTCTATGATAGCAACGTTAGATGTGCTGGCCGGTTATCAGCCACGCCCAACCGTGGCCTGCCTTGGGAATATGTATGAACTTGGGCAGTACGAACACGAAGGTCATGCCAAAGTGGGGCGTCATTTAGCGGCGCGTGGCATTGACTATCTGATTTGCCTGGGCACGTTGGCGGAAGAAATTGGCACAAGTGCCATTGCCGCAGGCATGGCCTATGCGAAGGTGTTCTTTGTAGATACCAACAAACAAGTGGCAACTATTCTTGAAGAATATGCACCGGAGGATGCTGTTATCCTAGTAAAGGGCAGCAACAGCATGAAAATGGCAGACGTGTATCGTTCGCTGTTGAGCGATCAACGATTGGTTTAATACAACATGGTGGTTTAATGCCGTTTGTGTGCAAAACAAGGGGTTGACACATGGCTGGCGTTAGGCGGCTCCTAAAATTTTCTAAAAATAAACTTTAGCGGCGGGAGGAACAGAATATGTGGGCATTAGGATTTGCAATCAGTTTGGTGATCGGTTTGGTGGTCGGTCATTTCATGATTCCTGTACTACATAAGTTGAAATTTGGCCAGTCCATTCGTGAAGAAGGGCCAAAGAGTCACCAGAAAAAACAGGGGACGCCAACCATGGGCGGCATTTTGTTTATGATTACGGTGGTGCTGACGTTATTAGTAACGGGTCAGTTTAGTGGTGTGACATGGTTCATTGTTGGCAGCGCCTTTCTCTTTGGCGGCATTGGCTTGGCTGATGATGCCATTAAAATCGTTATGCACCACAATGAAGGTTTGACACCAAAGCAGAAAATTGTGTTGCAGCTTTTGGCGGCAATTTTGGTGATTTTCTGGGCATCTCGCCTGGATATGAATGTCAGCGATTTGTGGGTACCGCTCTTCAATGTTGTCTTGCCACTGGGTGTGGTGTATTGGCCAATCATGATTTTTATCATTTTGGGAACCACCAACAGTGCCAATCTGACAGACGGCTTGGACGGCTTGCTGACCACGGTGAGCATCATCATTTTCTTGGGGCTTTTTGCGATTGTAAAACTCTACAACGAACCAAATTCCCTTGTGGTGATTGCAGTGATGCTTGGCGCTTGTCTGGCGTTCCTTTTCTACAACCGTCACCCGGCACGTGTGTTTATGGGTGACACAGGCAGCTTTTTTATCGGTGGTATGGTGGTTGCTTTAACCATGGTAACAAAAACAGAGCTGCTTATTCCGGTGTTGTGCTTCACCTACCTGATAGAAGCCTGCTCAGACATCATTCAGGTGCTGGTTTACAAAAAGACGAAGCGACGTGTTTTTCGTATGGCGCCGCTGCATCACCATTTTGAATTGGGTGGTCGCACGGAAAATCAAGTGGTGCTTTTGTTTAGCATCATTACGCTGGTAACCAGCGTGCTGGCGGTTGCTATTTTCTGGACAGCCCTGCTGTAATTATGAAGGAGAATGTGCATGGGAGACGTTATTTTAATCATTGGAGCAGCTCGCAGCGGCATCGCCAGTGCGGAATATTTGCTCTCCATCGGAAAAAACATTGTTGTCAGTGATATGAATACCGCTTTGGCGGAACGTGTAGAGGCGCAGCTTGGCCATGCGTCTGTTTCCTATGTCTGGGGCAAACAGCCGGACGTGGCGGCATTGCAGCCGGAGCTGGTTGTGATGAGTCCAGGGGTGCCGCTGTCTATTCCACCGGTTGTGCAGGCAAAGGCATTGAATATTCCGGTGATTAGTGAACCGGAACTTGCTTTTCGTTATAGTAAAGTGCCTTTTGTGGCCATCACGGGGACAAACGGCAAAACAACAACCACAACCTTGGCGGCGCTGCTTTTGGAAAAAGAAGGGCGTCGTGTGGTGGCTGGCGGGAACATCGGCTTGCCGTTGATTAGCCAATGCCCACAAATGAGTGAGCAGGATATTGTGGTTGCCGAAATGAGCAGCTTCCAGCTTGAAAGTGTCGATAGTTTCCGGCCAAAGGTGGCTGTTGTGATGAATCTGACACCGGATCATCTTGACCGCCATAAAACCATGGAAGCTTATGCAGCGGCAAAGGCTAATATCTTTAAGAATCAACAGGCAGACGACTATTTGCTGCTCAATAAAGATGATGTGCTTGTGGCAGCGATGGCAGCAGAAGCAAAAAGCCATGTTTACTTCTTCAGCCAAAAGGAAATTCTCGAAGAGGGAATGTGGCTGGAAGAGGGTGAAGTGCGCTATGCGCTGAGCAAGGGCGTACGTCCGGAAATGCTTATTGCCGCTAAAGACATTGGTATTCTTGGCAGCCACAATTTGCAAAATGCCATGGCGGCATCGTTGGCGGCCCTTTTAATGGGGCAAGATGCGAAAACGGTTGCCGAGCGTCTGCGTGCCTTCAAAGGTGTGGCGCATCGTATGGAGCCGGTAGCGACCATCGGTGGTGTGCTTTATGTCAACGATTCCAAAGGCACCAATCCTGATTCCACCGAAAAAGCGCTCGGCTCTTATGGCAAGCGGCCGATTGTGCTGATTGCCGGTGGGCGCAACAAAGGCAGCGACATGGCAGTTTTGGTGCCACTGATGCGTGAACATTGCCGCGGCGTTGTGGTTGTTGGCGAAGCAACAGGTGATTTTGTTGATGCGTTCAAACGCACAGGCTACGAAGCGTATGTTTGTGCAGATTCTTTTGAAGAAGCGGTTGATAAAGCGCATAACATGGCGCAAGAAGGCGATGTTGTGCTGTTGTCGCCGGCTTGTGCAAGTTGGGATATGTTCGATAACTTTGAACAACGCGGAGAACGATTCAAAGAACTGGTGAGAGGTTATGCAGTATAATAACAATAATCGGCCGAAACGGCCGGTGTTAGTTGAAAAAAATCCTCATAATAATACAGTGCCTTCCCCAAGAAAGCAAACGGGGCAGAGAAAACAAACCGTTCGTCAGCGCCAGACGATGCAGCAGACGTCGCATCAGGCGATGTCCATGGCCAATCATCGCGGCCCAAGCATTCAGGAACGCGCGGAACAACATCGCAGAGAGCAGGAACTTCACCAAGCTGGTCATTCTCAAGCACCGCGGAGCAAACCGCAGGCGAAACAGAAAAAAACGGCGAAAAAGAAGCCAATGGTTCAGGTGAAGAAAAATGGGCTCATCAATAAATGTTTTGTGTTCAACCAACCTGGTGTTGGTGCGCCGGATTATTTACTGATTGAAATTTTTGCAGTGCTTTTGGTGATAGGGCTTGTCATGGTGTTTTCGGCAAGCAGCTACCGCTCTCTGTTGGAAAGTGGCAATGTGTATAGTTATTTTCTTACACAAGCGGTTTCAGCGGTGATAGGTATTATTGCAGCCACGTTCATTATTTTTGTGAATCCGACTATTTTTCAAAAACTGGCGCCGTTTTTCCTTTTTGGCGTACTGCTCTTAGTGCTTTTTACCATGTTTGTTGCTGGTGAAGAGACATTGGGGGCAACACGTTGGGTGACCATTCTTGGTGTGCGTTTCACACCATCAGAATTGGCGAAACCGTTTATGATTATTTGTGCAGCAGATTTGGTTAAAAACAGCCCTTACGATGTGGTGAAGAGCCGCAACAACTTCATTGTTTTTGCAATGATGGTTGTAACGCTGGCGTGCATTGCTATTGAAGACTTAGGCTCGGCGCTGGCCATTTTGGGCGGCTGCTTTGCTGTGTTCATCGTTGCCGGCTTGTCTAAACGCTGGATTGCAGGAGTTTGTGCAGCGGGTTTGGCATTTGTCTTTATATACTGCTGTTTAGAGCCTTATCGTTGGCAGCGTATATTTGGTTTTCTTAATCAGGCAAATGCCGACGCCGCCGATGGTACTGCTTATCAGCTGACACAGAGCTTGTATGCGTTTGGCTCAGGTGGTCTCTTTGGCGTCGGTCTTGGGAACAGTGGGCAAAAACTGCTCTATTTGCCTGGGATGCATACCGACTTTATCTATTCAGTCATTGGTGAAGAACTGGGCCTGGTTGGCGCTTTGTTGGTGCTGGGTTTATTTTTGGCGCTTGCATGGCGTGGTTTCATCATTGCAACACGCATTAGTGACCCATTCAAATCGTATTTGGCATTTGGCGCAGCGTCCATTCTTGTTGTGCAGGCGTTAATCAATATGGGTGTTGCTGTTGGTGTGGTGCCAGTTACAGGTATTACACTGCCGTTCATTAGTTATGGTGGCACCTCGCTTCTGGTAAGCCTGGCTATTGCTGGGGTGTTGTTGAATATGTCGCGCTATGCCGACAACAGCAAGCGGCGCCCACGAAAAAAGAAAGCAAATGACTGAAGAACCATGAAAATATTGGGGGAAGACGTATGAGAGTGATAGTAAGCGGAGGCGGAACCGGCGGGCATATTTATCCGGCGTTGGCCATTGCGGAACGTATTTTGCAGG
This sequence comes from uncultured Peptococcaceae bacterium, assembly GCA_963558655.1. Lineage (GTDB taxonomy): Bacteria > Bacillota > Peptococcia > Peptococcales > Peptococcaceae > UMGS1590. The sequence continues at coordinate 24,124 of CAUWHJ010000008.1, forward strand.
AGATAGCCGGCAGCGAGGTGCTCTATATCGGGTGTGATAATGGTCTGGAAAATAATATTGTGCCCCAGACTGCCATTCCGTTCAAAACCATTTCGGCGAAGGGATTACCTCGAAAGCCAACGCCGGCGCTGGCGAAGTCTTTGTTTATCAATTCCAAGGGTGTCGCTCAAGCGCGTCGTTATATTAAAGATTTTAAGCCGGATTTGGTCATTGGAACGGGCGGTTTTGTGTGTGGGCCAACGGTGCTGATGGCGTGCATGAACCACGTTCCGGCGATGATTCATGAACAAAACGCCTATCCTGGCATGACCAATCGTCTGCTGGCTTCCCGTGTAAACAAGGTGATGATCAATTATCCGGAAGCCGCCAAGTTTTTTGTGAAGGCCAAGGAAACGGTGCTGACGGGCTTGCCGGTGCGTGCCGATGTCGGTAAAATCAGCAAAGAAGAAGGCTGTGCGGCTTTTGAGCTGGACCCTGCAAAGAAAACAGTGCTCATCACAGGCGGCAGCCGTGGCGCACGAACCATTAACCGTGTGTGTGCCTTGGCGTTGCAGAGCATCTTGGCCGATGACAATGTGCAGGTGATTTTTATTACCGGCAAAGCGGGCTATGTAGAAACCAGCCTGCTTCTCAAAGAAAGTGACAACAGCGTGCTGCGTAATGAGCGCTTGCGCTTTTTGGAATATAGCCACAATATGCCATATGCGTTGGCTGCGGCTGATGTTGTGATTGGACGTGCTGGCGCAACGTTTTTGGCAGAAATTGCTATGTGTGGTTTGCCGGGCATTTTGGTGCCTTATCCTTATGCCAGTGATAACCATCAGCAATTTAACGCTCAAGCGGTGGTTGACGCTGGCGCCGGTGAAATGATTTTGGACAACGAAATGACGGTGCCAAAATTGCTGAGTACTTTGCAAAAATTCCTTAACGATGAGACGTATTATGCCAATAAGCGCGCCAATATGAGCGCATTGGCGCGTCCTCAAGCGTTGGATGATATTATGATGTTGATTAAGAGTTTTACGAAAAAATAAAGAAGGTGCCCTATGGAAACGATGAATACTATTAAACACGCACATTTTATTGGTATTGGCGGCATTGGTATGAGCGCCGTTGCTGAAGTAATGCTGGAACGTGGATACCGCATTAGTGGTTCGGACCTTAATGAGTCGGACCAGGTGCATATGTTGCGTGAGCGTGGTGCGGTTGTTGGTGTGCCGCAGAAAGCCGAAAATATTACAGACGATATTGACGTGGTGGTACGTTCAACCGCCATTCGAGAAAACAATGTGGAATATAGAACAGCGCAGGAAAAGGGCATTCCTGTTGTGCATCGTTCTGAAATGTTGGGCTACCTGATGCGTGAGCAGAAGGCGATTTGTGTGGCTGGCTCACACGGCAAAACAACCACTTCGTCAATGATTGCGCTGTGCCTGGAGAAGAATGGCTTGGACCCAACCATCGTTGTTGGTGGCGTTATCAGCGATATTGGTAGCAACGCTAAAAATGGTAAAGGCGAATGGTTTGTGGCAGAAGCCGATGAAAGCGATGGCAGCTTTATTAACCTCTTGCCTTGGTATGCGGTCATTACGAATATTGAAGAAGATCACCTCGACCACTACAAAGACATCAACGAAATTCGAGAATCCTTCAAGAAATTCTTGCATAAAACCAATCCAAATGGCCGCTGCCTGCTTTGCGCCGATAACGACGAATCTTTCGGTATTGCCTCGCAGTGTCCGGTGCCAATGAAAACCTATGGCTTCCATGAACGCTCTCAGTATCGCATCATGAACCACAAGCAAGTGGGCATGAAGAACGAAGCAGACATTTATAATGGCGATCGTTTCATTGGTCATCTTGAATTGCAAGTGCCTGGTAAACACAACATTGCCAATGCGACAGCGGCTGTCGTTGTGGGGCTGGATGTGGGGCTGAGCTTTGAACAAATTGCTCGTGTGCTTAAAGAATACAAAGGCACGCGCCGTCGTTTCCAACATCAGGGAACGGTCAATGGGATTGCGGTTTATGACGATTACGCCCATCATCCAACGGAAATTATGGCAACCTTGGAAGCTGCTCGTGCGGTTAATGATGGTCGTGTGGTGGCCATTTTCCAGCCGCATCGCTACTCCCGCACCCAGTTTTTGGCAAAAGAGTTTGCTAAGGCGCTCTCGCAAGCCGATGCTGTGATGCTCTTAGACGTTTTTCCGGCTGGCGAAGCACCAATCGAAGGGGTATCCAGTCAGCTGATCGTAGATCAGGTGGACCCTGGCAAACACGCCCAGGTGGTTAATGACGAATACTTGACCAGCGGTTTTATTTCCACCCTTCAACCGGGGGATCTTGTGCTTGTTTTGGGGGCAGGGTCTATTTGGAAACAAGCGCCATTGATTGTGAAAGCGCTGGAAGAGACCTATGGCAAATAACATCAATAGAAATAGGTGATGTTGCGTGAAACTTTTCAGAGATAAAGAACGCGGTCCGAAAATAAAAAGCGAAGACGTTATCATACCAGAGGAGTATCTGGAATATGAGCGTGAGGCTGAAGCACGCAAACAGCGTGAACGCAGCGAGCAGGAAGTGCAAAAAAAAGCGGCAGATGAAGACCCGTTAGCTATTCGTGTGGAAAACCTTTTGAATGCGAGCAAGCAGGCCTTGCAGGAGCAAAAAGCCAGTGCTTCTTACGAAAAGCCAGACGTGACCATTGGCGAGGTTGTGGAAACCCTGGAAGAGATGATGCCGGAACCCGATGCGGCACCAACAGTTGATGACAGCGAACCGATGGACCTTGAAGAAGCCTTGCGTGCAGAAAAAGAGCGTTCAAATTATGAGGCACGCATGGCACGCCGCCGCCGTAAAGAGAAAACGTCCAGAAAACCAGATAAACCAGCAGGCGAAAGCAAGGCAAAAGCAAAGAAAAACAATGATGTGCCAACGGCTCTCAAAGTGTTGTTTGTGGCCATTGTTCTGGTGGTTGCCACGGTGGTGGTGCTTTTAGGGCCAATCATGACAATCAATGAGGTGCAGGTGAACGACCTGAACAATATGACAGAAGCGCAAGTAGAGGAAATTGCTGGCCATCCTGTTGGTCAAAACCTGTTCCGCTATGATGCGTCTCAAGCAGAAGAAGAGCTGCGTTATTACCCGTATGTTCAAGATGTAAAGATTTCTCGTCACTGGCCACATTGGTTGGAGATTCATATTACCGAGCGTAAGCCGGTTGGTGTGCTTTTGAACAATGGCAATTATTTGCAATTCAGTGCAGATGGTGTGCTTTTGGATAACACCGCTTCGCTAACCGACCAGAATTTGCCCCTGATTACCGGCTTTTCGATGACAGAAGTGCCATCACCGGGCGAGGCGTTTCAAGACAATGAGCGGTTTTCCGATGCTTTGAAAATCGTCAATGCTTGCTCGGACGATCTTTTAGGAATGATTCAGGAAATCAACATTAAAGACCGCAACAATATTCTTGCTTATACAAGTCAGGGCTTGGAAATTCGTATTGGGAATGTGGACAATATTAAAGACCGCATGGCCATTCTCAACGACATTATGAACCAGGTTATTTTGAGCGACATTGTAGAAGAACCGATTGAGGCCATTGACATTCGCTACGAAAAATCGCCGGTAATTGTGCTGGAAGGGTATGACAATATTGATGTGTCCGATATGATTAACAACGAGGAGACCGGCGAACAAAGCGACCAAAATACCCAGGCTGCGGACGACCAAACGGGCGGCAGAATGCTTCACAAACAACTGACGATGCCGACGACACAAACACATCTGACAACACAGCAGCGAATGGCAGCAGTAATGGGCAGCAGGGTAGCAGTGGCACAACAACAGATAATGGCAGCGTTGACGGCACGCAGAGCGATGTGATGGACGATGGCACGCAAGGTACAACGACCGCTGTGGAATAATGAGAAAAGACTACAATTAAGTAAATTGTTCTGAAAGACGAGAAAAATATTTGCAAGAGTTTGCAATATGAGTTATTATATACTATAAGGCTAGAAATTTTGTGTGGAGGGATCTTGGATGTTCCAACTCGATGATAAAAACAGCAATGTCGCCGTGATTAAGGTGATCGGCGTGGGCGGCGGCGGCGGAAACGCTGTAGAACGCATGATTGCAACCAATGTAGATAACGTAGAATTTATTGTGGCCAATACCGATGCACAGGTGTTGAGTCAGTCCAATGCAGACACCAAGATTCAGATTGGTGTGAAACTGACCCGTGGTCTTGGTGCTGGCGGTAACCCTGAAATTGGGCAGAAAGCCGCAGAGGAAAGCCGCGAAGAAATCGCTGCTGCGCTTGAAGGTGCAGACCTTGTTTTCGTAACGGCTGGTATGGGCGGCGGCACAGGTACTGGTGCAGCATCTGTTGTGGCAGAAATTGCCAAGAGCCAGGGCGCACTCACCATTGGCGTTGTGACCAAACCTTTCAAATTTGAAGGTCGCAAACGTTTGAAAAATGCGCTCGAAGGCATTGAAGAACTGATTGATAAGGTCGACAGCCTTGTTACCATTCCTAACGACCGTTTGCTGGAAATCGCCAGCAAGGAAATGACCATGAAGGAAGCGTTTGAATACGCTGATGATATTCTGCGTCAAGGGGTGCAGGGTATTGCTGATACCATCACGAAGAACGCCATGATTAACCTCGACTTTGCAGACGTGCGTTCCACCATGCAAAACACCGGTACTGCTCTGATGGGTGTTGGTGTTGGTAAGGGTGAAGACCGTGCCGTTGCAGCTGCAAAGGCAGCCATCTCCTCGCCACTTTTGGAAACCAGCATCGAAGGTGCTACGGCACTGCTTATTAACATCAGCGGTCAGAATCCAACGCTGTTGGAAACCCAGGAAGCTGTGGATTATATCAACGATGCAACCGGCGGCGAACCAGATGTCATCTTTGGTGTTATTGACGACCCAGGTGCGAAGGACGATATTAAAGTTACCGTTATTGCAACGGGCTTTGCACGCAGACCGGAAGAACCAGTTTTCCATGCGTCCGCACCATCTAAAACCAGCAGCGCAACTCGTAGCAGCAGTGCTAGAAGCACCACAACTAGCCGCCACAGCGGTTATGACGATGTGCGTATTCCAGATTTCTTGAAAAATAGAAACCGCTAAGACATTGATAAAACATCTCGAATCTGAAGGTTCGAGATGTTTTTGTATGAGAAAAATTTGTCGGCTATTCATTGTGTAGATGTAAAGGAGAAGAGACGCATGAATCTGAAAGGGATTGTATTAGGGGCGATTTCGTTTCTTATTATTGGTGTGTGGCACCCTATTGTGATTAAAGGCGAGTACCATCTCGGTAAGAAAGTATGTATGCCATTATTTGCAGTCATTGGCGCTGCTTGTGTGGCTTTGTCGCTGCGTGTGAAAAATACCATGCTTAATGCCGCCATTGCTCTGTTTGGGTTTTCTGCTCTGTGGGGGATTCAGGAAGTGGCAGAACAGGAAGAGCGTGTGGAACGTGGTTGGTTTCCAGCCAATCCAAAACGTGCAAAATGAACGTTTATAGCATGACAAGGCTCGGTGCATCAGCGCCGAGCTTTTTCTTTGGGAGTGGTTTCAACGTAAATGGTAACAAATTGGCGGAAATGAACAGAGGTGCTGGTCAGGAAAAGAAAATTGTGTTACGATATATGCAATAATTCTGACAAATGGAGGCGAGTAACATGAAAACATCAATGAAAAAATGGATAGCCGGTGTCACTATGGCGACGGTTTTAGGTTTTTCAGTGGCACCTGCTTATGCAGCTGTGGAGGTAGGTTCAACGGATCTAACCTTGGTGGTTAATGGCAAGACTGTTACGACCAACGAAGAAATCGGACAGCCATTTATTACCAAAGATGGGCATACGATGATACCGTTGCGTCTTGTGAACAGTGAGCTGGGTTATGACACTGATTGGGAAGAAGATGGCAGCATTCACATCACAAGTGCTGATGGCAAGGTTGACGTGTTATTGATAGTTGGGGCAGATAGCTATTTAGCAAACGGTAAACCAGGCGTTTTTAGCGCACGACCAACGCTGTTGAACGATCGTACCTATTTGCCAGTGCGCGATTTTATGGAACTTTACGGCGTGGTGAAATGGGATAATGACACCCGCACTGTTACCATCACAACTGGTGAGCAGCCAGCCAAAGAAACCAGCGATTGGACTTACCAGCTGAGCTTTGGCGGCGATATTGGTACTGTGATGAAGATGTACGTCACCGCAACCAATGAAAAGACTGGAAAAGTGGTGTATCTGACCGGTCTTGACAAAGTTTTTGGTGATTGGGTCAATCAATCGGAACATTATACCGACTACTATCTGAACGATACGAAAACCATCAATGGTCAGGACACCGTCACAGTTGGCCGCCAAGGTGTAGCTGGTGGATGTGAAGTGGCGCTGTTCTTAGTGCCGGATCTTGATAAGGTTGATAAAACCGCAGAATTGACCTATGTGCGTAGTATCAATAATTCGACTGACTATACCATCGCCAACGGTTATCTCTATTACACACAAGGGATAAAGGGGCCATGGGTCAACGACCCAAATGCGCTCTATTTTACCAAAGTTAGTGATGCTACCAGTAATGTTATCACCTTTGATCTCGACTTTGCTGTGAATGCTTGCGTGCTCACTGTGGAAGATGGTGTGCTCGTTGCCACTGAAAAAGATGGCACACGTCATGAAATTTTGAACGTGCCAGAAGCTGACTCCGTAGATGTGGCACACATGAAAGAAATTCTGGAAGCTGGTACGACACTGGAAGGTTTTTTGGAAACAGGCTTTTTAACTGCTGCTGAAATTTCCTGTTTGCCTGGGGCAGTAACGAGTAGCGAATTTGGCAGCTTACAATAACATTGACACAAAAAGGCGATTGTCCGAATGGCAGTCGCCTTTTTGTGTGCAGTGAAAAGGGTGGTTGTGTTAATGATGGTTTGACGAATAAATGTTGTGGCATTTTTCTGAAAACAGTGATAATATGACAGTATAAACTATACACATCGAACGGGAAAGAAAACGTGTGGTGGTTCTTAGGAGACTATTGGCAGCGTTGGCATTGTCTGGTGCGGTTTGCTGGGGGAATGCGGCGATTGATCATTGGCAGCAGTACAGCTTTTTGGCATTGCTTCCTCTGGCTTATGCGCTCAACATACTGCGTGTATCGCTTGTTGGTAGTTGGCTGCAAAAAATGCGTGAGTAAGAGAGAGGTGTGAGCTTATGGCATTCTGGAAGAAACGCATGGTGGATATTTATTCCACCACGAACGCTGAGGAGAAGTTTCACATTCAAGAGTTGTTTGCACAGCATGGCATTGAATATCGCATGAAGGTGAAGGACTATGCACGGCCAAATATAATGGGTTCGTCTGCGGCTATGGGCGGGCTGGGAAACTATCCGATACGGTTGACCACCATTTTCTATGTGCGTGAGGAGGACATAGAAGCTGCTCTGGCATTGATCCATCAATAAACAACGCGTCCGCGTGGGAAAATCCTGCGCGGACGCATTGTTGCTTTTAATTCGTCGTCGGCTCAGTTCCTTTCTTCTCCCTTCTTTTGGTTTGGAGAAAAACATAAAGGCATCTATTCCGAAAGGTAGTTGTTCATTGTATAATAGAGCCATTGATTAAATGGAAATAGGGAGGGAAAGTATGGCTGTCACTTTTTATATTGTTCGGCATGGCGAAACTTTATTGAATAGTCTAGACAGAGCGCAAGGCTGGAGTGACTCACCCCTTACTGATAATGGAAATAGCACTGCGATTGAATTGGGAAATAAACTCAGAGGTACTACTTTTAAAGCAGCATTTACCAGTGACACAATTAGGGCTACACAAACAGCAGAATTGATTTTGGCAATGAGTGGGAATGACAATATTAAAATTCAAGATGATAAACGGTTGCGTGAATGGTGCTTAGGTATTATGGAGGGAGAAAACAACGCAATATTTGTTCAAACTGTATCTAAATGGCTAGGAGAAGTTTCATCATTTGCAGAATTAAATGAGCGTCTTGCCGATGTTGCTTCAGAAATTTATAATTATGACACAACAGGTATGGCAGAACCGTTTTCAGCTATTTTAAAGCGTTTGAAAAGCGCTTTTATTGATATGGCTGAATTATATGATGATGGTGGCAACATATTAGTGGTAACTCATGCTTTTGTGATTAAAACCTTATTCTATCTTTTTTCGCCAGAACAATTATCTGCTGCGTACAATGTTAAAAACGCTACTATTTTCAAATTAGTATACGATAAAGGCAATTTTCTTTTTCAACATGGTTAAATTATGAGTGCTTAAAAACTGGGCTTAGAGAATTATCCGATACGTTTGCTCACTATTTTCTGTGTGCGCGAGGAAGATGCTATCGCTGCCTTGGCCTCGGATTTACCAATAAAAAATGCGTCCGCGTGGAAAAATCCTGCGCGGACGCATTGTTGTATAGGTGTGTTAGTCGCTAATCAGCCAATCAATGATGCCACTGATGACGGTGAGAACCAAGGCAGCGAAAGTAGCTGTCCAGAAGCCGCCGACATCCATGCCCGGTACGATAAGGGATGTAATCTTGAGCAGGAAGCCGTTGATAACAAAAGTAAACAGACCGAGTGTGATAACATTGATTGGCAGGGTGAGAATGGTGATAATTGGTTTGATGATGGCGTTGACAATGGTGAGGACAACGGCGCCGAGCACCAAAGCAGCGAGGGTGTCAAAGTAGAGACCCTGTACGAGTTGGGCGGTGAGATACAGCCCGAGGCAGTAACTTAAAAGATGCACGATGAGAGATTTCATAGGGAAACTCCTTTCAAAAAGGGACTATTGTTTGCGCCTGAGCCGTGCCTGGAGATCTTGATGGGTCTTCAGGTAAGTGTGGATGGTTTCAGCAAGATCATGGCTGATGCCGGGCACTTCGGCGAGCGCGTCTACGTCTGCACTTTGAATTTTACTAAATGAACCGAAGTGGGTCAAGAGATTCTCTTTGCGTTTTTTGCCAACACCGGGAATATCGTCAAGAATAGATGCCAGCTGACGTTTACCGCGCAGGGAGCGATGGTAGGTGATGGCAAAGCGGTGCGATTCGTCTCGCACACGCTGGATGAGATAAAGGGCGTTGGACTGGCGTGGCAGGACGATGGGTTCGTCTTCGTTTTCGCGGAAGAGCAGTTCTTCCTGTTTTGCCAGCCCAAAGGTGGGAATGTAGGCGTAACCTTGCTCGCGCATGGCGCGGCGTGCGTAACCGAGTTGGCCTTTACCGCCGTCAATGATGACGAGATCCGGCAGCCAGGCAAATTTGTCCATTTTGAGCCCGCTTTCCAGCTCTTTGGTGGCGTGGCTGAAACGGCGGGTGATGACTTCGTACATACTGGCGAAGTCGTTTGGCCCTTCGACGGTTTTAATCTTGAAATGGCGATACTGGCTTTTCATGGGTTTGCCGGCGACAAAAACGACCATTGAGGCCACAGAGTCGGTGCCTTGAATGTTGGAAATGTCGTAACATTCGATGCGGTTGGGTAAGCGTTCCAACCCCAGGTAGTTTTTCAGATCGACGAGAGCGCCTTCGGTGCGTTCGCGGGCTACATCACCGGCAACAATGCGCTTGGCAAGGGCTTCTTCAGCGTTGCGACGAACGAGGTCCATGAGCGCACGGTTTTGTCCTTGTTTGGGAACGTGAAATTGCACTTTGGCACCATGTTTGTCGGTGAGAAGCTGTTCCAGAAGTGTTTCATCATCGAAATCCTGGTCGATGTAGATGGTGCGTGGTACGGCTTCTTGTTCAAGGTAAAATTGTTTCATGAAGCTGGAAAATACTTCTTCATCGCTGTCGTCTTTACTGGCGTGCAGTGGGTAGGATTCGCGGCCGAGAATTTTGCCGCCGCGCACAAAGAACACCTGCATCATGGCGCCGAGGTCGTTTCGTGCCATGGCGACGAGGTCGTGATTGCCGGTGTTTTGGCCGGTGGCTTTTTGACGATCGTTGATGACATCGATGGCACGAATTTGGTCGCGTTTTTGTGCTGCTGTTTCAAAATCAAGCGCATCGGAGGCAGCGAGCATTTCTTTTTCCAGGCGTTGGCGCAATGGTGCAATGTGGCCGCCGAAGAAATCGGCTACTTGGTCGATCATGGCATTGTAGTCGCTTTGGCTGATATGTCCAACGCAAGGCCCTTTGCAGAGTCCAAGATGCTCGTTGAGACAGCTCATGCCTTTATTAAACTGGGTGTTCGAGCAGGTGCGGAAAGGAAAAATGCGGTGGATTAAATCCAGCGTTTCACGTAGCTCAGTGACGTTGGGATAGGGGCCGAAGTAACGGGAACCATCACGGATCACCTGGCGGGTGATAAAGATGCGAGGGTAATCTTCTTTCGTAATACGGAGGTATGGGTAGGTTTTACCATCTTTGAGGCTGATGTTGTATTTAGGACGGTATTTTTTGATGAGGTTACACTCAAGCACCAGTGCTTCTGTTTCGTTGTCCACAATAATGTATTCTAAATCCTCAATGTGGCGCACCAGAGCCTTTGTTTTGACGGCTTCTTTTGGTTGTGTGCGGAAATAGGAGCGCACACGGTTTTTTAGATTGACCGCCTTGCCGACATAGATAATTTTGCCGTCTTTGTCTTTCATCAGATAGACGCCGGGGTTTGTCGGCAATGTGGCCAGCTTTTGTTTGATGATGTCGTTCATGGACGGGACACCTCTGTTTATGATGATGTTACTATGATACCACAAGCGCGGGGTGCTGGCAAAAAATGAAAAAACGTCAAAAAAGGTCAAAAAGTTGATGGTATATGATTATCTGTGATTAAAGGTAATTATAGATGATTATTGCAAAATAAGAACATGGTTTGACCAATATTTGACCTTGCGTTTTCCCAGTGGTGCGCTATAATAATGACATAAGGTCAATAAAGGTCAAGAGTGAGGTGAGAAAAATGGGCAGTCTATCCCATGATATTGAACTGTATTTGAAAAAAATGTTGGCTCAAGCAGATGGAGGTGTCCTGATTGTTCAGCGCAGTGTTTTATCCGAAAAATTTTGCTGTGTGCCCAGTCAGATTAACTATGTTTTGCAAACACGCTTTACACCTGCCAATGGCTATGTGGTAGAAACGCGCCGTGGCGGTGGGGGGTATGTGCGGATTCAAGCCATTCCGCTCAACGATGCCCATGATTTCCGCCCGTTGATGGAGGCATCTGGAAAAAGTTTAACAGAAAAACAGGCCGAGGGCATTTTAACCTATTTGGTGGAAGAAAAAGTGCTGCCGCCAGATGTTGGCACGCTGCTTTCGGCGATTATGAAAGAGCGTGTGTTGCAGCCGCTGCGTTCGCTCTCGACCAATGAGATGCGTGCGCGCTTGATGGTGCAGCTGTTGGCACACATGAGCATCGGCTCGCAAGATGAAAAACAAACGACCGTTTCTGCCGATGAAGAGACGGATGACGATAACAATATAAAGGAGTAATGACTTATGTTATGTGAAAAATGCAGACAGCGCGAGGCTACCGTTCATAAACAAGTGATTATCAATGGCGTTGCACACAGTGAGCACCTTTGTGCGGAATGTGCAGCCAAGGCGCGTGGTGGCAGAGATCCGTTCGCATCGTTTTTCCATAACGCGCTTTTTGGCGATGGCTTTTTTGGACAGCCTTTCACAAACTGGTTAGAACCGTTCTTTGGGTTTGGTGGCCAAGCAATACAGCAGACGGAGAACAATGAGGGCGTCGGTGTATGTCCATCTTGTGGTATGAGTTGGGATGAATTTCAACGCAATGGTTTCCTTGGTTGCAATGACTGCTATGAACATTTCAAGGAAGCGTTACCACCACTTATGCAAGAATTGCACAATGGAACGACTGCACAAACCATATCAAAAACAACCAACGCTGCATCTGCGGCACCAATGAGCGCCAAAGAGCATCTCGAGCAGGAAATGGCACGGGCGATTGAAGCTGAAAACTTTGAAGAAGCAGCTCGTTTGCGTGATGCCATTAAGGCGTTGGAACAAGCAGGAAACGGCGACAGTTCAGCAACAGTCTGAAACAATTACATACAATCATCCTTAAAAGGAGTGAACTTATATGGCAACTTTTAATTTTACAGAAAACGCAAAAATGGCACTGGCGTATGCTCAGGAAGAAGCCCTGCATATGCACCACCGCATGATTGGTACGGAGCATTTGTTGTTGGGGTTGATGCGTGCCGGTGGGATTGCCTCAAGCGTGCTTCAAACGCTGCACGTTGATCAGGATAAAATTCGCCGTGATATTATCGGCATGGTTGGCGAAGGCAAGGAAGCCGTGAATGCCAATCAGCTGGCGTACACGCCGCGTGTGAAACGTTGCTTTGAGTTGGCATGGAGTTTGGCGGTGCGTTTACGCATGAACAGTATTGCCACGGAACATTTGTTGGTAGCGATGCTGCAATCGGGCGATGGCGTGGCTTTTCAGGCACTGGTCGATCAAGGCGTTACCTTGGAACAAATTGTGCGCGAGGTGAACAACCACTATGGTGGCGGTGTTTTTCAGCAGAAACAGCCTGGGCAAGGCGGGATGCCTGATGAATACGGCGCACAGGAAGGCGGTAACGGCAAAGGCAATGCCCTTGAGGAATATGGCCGCAATCTTAACCAGATGGCAAAAGAGGGCAAGATTGATCCGGTGATTGGGCGCAGCAAAGAGATTGAGCGTGTTATTCAGATTCTTATTCGCCGTACCAAAAACAATCCTGTGCTCATCGGTGAACCTGGCGTTGGTAAGACTGCTATTGCCGAAGGTTTGGCACAGCGCATTGTCAGCGGCGAGGTGCCGGAACTTTTGAAAGACAAAGAAATCATCAATGTAGACATGGGTGGTCTTGTTGCCGGTAGCAAATACCGTGGTGATTTTGAAGAACGTGTGAAAAACATCATCGAAGAAGTGAAGAGTCGCAAGAACGTGATTCTCTTTATTGATGAATTGCATACCATCGTTGGTGCCGGTGCTGCGGAAGGCTCGCTTGATGCGGCAAACATTCTCAAGCCAGAATTGGCGCGTGGTGAATTGCAGGTAATTGGTGCCACCACCCTTGATGAATACCGTAAGTATATTGAAAAAGATGCGGCACTGGAACGTCGTTTCCAGCCTGTCACCGTAGACGAACCAACGGTGGACGATGTCATCGACATTTTGCGCGGCATCAAAGACAAATACGAAGCATTCCATAATGTAGAAATCGAAGATGCAGCCATCATCAGTGCTGTGAAACTCTCTGACCGTTACATTAACGACCGCCAGCTTCCGGATAAAGCCATCGACCTGATAGACGAAGCCTGCTCGCGTGTGCGGCTGCGCCATAATGTGGCACCGGATACCATTCAGAAAATGGAAGCTGAGCTGGAAGGGTTGATAGGCGAAATGGAAGCCGCCATTCAGGCGCAGGCTTTTGAAAAAGCGGCAGAAATACGTGATAAAAAGAAAGTCTTGCAGGAACAGCTCACCAGCGCTCGTGACGCCTGGGATAAACAAAACAAGACCAGTCATCAGGTGGTAACGGCTGAAGACATTGCCGAAGTGGTGTCGAATTGGTCCGGCGTGCCTGTGACCAAACTCACTGAAGAGGACAGCGAACGTTTGCTGCATCTTGAAACCATTCTGCATGAGCGTGTCGTGGGGCAGGATGAAGCGGTTACTGCTGTCAGCAAAGCGGTTCGCCGTGCACACAGCGGTTTGAAAGATGCCAAACGCCCAATTGGCAGCTTCCTCTTCCTTGGGCCTACCGGTGTTGGTAAAACCGAATTGGCGAAAGCCCTTGCGGAAGCCCTCTTTGACGATGAAAATGCCATGGTGCGTATCGACATGAGCGAGTACATGGAAAAATTTGCTGTCAGCCGCCTTGTTGGGGCGCCTCCAGGATATGTTGGCTATGACGAAGGCGGTCAGCTCACCGAAGCGGTGCGCCGCAAACCATACAGCGTCATCTTGCTTGACGAAATCGAAAAAGCGCATCCAGATGTGTTCAACATTCTTTTGCAAGTGTTGGACGATGGCCGTCTTACCGACAGTCAGGGACGTGTGGTTGACTTCAAAAACACCGTTATCATCATGACCTCTAACCTTGGCAGCCAAGCCATCATGAACAGCAAAACGCTGGGCTTTACCAGTGAAAGCGACGACCAGGAAAAAACGGACTATGAAGCCATGAAATCACGTGTGATGGACAACCTCAAGAAAGCTTTCCGTCCGGAATTTCTCAACCGTATTGATGACATTGTCGTCTTCCATCCACTTACGGCTGACGAACTGAAAGAAATCGTTGGCATCATGATGAAAGACCTTAAAAAGCGTCTTGCCGATCGTGACCTCAAAATCAGCATGAGCGATGAGGCGTTGGAAGAAATAGCCAAAGTTGGCTACGACCCAGAATTTGGCGCTCGTCCACTGCGCCGCGCTATTCAGAATCAGATTGAAGACCCACTCGCCGATGATCTTCTTGCCGGTAAATTCAAAGCCGGCGACACCATTCATGTCAGCGTGAACGAGGACAAACAATTTGTTTTTGAAAAGTGATTACAATAAGCGCAAAAAAGCATCGATCCTTTGAAAAGGATCGATGCTTTTTGTTGTTTATGTGGCGTTTATTCAACCGAAAAGGCGGCGCACACATGGGCGAGGACGCCGCTTGGCATGGCGTTTTCCATCATAAAGGGGTGGTAAATATTATATGAACGATTTTTCATGCGATTGTTAGGGCGGGTGTTAAATAAAATATTGCACAAGTTGCAACATGATAAAGATACTGTAATTCACATAAGATTAATTTATCGATATAATAAGCGTAAAGAGGTGACAAATAAACAATTTGAATGGAGGGTCTATTATGTTTGAGAAAAAAACTGACAAAGTCATTGTCTTAGGTGTTGATGGTTTTGATCCTAGATTGGCAAAATATTTCATGGATCAAGGAAAAATGCCAGCACTTAAAACATATATGGAAAAAGGGGCTGCGAGAGGAGATATGGTCTTGCTCGGCGGAATGCCTACCGTTACTCCGCCAATGTGGACAACTTTAGCAACCGGTGCTTATCCGGTGACGCATGGTATTACAGCGTTTTTTGGACAACATCCAGACAAACTAGATACATGTACTTATAATTTGGATTCACGTTTATGCAGAGCAGAACAATTGTGGAATGTAACGGCAGAAGCGGGAAAGAAAACCTTAGTGTGGCATTGGCCAGGGTCAAGCTGGCCACCAAGTAGCGATAGTCCAAATCTTTCAGTTGTAGATGGTACTCAACCAACAGCTATCAATCTTGGAACTGCATGTATAGATCAATCAATCCTTGGGATGGCAGATGAAAACATTCCTTCTGTTTTGTTTCATTCTCATGATGCTCCAGCGGATGGTGTTAATGGCTGTGTTATTACGGGGCTAGAGGATATGGTAGCGAAACAGAACAATGAAAATAAAAAAGGTAGAGGGGCTAGTGCTATATTAAAAGGTGAGAAAGAATTTAAAAATTTAATTATGAACGATGATGAAACAGAAATTAATACGTTAGCTGAAATCGCAACGGACGTATGTAATAGTCCAATTACAATGGCAAAAGGTTGGTCGAAAGAGGTTGGTGACAGTAAAGAATTTACCATTCTAACTTCAAATGGGTTTGTACATAGACCATGTTTGATTGTGAAAAATGACAATGGTGTTTACGATCATATTGAAATTTATGCTAATAAAAAAGAAAGTATGCCGATTGCGGTAGTGTATCCAGATACATATCATATAGATATTGTCGATAAGGTTTTGCACAATGATAAACAGATTGATGCAAATCGTAATATGGTAATTTTTGATCTAGCAGAAGATGGCTCTTATATTCGTTATTGGTTGAGTAGGGCCTATGATATTCATTCAGACCTTGTTTGGCATCCGAAAGACCTTTATAGTGAAGTGGTTGAAAATGTCGGATATGTGCCACCGATCTGTATGTTAAGTGCAAAGAACCATGATTTTGTGGAAAAAGGTATTTTAAAAAGTTGGGATTATTATTGTGATTGGCAGGCAAAAGCATTAACCTATTTCATGGATAATGAGAAATATGATGTTATTTTCTCGCATCTTCATAATATTGATGGCGTTGGGCATCTGTTCTGGCATTATGCAAAGCATAGTGACGAATGGGGAAACGATGAAGAATTTTATCAGAAAGCTTTTGAATATATGTATCAGCAAACAGATTGTTATTTTGGAAGATTCTTGAAATATCTTGATGAAGGTTGGACCATTATTTTAACATCGGATCATGGCTTAATTACAGAAGAATACCATCCGCCTATTTTGACTGAAGGAACGGTTAGTGTCCCTGTTATGGAAGAATTAGGATATACCGTATTGAAGAAAGATGAAAATGGTAACAAGTTAAGGGAAATTGACTGGGATAAAACAAAAGCTATCGCTATTAGAGGTGGTCATATTTATATTAATCTGAAGGGGAGAAATACAACTGGCATTGTAGCTCCAGAAGATAAATATGAATTGGAAGGTCAAATTATTTCTGATTTATATAATTATAGAGATCCAAGAACAAATAAACGTGTTGTAGCTATAGCACTAAGAAATAAAGACGCTGTTCTTCTTGGTCTTGGTGGGGATCAATGTGGCGATATTATCTTCTTCATGGAAGAAGGGTTTAATATCATTCACATGGATTCGCTTTCAACTCAAAATGGCTACTTCCATACATCTGTTTCACCATTCTTTATTGCTGCTGGGGCTGGTATTAAGTCTAACTATCGTACCGATAGATATATTCGTCAAGTAGATGTTACTCCAACTATTGCGGCTTTACTTGGTGTTCATTTGCCAAAACAGTCAGAAGGTTCTATCGTACATCAGATTTTTGAAGATTAAAGTGTTATTCTAATAGTATGAAGAGAGAAACAAGTTAATTTCTCTCTTCATTTATAGATTAGTGTCACATTTAATTTTGCATAAATATAATCAAAGTGAGGTGTAATTATGTCCACGAAAGTAGCAATTAAAAAAGATTATACCTTTTACATTCATGTTATTATTACGTTGTTTTTTATGTTTGTTTTTGGTCGTATTGTTCCTCCGGTTGGTCCATTGACTGAGATTGGTATGAATTGCCTTGGAATTTTAATCGGAGTTATTTATGCTTGGACGACAACCAGCCTTATTTGGCCTAGTTTTCTTGGCATGGTTGCGATGGTTACTAATGGTGCATATACGATGACAGAATGGCTACCTGTTTTTTTTGCAAATACGACTGTAGTTTTTATGTTACTTATATTTGTTTTTACGCAGGTTATTAATGAATCTGGCTTGGTTAAATTTTTTGCTGCATGGCTGATGAGTCGGAAAATTATAGAGGGTAGACCTTGGCTATTCACGTCCTTTTTGTTATTAGGTGCATATCTTGGTGGTATGTTTGTTAATGGTTTTGCGGTTTCATTAATTTTGTGGATGATTTTATATGACGTTTGCAACAAATTTGGTTTTAAGCCTTATGAAAAATATCCAACAATGATGATTTTGGGTATTGTACTTTGTTCATGCATATTGGGAACTTCTGTAATGCCTTATCGTTTGACAGCAATGGTCATGATAGGGACTATTAATTCTGTTGCACCACAGTGGGCGGTGAATTCTTCTCAATATTTACTCTTTGCTGTGCCGACAACATTAATAATGGTTGTTAGCTATATACTTATTATGAAATTTGTATTTCGAATTGATCTCTCTAAAATGAAAACGATTAGTAGTGATTATGTAAATCAAGGGGATCTAGCTCTTACAAAAATACAGAAGATTTCTGCGATTTTTCTGGTTGTTGCTGTTGTTTCGTTGATTGTTGTCGATTCTATTTCGAGTTTAGATAGCATAAGTAATATTGGCGTTATTTTGGCAGTTTTGGCAGTGATGTTATTAATTAAAGTTGATGGAGAACCATTACTTGATTTTGCGAAAGCTGCAAGGGGAATTCAATGGCAGATGATATTTTTATTTGCTTTTATTCTTCCCTTTTCTAATTACCTTACATCAGATGCGACAGGCATTAAAACATTGTTAATTCAAAATGCTATTCCGTTTTTTTCATCTATGTCGCCATTGGTTTTTGTTTTCTTGATATCATTTATTGGCATGATCCTTACTAATTTTACAAATAATGCGGTCCTTTCGATTATGTTGATAACTATATCAATACCGATTTGTGAAGGGATGGGAATTTCACCATTACCACTTATTATGCTTGGCGTATTTACGAATCAATTTGCATTTCTTACGCCAGCAGCATCTGCTCCAGCGGCATTTGTATTTGCAAATACTGCATGGATTAAACCGGCTGATATGTATAAAATTATTCCGGTTACATTGCTTTTATTGTTTATTGTAGCGTGTGTAGTCGCCTTTCCTTATGCTTGTTTGATCTTTGGGTTCCATATTTAAAGGAAACAAAAAAGAAGGCCCACTTGTATAATGCAATGATTTACAGTGCATTGTAAGTGGGTTTTCTTTGTATGAAGTTTTTTATGATGTGCGATTTCAGGTTTATCATTAAAGATACTTAATTGAGACGACTGAATTCTTTAATGATTTGGATGAAGCGTTCAATAATTGAAATTGAATTAGATGTTTTATTATAGATAGCGTATGTTGGAAAAGATTGTAGGTTACAAATAGGAATGGCTTTTACATTATCATTTGTATAGTCAATCATATTGCTAAAGGTTAGACCTATGGCATTTTGACGGACAATAAGTTGACGAATGAGATTGATATTGTTTGAATATAGGACGATATTTACATTATCGAAATCAGAAAAAAGAGACTTATATGTTAAATCGTCAGATTGATCGGATGCGGTTAAAGCAAGTGGAAAAGTTATTATTTCCTCTAAGCTGACTGATTTACGTTGAGCAAAAATAGATGATTCGTTCACCAAGATATACATACTTTCATAGTAAAGAAAATCATAGCAGTAATCGCTATAATCTTGAATATTATCAAGTTGTTTTGAATTACAAAAAGAAATTCCTATATCACTGATTCCAGTTAAAACGTCATCTATCACTAGATTGGATGACTTTTCGATGACTGAAAGTTTAATTTTTGGATTTTTTTCTAAGAAAAATGGAACAATTTCATGAAGATAGTAATTATTCGCAGCAAAAGTTAAACTTACTTTCAAAGATCCTGAAATTTCGGTAGAGAATGTTTGATTATATTGGATGGCAAGTTGGTCAAATTTACTTGTTAATGACAGAATTTGTTTCGAAAGTTCAAAAGCTGTTTGACCATATGATGTGAGTGTAACTCCAGAATGGTGGCGATTGAATAATGGAAAACCTATTTCTTGTTCAAGATTTTGTAAAGCAACGCTAAGAGCGGGAGAAGAGATAAATAAATTATCTGCTGCTTTACGAATTGATCCGGTTTTTGCTATTTCAACAAAATATTTAAGCTGTTCAATACGCATAACAATCCCCTTTTCTCGTTATTATATACAGATCATTTTATCAAAATGCTAACTGTGCTAACGATATGTCAAGTGAAAAAAGTTCTTGATAAAATACATCGGTGTTTTAAGGGTGATGTGTTTATTCCACAGAAAGAGCGGCGCACACATGGGCGAGGACGCCGCTTGGCATGGCGTTTTCATCGAAACGCACGCCGGCGTTGTGGATGTTGGCGTCGTAGCCTGGTACATGGGTACCGAGGGTCATCATGGTGATGGGAACGTTTTGGCTGAAGTAGCCAAAGTCTTCGCTCCAGGAGAAAGGTGTTTCGTGAACGCTTGTGCGGCAGTCTGGTGCATAGTGAGCGAGCACAGCGATGATGTTTTTATTCAGTGAAGGATTGCTGGTGACTGCAGGCACGGAGGTGACCCAACGTGTTTCTGCGGTGCAGCGCAGGGTTTGGGCAACGCCTGCAGCAATGGCTTCCAGGCGGCTTTTGAGTTGGCTGCGTAGTGCAGTGTCGTAGGTACGCAGGGTGCCGCGCAGTTGTGCAGTTTCCGGAACAACGTTGTAAGTGGTGCCGGAGGTGATGGCACAAACCGAGAGCACGGCGGTGTCAAATGGAGAGATTTCACGGCTCATCAGTCCTTGCAGAGCGTTGTAGATTTGTACGGCGGCAAAGATGGGGTCGCAGCCGTTGTGCGGAGCGGCGCCATGGGTGCTGGTGCCATGTATGTCCATGAAAAATTCATCGGAAGCGGCATAGAGTGGGCCATCTTTATAATAGAGCACGCCGCTTTCCATGACGGGCGAAACGTGCAGGGCGAAGGCACCTTGATAGGTTGGCTCGATGAGGCCTTGTTCCAGAAGAAATTTGCCGCCGGTGGCGCCTTCTTCATCAGGCTGGAAGATGAGGCGTGTGCGATGGGTGAGCTTGTCGGCGTGCTTTTGCAGCAGGCAGGCAGCACCCAAGAGCATGGCGGTGTGCAGGTCGTGGCCGCAGTTGTGCGCCCAGGTGGTTTCCGAGGAGAAAGGCAGACCGCTTTCTTCGTGCATAGGTAGTGCGTCGGTGTCGGCACGCAATATCATGCCTGCGGGGCCATTGCCAATGTCGCAGACGATGGTGCCTTGGCAGGGTTCGGAAAAGGAAACGCGATGTGCGTTTAGCACATCGCGAATGAGTTGCAGCGTTTCTGGCAGGTCGTAGCCGCCTTCTGCGTGTTGATGCAGGGTGCGGCGCCAGCGGATAAGCTCAGGCAATAAAGCGTTGGCATCGTTTGTTAGATTCATGATGACTCTCCTAGCTTAAAAGGAAGTAACCAAGGACAATAATCCCGAGTACGATGCGGTAGTAACCGAATGGTTTGAAGTCGTTCTTGGCTACATAAGCAACAAGGAACTTGATAGCGAGAATCGAGACGACGAAGGCTACAAGCATACCGAAAAGGAGGATGCAGGCTTCGTAGGCGGTGAAGTTGAACCCGAATTTAACGAGTTTTAAGAGGCTGGCACCAAACATGATTGGAATGCTCATGAAGAAAGAAAATTCCGTAGCTACTGTACGAGAGGTGCCAACAAGCATACCGCCGATGATGGTGGAACCGGAGCGAGAGGTGCCTGGAATTAAGGAGAGCACCTGGAAGCAGCCGATTTTGAAGGCAGTGAGATAGCTCATTTTCTCGAAGCTGTCAACGGTTGGTTTGTAATTGTATTTGGTTTCAATCCAGATGAAAATGATACCGTAGACAATCAACGCAATGGCAACGACGACATAATTGTAGAAATGTTCGTCCAGCCAGTCGTTGAGTGGCAAGCCGATGAGAGCGGCAGGCAGGCAGCCGATGATGACCTTGCCCCAGATTTGCCAGGTGTCGGATTTTTCTTTGGCACTTTTTCGTGGTGAGAAAGGGTTGAGTTTATGAAAATACACAACAACCACGGCTAAAATGGCCCCAAGTTGGATGACAACGAGAAACATTTCCCAAAAATCACGGGATACATCCAACCGCAAAAAGTTTTCAACAAGAATCATGTGCCCGGTACTGGAAACTGGCAGCCATTCGGTAATCCCTTCGACAATACCAAGTATCAGGACTTTGAGATATTCGATGATCATTTCATTCCTCCATAACATTGTGATGTTACCATTTTAATGGATGTGTACGGTGGTCGCAAGGGAGGGGCGGGAGAATTTATGAAAAATTTAAGAATAACACGCCTTATCTGAGGGAAATTTGAAAAATATGACTGTGTTTAGTATATTGAAGGCGGGAAGGATTGCTGATATAATCTGGATATAAAAATGTGGCAAAGAAAATTAAAGATGCCATTAAAAATGTTGGCGGTATCAGCTAGTGAACAATTTTTGAAAGAATGAAAAGGAACGGGAGATACAGAACGTTGGTACAACAAAATGACATCACTTTTTGGGCGATTGGCGATTTGCATTTGTCGATTGGCTTGGAAAAAGACAAACAAAAACCGATGGATCAATTTGGTGATGCCTGGGTGCAGCACACAGCGAAGATTGCACGGAGCTGGTGCGAGCGGGTGAAAAAAGATGATGTGGTGCTGCTTCTGGGCGATCTTATCTGGGGCAATCGTGTAGACGAGGTGCGCTTTGCTCTTGATTGGCTGGGCTGTTTGCCGGGGCGCAAGGTGTTGGTACGTGGCAATCATGACAACTGGTGGCAAAGCATTTCTAAGGTGCGTGGCGCTTTGCCGGCAGGTATGTATGCGATTCAAAACGATGCGTTGCTTTTTGGGAGCGTGGCCATCGCAGGCAGCCGTGGCTGGACGTATGCCGACCCAGAGGGACTTGAGCATCAGGAAAAAATGCTCAGACGTGAATATGCCCGCCTGGAAGCCTCGCTTGCACAGATGGCGTCCGAAGCCAGCTATCGTATTGCCATGCTGCATTATCCGCCGTTTGATGGCGCAGAGCCAGCGGTGGAAATGGCTGCACTTTTGGAACGCTACCAGGTTGATGTGTGTGTGTTTGGACATTTGCATGGTCAGGAAGCGGCACAATTCCGAGCAATAGAAAAAAACAATGTGAAATATGTGTTGGCAAGTGCAGATTATGTTGATTTTTCACCGCTGCCGCTTTATAATTATCAATATATTCATGACCGCATAAGGTATAATTGAAAAAGGGGGTGAGAAAGATGACAAAACGTATTCTCGCAACAGAAAAAGCGCCTGCCGCATTGGGACCCTATTCTCAAGGCGTGGCTGCCAGCGGCGAAATGATTTTTGTATCCGGTCAAATTCCTATTGACCCAGCAACCGGCGCACCTGTGGAGGGTGACATTGCGCGCCAAACCACACAGTGCATGGATAACATCATAGCTATTTTAGCGGAAGCTGGCGCAACGGCGGAGAACATTGTTAAGACGACCATTTATCTCAAGGATATGGACAACTTTGGCGCCGTCAATGAGGCGTATGGCAAGTATTTCAAGGGCGACGCTCCGGCACGTGGTTGCGTGGAAGTGGCACGTTTGCCAAAGGATATGCAGGTAGAAATTGAAGCCATTGCGGTTTTATAATCGCTGTGCGCTGTTTGAAGGAGATAAAGAAAAAGGAGGAAGGTTATGCTTGACGCATTGGTTTTAGCCCGTTGGCAGTTTGCGATTACAACGGTGTATCACTTTTTGTTTGTACCGCTGACGCTCGGCCTGTCCATCATGACAGCAATGATTCAAACGAAATATTATAAAACAGGCGATCCGAAGTACAAAACCATGACGAAGTTCTGGGGAAAACTTTTCCTGATTAACTTTGTGATGGGGGTTGTCACGGGGCTTGTGCAGGAATTCCAATTTGGGATGAACTGGTCGGAGTATGCACGTTTCATGGGTGACATTTTTGGTGCACCTTTGGCGATTGAGGCGCTTTTGGCGTTCTTTATCGAATCAACGTTTTTGGGCGTGTGGGTCTTTGGTTGGGACCGTCTGCCAAAAGCGGTGCATTTAGCGAGCATTTGGTTGGTGGCGTTGGCGTCCAACCTGAGTGCGATGTGGATTCTTGTGGCCAACTCATTTATGCAGCATCCACAGGGGTATGTGCTCAATAACGGCCGCGTAGAAATGGATAATTTTGCTGACATTGTTGGCAATTCGTATTTCTTCCATCAATTTGCCCATGTGTTCACAGCCGGGCTGACAACGGCGGCGTTTTTCATGTTGGGCATCAGCGCTTATCATTTGTTGCGTAAAAAGAACGTGCCAATCATGAAATCATCGTTCAAGTTCGCTGCCATCATGGGGCTGATTGCGTCCATCGCCGTAGCTGGTGTAGGGCATATGCAAGGTCAGTATCTGACAAAAGAAGTGCCAATGAAAATGGCTGCCATGGAAGCACTTTGGGAAACCGAAGAACACGCACCACTGGCGCTTGTTGCCGGTATTGATATGGAAAACCATGAAAACACGTTTGAAATTGCCATTCCTGGCGCATTGAGTTTTATGGCACATAACAACTTTACTGAAGAAGTGCAGGGGATTAACGATCTTCAGGAACAGTATGAAGAACAGTATGGCGAAGGCAATTATATTCCAGATGTACCGCTCATGTTTTGGAGTTTTCGCATCATGGTTGGCGCCGGCAGCCTTTTGGTATTGGGTGCGCTGATTGCTTGCTTCATGGTGAAAACAAAACGTGAGATAAAAGGTTCCAAGCTTTTATTGGCCTTTTTACCGTTGATGCTTTTCCCATATCTTGCCAATTCTTTTGGCTGGATTCTCACGGAAGTGGGGCGTCAGCCATGGATTGTTTATGGCTTGCAAAAGACGGCAGATGCGGTGTCGCAAGTGGTATCCGGCGGCGAAGTGCTGATTACGCTCGTAGGTTTCACCCTCGTTTATCTGATATTGGCAATTATTGACGTTGGTTTGCTTGCTCGTGCAGCCAAGAAAGTGGAAGATGGCGACAAGAAGCCTAAAGCGGCAGAGGAGGGCTCGTTATGGATTTAAATATTCTTTGGTTTATTCTCATTACGGTGCTGTTCATCGGCTTCTTCTTTCTGGAAGGATTCGATTATGGCGTGGGTGCGCTTATTCCAATCATCGGTAAGGACGATGATGAACGCCGTGTGGTTTTGAACACCATCGGGCCGTTCTGGGACGGTAATGAGGTGTGGCTGATTACTGCCGGCGGCGCCATGTTTGCTGCTTTTCCTCATGTGTATGCCACCATGTTCAGTGGTTGGTATCTGGCGCTGTTTTTGATTCTTTTGGCGTTGATTTTGCGCGCTACCGGCATTGAGTTCCGCAGCCAAAAGCCAAGCCTTTCCTGGCGCAAGGGCTGGGATACGGTGATTGCTGTTTCATCGATTCTGTCTGCTGTGCTTTGGGGCGTGGCGGTGTCGAATTTGGTGATTGGCGTGCCTATTGATGAAAATATGCAGTATGCTGGCTCTTTCTTCACGCTTCTGCGTCCATTCTGCCTGGTTGGCGGTGTGATGCTGGCGTTGATTTTCCTCTACCATGGTGCTTGCTATCTCATGCTCAAGGCTGGTGAACAGTCGGTATTAGACCGTGCCCAGGGGATTGCCGAAAAACTTGGCCCAATCATGATTGTTGTCACGGTTGTTTGGGTGGTGTGGGCATTCTTTGCAAGCACCATGTTTGAGAATGTGCTGGCCATCATCTTCATTGCTCTGGCAGCGGTGCTGATGATTCTCTCAGTGTTTTGCACCAAAAAGAAAGCATCTGGGAAAGCATTCATCTTTATCGCTTTGGCGATTGCCTTCTGTGTGGCTGGTGTTTTCGCCGGTATGTTCCCGAACATCATGATTTCGACGATTGACCCAGCGTACAGCCTTGACATCTACAATGCAGCGTCCTCGCCTAAGACCCTGAGCTTTATGACGAAGGTAGCGCTGACCATGGTGCCGATTGTGCTTTTGTATCAGATTTGGTCTTTCTATGTGTTCCGCGCGCGTGTGACCAAAAAATCGGTGAAATATTGATGAATCAAGCGTTTCCTTTTTGGGGAGCGCTTTTTTCTTAGCTTTAGGCAATGTTGAATGATTGAGGAGGTTTTTCATGGTCGATAAAAAATTGCTCAGAGAGGCACGAGCGCAGCGGGCGCTGTTTGCCGCTTCGGTGCTTTGCAGTTTAGGGGCAGCAGCAGCGATTCTTTGGCAAACCTGGAGCGTGGCAGTGATTGTGAATGGCCTCTTTTTGGGTGACGCTTCAGCGGCTTCGCTAAAACCTGCTTTTGTGGCGGCGCTTTTGGCGCTTGGGCTGCGGATTTTTTTGGAGATGCTTGAGGACGTTGTGAGCTTACGCCTGGCAGCGCAGATTAAGAGCGATTTGCGCGCACGCCTTATTGACAAGCTGAGAACGTTGTCTCCTGTTCAGGTGCAGGCGATGCAGTCGGGCAAGTTGCTGAATTTGCTTTATGATGGCATTGATACGCTGGAGAGCTATTTCAGCGGCTATCTGCCGCAGCTTTACAAAGCGGTGTTTATTCCAATTCTCTTTCTTTGTGTCATCTTTCCAAAAGACGCCACCAGCGCTGTGATTATGTTGGTGACTTTGCCGCTGATTCCTATGTTTATGGTGCTCATTGGCAAATGGACGAAACGGGAAAGTGTGCGGCAGTGGGTGCTTCTGACAAAATTTGCGGCATTTTTAGAGGATGTGCTGGCGGGGCTTATGACGTTGAAATCCTTAGGCCGCAGCAAAAAACAGGGTGAGAAGATTGGGGAAATCAGCGAAGCGTATCGCCGCGCGACCTTTCAGGTGCAGAAGTGGGCGTTCATTTCATCGCTGGCGTTGGAGCTGGTTGCCACCATCTCCATTGCCATGGTGGCGGTTGGCTTGGGCTTGCGTTTGTGCAATGGCACGTTGACATTTTTAATTGGCTTTTACATCTTGCTTCTGGCGCCGGAATATTATCAGCCGATGCGTACGCTGGGACAGTATTTTCATTCTGGCATCAATGCCGAGGAAGCGGCAAAAAGTCTTTACGCTTTTCTCGACACTGAGCCGTGGCAGGTGCAGGAAGGGGACTATGCCGAGAAATGTGTGCGGGAGATTCGCTTTGAACACGTCAGTTATCGTTATCCGGGCGCAAAAGAGGACGCTGTCAAAGATGTGTCGCTGGTTCTTTCGGCGGGACAGTCGCTGGCGTTTGTCGGTGACAGTGGCAGCGGTAAGACAACGTTGATGATGTTGGCAATGTGCTTTTTGCAGCCAACGGCGGGAACCATCTATGTGAACGGTGTGCCGCTATCGTCCTGGCAGAGAAAGGCATATCACCGCCGTTTGGCGGCTGTGTTGCAACGCCCCTATGTATTTGCCGGTACGGTGTTGGAAAATATTGTTTTTGCGGACACCGTGAACGCAGAGGAGGCGGCACGTGCCGGTGCGATTGCCGAACAGATTGGTCTTACGCATCTTTTACGCACAACGCCGCAAGGCTTGCAGACGAGAATCGGCCAGGGTGGTGCCCAGCTTTCCGGTGGCCAAACAGCCTTGCTTTTGGTAGCACGCGCGCTTTATCGTGACAGTGATGTGCTTTTCTTAGATGAGATGACCGATAACCTCGATGTGGAAAGTGAGTATGCGCTGGTGGAAGCGCTGGATACCGTGCGCCATGGTCGCACCACCTGGATTATTGCCCATCGTTTGCAAACGCTGCGTAAGGTGGACCAAATTCTTCTTATGAAAGAAGGGCGTTTGGTAAGCAGCGGCAGTTTTGAGGAGATGGTTGATGCCGGCGGCTATGCAATCGGGAAGGAGGTGCTATGCGATGGTTAAAACGCTGCGTTGGTTAATGGCAATGCTTGCGCCGTATCGGTGGCAGGTGTTTTTTGGCAGTGTGCTGGTGGCATTGACGGTTTTGGGCAATGTGGGGCTTTTGGCAACGTCCGGTTTGCTTTTGTCGAAGGCCGCCTTAACGCCCGAAGTGTTGCTTTTGATGCCCTTGATTACAGGGGTGCGCTTTTTTGGCATAGGACGTGCGGTGCTGCGCTATGCTGAGCGTTTGTTGAACCACAGCATTGCCTTTCGTATTCTCGGCCGTTTACGCAGAGATTTTTATGACCATCTGGAACCGCTTGTGCCAGATGCCTTGCCCAACTATTCAAAGGGCAAGCTCTATAACCAGTTTATGACAGATATTGAGGTTTTACAGTATTTCTATCTCAAAGCGGTGTCGATTCCTTTGGGAAGCCTTTTTATTTATACGGCGTGTGCGCTTTTTTTGGCGTTTTTTGAACCACGCTTGATTCCTTTGTTGCTCGTTGGTCAGCTTGTTGCCGGTTTTGTGATGCCTTGTTTGGCGGTTTCCGGTGGGCGCAGCGATAAGCAGGAGGCGGCAGAGGTACAACAGGCCTTGTCAGAACAGTTTCTTGAGCACAAGCAAGGGTTGACCGATTTGCACCTGTTTGGCAAAATCGAAACGATGACTCAGGCGTTGCAGCGGAAAACAGCGCAGCTGACAGTCTTGCATATGCGTATGAGTCTGAAAAAGAAGCTGCTCAGTCGTCTTACCTTCGCCCTTAGCCACCTCACTATGCTGGCAGCACTGTGGCTGATGCTGTCTACGGTGCAAACGCAGCGTCTTGACGGGGTGTATGTTGCCATGTTGGCTTTGTTGGTGCTGGCTAGTTTTGAAGCCATCTTGCAAATGCCAGAGGCGGTGTTGCAGATGGAAGAATCAGTGCAGGCGGCAGAAGAGATGCGTGCTGTTTATGAGCAGCCATGCGTGGAACGACCGCTGACAACGGCGGAACCTTCTTCGTACACGCTGACCTGCGAACACCTCGATTTTCATTATCATCAAGATGGGCGACATTTGATTGAAGATTTGAATTTGGCCATTCCGGAAGGGCAGCATTTGGCCATTGTTGGCGAGAGTGGCAGCGGTAAATCTTCGCTGGCAAGGGTGCTCGCCGGGCAGTGGCAAATTGACGGCGGCAGTCTCCTTTTGGGCGATGTGCCATTGGCGGCGCTGGACGATGCTACCTTACATCGGCTGATAGCCAGCGTGGACCAGGAAAGCTATTTCTTTTACACGTCCATTCGTGAAAATATGCAGTTGGCCAATGTGCAGGTGACCGATGAAGCCATCTGGCAAGCCTTGGCCATGGTGGAATTGGAAACATTGGTGCGTGCCATGCCGCAGGGATTGGACACGGTGTTGGCAGAAAATGCAGCGGCGCTTTCCGGGGGCGAACGTCAGCGTTTGGCCATTGCCCGCATGATTGTGCAGGAACCGCGCATTGTCATCTTAGATGAAGCTTTACAAAAGCTCGACAAGCGTATGGCAGAACGCATTTTTGCACGGCTTTTAGCATGGGGCGAAGGGCGCACGATGATTGTCATAAGCCACAGTTTGTCCATGGTGGCTGGGCTTGACTTGTCTTGCGTGATGTCATATGGTAAAATCATTGAACAAGGTGCACACGCTGCGCTTCTAAAGAAAGAAAATGGTTCTTATCGGGCCTTGTATGATATTGAACGATCTCAGTTTTAAGGATGATGAGTATGTACGCATTGAAACATTCCGGTGGGCTTGTCTGGGTTGAAGCCGATGCCTTAGCAGCAGAGCCGGACATTCTCCACGCTTTTTCTACCCGACATGGCGGGCACAGTCACTTTCCTTATCAGTCGTTAAACCTTGGGCTGCACACCCGTGATGACATCATGACCGTGCGTGCGAACCGTGACCGTTATGTGACCAACTTTGGCATCAGCCCGAGTGAGGTGGTCAGTCTCCATTTCATTCATTCCAACAAGGTGCTTGAAGTTGGCGCAGCAGATGGCGGCAAAGGCTTTCACTCACCGGCAGATGCGCTTGGTGATGCCGATGGCATGATTACCAATGTGCCACGGCGTGCCCTTTTTGTTACCTATGCCGACTGTGTACCCGTGCTTTTTTATGATCCGGAGCATAAGGCGATTGGCGCCTGCCATGCCGGTTGGCGTGGGACGGTGGCAGGTATTGTGATGGAAACGCTTAAAGCCATGCAGGCGGCTTATGGTACGAAGCCGGAAGACGTGCTTTGTGCTGTGGGGCCGGGGATTGATCCGGATCACTTTGAAGTGGGCGAAGAGGTGGCAGAAGCGGTGCGTGCCCATGCTGTCAAACCGGAACGCCTGCTTAAAGAGCGTGCCAACGGAAAATATCTTTTCAATATTTGGCAGGCGAATATCGATCAGCTGCTTACGATGGGCGTGCCTCAGACGCAAATAACGCTGGTGGACCTCTCTACCTTTGCGCGCGATGATCTCTTCTTCTCGTATCGCCGCCGTTTTGGCGGTGAAGTGGGACGTCAGGCTGCGTTCATCATGTTAAAATAAGGAGACCTCATGCTTTCAAAACGCTTAGAAGCCGTGGCAGAACGGGTGCCTCAAGCGGCACGAATGGCTGACATCGGCTGTGACCATGCTTATCTACCCCTGGCTTTGCTTCAACGCGGCCAGGTTTCTTATGCCATTGGCTGTGATGTCAATGCCGGGCCGTTAGAAGCGGCGCGAAAAAATGCAGCACAGGCCGGCGTGGCGTTGGAACTGCGTTTGGCTGATGGCTTGGCAGCATTGCAGGTGGGCGAAGTGGATGTTGTCACCTTGGCTGGCATGGGTGCAGGGCTGATGGTTGACATTCTGTCGGCGGAACCAGCCGTGACAGCGGCACTCAAACGCATTGTTGTTTCGCCGAATGTGGCGCCGTGGCTGTTGCGGCAGTGGGCGATGCGCGCAGGGTTTGCTGTCTGCGAAGAAACCGTTGTAGAGGAACACGGGCATTATTACGAAGTGTTTGCACTGGAGCCTGCCGCTGAGCGGCCGGTGTATGATGAGATGGCCTTGTATTTTGGCATTACCTTGCCAAAGCAGCAGGATGCCGTAACGACAGCTTATTTTGCAGCACGCAAAGCTAGCGATGCCAAACTTTTAGCCGCCTGGGAGGCGGTGCGAGAGCGGCGGGACGATGTCGCTGAGCGTTATGCACGGCTGCATGGATTGTGGCAGCGATGGGAGGAGATGCAGTGATGCAAGTAAAAGAAATAGCGCGCATTGTAGAAAATCTGGCGCCAACGCATCTTAAAGAAGAATGGGATAATGTTGGGTTGCAGCTGGGCGACCCGAACGCATCGGTGCAGCGTATTCTTTTGGCACTTACGCCTTCTCTGAGCGTGGTTGAAGAAGCGGTGGCACAGGGCGCTGATATGATTGTCAGCCATCACCCCCTCCTTTTCAAAGGAACAAAAACCCTGTGCACCGATAAAACCATTGGTGCCATAAGCCGACTGTGTTTCAAACACGATATTGCCATCTACTGCGCGCACACCAACCTCGATGTGGCGTGGGGCGGTGTCAACGATGTGTTGGCGGAATGTTTGGGCTTGACAGATGTTGCGCTTTTGCAGGAAACAGAGTGTAAAACACGCTATAAAGTGGTGGTGTTTGTGCCGCTTGACCATTTGGCAGCGGTTCAACAAGCGATGTTTGCTGCCGGTGCCGGCGCCCAGGGTGCTTACAAAGAATGTGCCTGGACGGTAAACGGAAAAGGACAGTTTGCGCCGCAAGAAGGAGCGACCCCTTATCTGGGGCAGGTTGGGCGTGTGGAACACGTTGAGGAAGCTCGGCTGGAAGTGCTTGTCGATTTGGAGTGCTTGCAAAACGTGCTGGCTGCCATGAAAGAGGCACATCCTTATGAAGAAGTGGCGTATGATGTTTTTCGGAATGAAGCCAGCGTTGTGCGTCAGGGTTTGGGGCGCATCGGACGGCTATCTGCACCAAAACGGCTCGATGCCTGGCTAGAAGAGGTTAAGGAACGCCTGGGCATTTCACGGCTTGCTTTTGCCGGTGACGGCACACGCATGGTGGAACGAGTGGCGCTTTGCGGTGGCAGTGCCACAGAATTTTTGAACGTGGCAAAAGCAAAAGGCGCCGATGTGTATGTGACAGGGGATATGAAATATCACGATGCACAGCAGGCGGTAGAACTGAATTTGCCGATGGTTGATGTATCGCATTTTGCCGGCGAACGTCCGGTGCTGGCAAAATTGCAGCACTTACTCAAGGCGGCTTGCGGCTCAGCGGTTGATGTGCGTATTTCGCAAAATGAACGTGATTTTATTCAGTATCAATAATCTATATCAACAATCAAAAGAAGAGGAGCATGGGAATGAAAAAATGGACCAAACGATTAAGTGCTATATTGCTTTGCGGCGCATTGGCACTGAGTATGACTGCTTGCGGCGGCAATGAGACTGCCAATTCCGGCAGTGAAACACCGATGAGCTCGGCACCGGCTGCTGAACATACGCAGGAAACTGCCGACGTTATTCGTGTGGGGGTGCTCTCCATTGAGGACAGCCTGCCGGTATTTGCTGCCGAGCAGGAGAATATGTTTGCAGAAGCTGGGCTTCAGGTGGAAATTTATCCATTTAAGAGCAGCTCTGATCAATCCAAGGCTGTTGAAGCCGGCGAATTGGATATTGTTATGAACGACATGATTGTACAGAGCTTGATGAAGAAAGCCGATACTGATACGAAGGTGGTCAGCATGGCTTTTGGTGCCACCCAGGAAGAAGGACGTTTTGTTGTGGTGGCTGCGCCAAACAGCGGCATCAGCAAGCCGGAAGATTTGCAGGGTAAGCGTGTGGCTATTTCCACGAACACCATGATGGAATACCTGATGAACCAATATGAAAATTATTACCATCTTGACGCAGATAGCATTGAACTGGTAAATATGCCGGATTTGATGCTGCGTGTGGAAACCTTGCTTCAAGGTAAAGATATTGATGCAGCCATTTTGCCGGACCCATTGGCATCGTTTGCACTGGCGAATGGCGCAATCAGCGTGATTGATGATACAACGCTGGATGAGAATTTTTCGCAGTCTGTCTTTTTAGCGACAGATGCCTTCATGACAGAACACCAACCAGAGTTAGATGCCTTCATGGACGTGCTTTTCCAAGCCATGACAGATATCAATGAACATCCAGATAAATACCGTGCACTGCTTATGGAAAAAGCCAATGTGCCAGAAACGCTTCAGGACAACTATCCAATGCCTACCTTTAGCCCTGGCACAGTGCCAAGTGAAGAAGAAGTAGCACGCTTGGAGGCCTGGATGGTGGAAACCAAGATGCTGGACAAGGTGTACAGCTATCCGGATTTGGTCAGCGACGCCTATGAGAAAGAGGCAGCAGAGTGATTTACCGTTTAGAAAATGTGTCATATATGTATAAGGAAAGCAGCAAAGCCATCCTGACACGGTTTGACTGGCAGATCAAGGCTCAGGAACGCTGGGCCTTGATTGGGCCGTCGGGTTGTGGAAAAACAACGCTGCTTTATCTTTTGGCCGGGCTCAAATCTCCGAGCACCGGCCGTGTTCTTTATCATGAGCAAGTGGCACAGGCGCCGATGGAAAAAGTGAGCTTTATTCAGCAGCATTACGGGCTTTTTCGCTGGAAAACGGTGCGTCAAAATCTGGCTTTGCCGTTACAGCTCAAAAAAGTGCCAAAAAAAGAACAGGAAGCACGTATCCGGCGTGAGCTTAAACGCTTGGGGCTGGAAGGCTTGGAAGAGCATTTTCCTTCTGCGCTTTCCGGCGGGCAGTGTCAGCGTGTGGCCATTGGTCGTGCGCTGATTGATGAGCCGGAAGTGCTGTTGATGGACGAACCGTTTTCTGCGCTTGATGCGCTGACGCGCGAGGGTTTACAGGAGGAGGTTCTGCGGCTTTCTCTTGAAAGCGGCGTAACGATGGTACTGGTGACGCACAGCATTGAAGAGGCGGTATATATGTGCGACCATCTGTTGGTTTACAGCAGCGAAGGGCCAGTTGCGATTGACAATAGCACCACACCGCATCAACGTTATGATGCACAGTTTGTGGCACAATGTGCAGAAGTGAAACGATTATTGGAGGCGACAATGGCATGAAACATAAAGGCGTATCCATTTTGGTAGCCTCTCTCTTGTTGCTGCTTCTTTGGCAAGGTGCCAGCATGGCGTTGGATAAGGCGTTTTTGCCGGGACCTTGGACCTCATTCAAAGCCTTTTTGGCACTTTGTCAAAATGGCGATATGTGGCCGCAGTTTAGCATCAGTGCAGCGCGTGTGTTGATAAGCACAGCACTTGGCGTGGTGCTGGCAGTGCCCTTGGGCATGGCTTGCGGCCGTTCGGAGATGCTTTATCAAGTGGCAACACCGTTGGTGGCCATTCTCTATCCATTGCCAAAAGTGGTGTTTTTGCCAATTTTGGTGGTGCTTTTTGGACTGGGTAATCTGCCGAAAATTATTCTTATTACGCTCATTATTTTCTTTCAGATTTTTGTGGTGGTTTGCGATGCGTCGCACCAACTGCCGCAGGAAAGTGTGGACGCCATGCACACGATGAGCAAGAAACGCCTGGACGTGTTTCGTCATTTGCTGTTACCGGCGTGCTTGCCATCGGTGCTGACCAGCCTGCGTATTTCCATTGGCACATCGGTGGCGGTGCTCTTTTTTGCCGAGACCTTTGCGTCTTTTGACGGCTTGGGCTATCTGATTCTTGATGGCATGGAGCGCCGTGAATATCCGGATATGTTTGCGGGCATTATTGGCATGGCACTCTTGGGCGTGTTGTTGTATGAATGTATCTATTATTTGGAGAAACGCTGCTGCCGCTGGCTGTAACTCGGCGGACGACCTGAGCAAGTCGTTAAACGGCTTTTTTTCATTGTTAGTAATATGGAGATAATGTTGATATTTGGTGTAAATTACGCCGAAAGGCTTTTCTAAATGCCAATCCTGCGCTATGATATAATAGATTGGTAATGAGAAGGAGGCAGTATGAAAAAAACAGCTATCATTTTTGCACTGACACTCTGTGCAATGACGTTGAGTGGATGTTCCATCTTATTTGAAGAACCGTCCACCCTGATCCTTCCACCAGCCAGTGACCAGGAGGAATATGTTGAGCGTACGCTCATCAACTCTTTTCTCAGCAATGGAGAGCACCTCGTTGTGCCTGAGGATATGGAAGATCCTGCTGCTTTTATTGATCTTGACCTTGATGGAGACGATAGCAACGAAAAACTCGCTTTTTGGTCAAACAACAATGGCCATGAAGTGGGCGTGCTGCTGATGAAACAAGGCGCAGATGGCAGCTGGGAATTGTTGGATCAGATTCGCCAATATGGAAACGATGTCAACTATTTCAAAATGGTTGATCTTGATAATGACGGCAACGATGAAGCCTGCATCGGAATTGATGTTGGCGGTAATAATGTGCTTTATGTTTACAAATTGAGCGGAGAAGGTTTTTCTGAAATCAAACAGTTTAACTATTCGTATTTGGAAATTGCCGACATGAACGGCGATGGTGCCAATACCATTCTCTGCGCGCTGAACGATTACGACGACACCACACCAACAGCCACGCTGACCATGTACGCTGGCAGCGGCACCATGGAAAGCCTTTATCAGAAAACCTTTGACGGCAACTGTATTGAAATGGCGTTTGGGCCGGTCAGTACCACCAAAACAGGGCTGTATTTTATTCACACCAACAATTACAGCGACCTTAACGTGGAGCTTTTGCTGCCAACAGAGGAAAATGGCTTTGAT
Source organism: uncultured Peptococcaceae bacterium (assembly GCA_963558655.1). Lineage (GTDB taxonomy): Bacteria > Bacillota > Peptococcia > Peptococcales > Peptococcaceae > UMGS1590. The sequence continues at coordinate 59,201 of CAUWHJ010000008.1, forward strand.
GAACAGTTGACAGCCAGTGTGCGTTATGCGAACGCAACCGGCTCCGGCAATCCGATTATCAGCGATGTGACAGGTGATGGTGTGCTTGACGTGCGTACTTTGGTGGAACCAACAGAACCTTCCCAAAAAGGGGATGGTGATGCGCTCTATATTTGGAAATCCTGGGACGGTGCCGATTATTTGTCAAACGTGTATGGTGTTTTTGAAAACACCACTGACGGTTATAGTTTTGTGCTGCCGTCGTATTGTCTGGATACCGTGCGTTACCAATGGATTTCTGAAAAAGGCAACAGTCAGGTGCGTTTTTACGATGGCGCTGCCAGCGAACCATCAATTATTCTCTATGCCCTGACCGGCGCAGATGAGCGTGGAATCGCCAATTATCCGGGTATTATAGCACTCGGCACCTCGCCAAGTTCGCAGCGTTCTTATTATGCACTGTGCAATACCCAAACCTTTGCGGGGCAATTTATTGATATGAACAATATGAAACAATTCTTCCAAATTAAAGGAGGACAATGATATGGATCATAAGATTTTAGTTGTAGAAGATGAAGAAGCCATTCGTGGTTTTATTAAAGTGAATCTGAAACGCAACAACTTTGATGTAATCGAAGCCGGCAGCGGCGAAGAAGCCTTGGAAAAACTTGATGACACAGTGGACATTGTTCTGCTCGATGTCATGCTTCCAGGCATGAACGGTTATGAAGTGTGCGCCAAAGCACGCGAGGCTTTTCCACAGTTGGGGGTTATTATTCTGACCGCCAAAGGGCAGGAAGAAAACAAGATTGAAGGCTTGGAAGCCGGCGCCGATGATTATATTGTCAAGCCATTCAGCCCAAAAGAACTGTTGGCACGCATCAATGCCTTGCTGCGGCGTCTGTCCATTCAGGTGGACGAAGCAGGCGAAGAAACCAAGGAACTGGTAACAGGCATCTTTACAATGAACATTGATGAGCGCCGTTTCCTGAAGAATGGTGAAGAAATTGAACTGACGCCAATCGAGTTCTCCTTAGTGAAATATTTCATGGAAAATGCCAATAAAGCGGTACACCGTGATGAAATCCTCAACAATGTGTGGGGCTATAATTATGTAGGCGACTTTAAGATTGTCGATGTCAATATTCGCCGCATTCGCCAAAAAATTGAAGAAGACCCATCAAAACCAAAGTACATTGAAAAAGTATGGGGCTATGGCTACCGTTGGTGGGGTGGTGATTGATTGTGGCTACCGGTCTTGGGACCAAGCTATCATGGAGCTATGTGCTGATTAGCCTGATTTCCGTGTTCATCATGGGCGGGCTTTTCTGTTTTGCGCTCTTTCAGTACTATATTTCCGGTATTGAACAAACGTTAGTCAACAATGCGGGCGCCAGTGCTTCTATGGTTGACCGCTATGCACCGGCTGGCGATATCGACGACAAGTTGCAGTTCATTTTTGAGAACTTTGACAGCCAGGAAAAAGCATTGATTGAAGTATATGACACCAACGGCGATTTTCTTATCAATAACATTGGCGAAACAGAAAATGGTGCCACAGAATTGACAGAGGATTATGATGCGGCTGTTGCGGGTGAAATTGATTCATGGCGTGGCCGTACAAATACCAATGAATCCATCATGTCTGTTTCGGTACCTGTTTACGATGGCAAAAAAGTGGTCGGCGTTTTGCGTTATGTGTCCAGCTTGTCGATGGTGTATACGCTGCTTAAATCCAATTTCCTTGCCGTTTTTTCAATCGGCATTATCATATTGGGGGCTGCTGCCATTATTGGTCGCCTGATGAGCGGATTGATTTTGAAACCGATTCGCAACCTCATTCGTGTTACTCAGGAAATCTCTAAAGGAAACCTGAACGCCAAAGCAACGGTGTATAACAACGATGAAATTGGACAGTTGTCTCGTGCTATTAACCGTATGACAGACGAGATTGCCTTGTCAACAAAGACAAAGAACGATTTTATTTCCAGCATTTCTCATGAATTGCGTACACCGCTGACCTCTATCAATGGCTGGGCGGAAACCATCGAAGATTCGCCGGACGATGTGGAAACCACCCGCATGGGTATGGAAATCATCTCGCGCGAAACCAAACGAATGATACGCCTTGTCAACGACCTTCTGGATTTTTCCAAGCTGCAAGCACACCGCATTGAGTTGGAAAAAGAAAGCGTTTGGATGAACGGCTTTTTGGAAAGCCTGTATAATCAGTTTTTACCCCGCGCCAGCCAGGAAGACATTGCACTGCGTTTGCATTTGAGCAATACCGATGTGATGGTCATGGCAGATGAAAACAGACTGAGCCAGGTGTTTATCAACATCATGGACAATGCGTTCAAATTTGTTAAAGGCCGTGCTTATCCGGAAATCGTTATTCAGTCGCATATGTTGGACGATCAAATTGTGGTGACGGTTGAGGACAATGGGCCGGGGATGTCCAGCGAAGAACTTTTGCGTGTCAAAGAAAAGTTCTACAAAGGCTCCAGCAAGCAGAGCGGCACGGGGCTTGGTCTTTCCATTGCCAACGAAATCATCGCACTGCACGATGGCACCTTCTACATTGACAGCATTCGTGGCGTTGGCACGAAAGTGTCGGTGGTTTTGCCGTTTGAAGATTCCACCACCGATGAAGAAGACATTAACTTGCAAAGTCATCAGGAACTGGATGCGGAAACGTCTGAACAAGAATCATAAAACTAAACTGTGCTTGAACACCTCTTTGGCTTTTACCAAAGAGGTGTTTTTCTATGGGGAAAATCGTTAGAAAGATGAGTGGGAACCGAGCGATAAATAGACTTTATTGATACAGAAAAGCGTGCTTGAAAACTGTTGTTTGACAGAAAGAAAGTAGTAGTTTAGGTGTGGTGCTTGCGAAAAATAAAAGAATAGAGAAGAAAATCTGTGCTTTAAGCTGTATATGCGTATAAAATGCCGCTGAATAGACTGTGTTTTAGTGCAAAAAGAGAGAAAGTTAAGAACGTGCATTAGCATTGGTTATTGATCCATTAGAAAAAGTGTATTACAACAGATAAAAAAAATAAGTTCTGTTATAGCACAAAATTGCCTTTTAGGGTTGAATTATCCGAAAATATCGCTATAATAGAGATAACGAAAGTGATTCCGCAAGCATTGTTATAAAGGTTAAGAAAAGAAGGTGTGCATAGACGTGATTGGAGCAGATGTTTTATTAAAATGTCTTGAAAAGCAAGGCGTTGATTTGGTTTTTGGGTTGCCGGGGGGCGCAGTGATTCCGCTGTATGATCGCCTGAAGCATTTTAGTGTGAAACACATTTTGATGCGTCACGAACAAGGGGCGGTTCATGCTGCCGATGGTTATGCGCGCGCAACAGGCAAAGTTGGCGTTTGTTTTGCAACGAGCGGTCCTGGTGCTGCCAATATGATGACAGGTTTGGGCACGGCGTCGATGGACTCCATTCCTTTGGTGATGATTAGTGGTCAGGTGGCCAGCTCTTTGCTTGGCAAGGACAGCTTCCAGGAAGCGTATGTGACAGGTATGGCAGATGCAGTAACAAAAGCCAGCGTGATGATTACAGATGCCAGCCAGATTCCGCAGGTGATTGCAGATGCGTTTTATATTGCGGCCAGTGGTCGTCCAGGACCGGTGTTGGTGGATATTCCAAAAGACCTTTTCACGCAGGATGTGAAAGATCCTGATTTAGATGCAGAGCCAACCGAACGCTACAAAAGAAAACTGAGAAATCCGGTCATCACGCGTGACCAAACACGTAAAGTGGCACATATGTTGATGGAAGCAGAACGTCCGCTGATTATTGTTGGCGGCGGTGTCAATACAACAGAAGCTGTGCAGAAAAACATTCTGACGGTGGTTGATAATCTCGATGTGCCTATTTGCCAAACCTTGATGGCCAATGGTGTCATTCCTGGCGACCACAAGAATTTTGTAGGCATGGTGGGGATGCACGGCACCACCGATGGCAACTATGCCATTCAGCATTGCGATTTGCTGCTGGCAGTGGGAATGCGTTTTGATGACCGTGTTACCAGCGATACAAGCCGTTTCTCCAAGAACTCTAAGAAAATTCATGTTGACATTGACTCGTCGGAAATAGGCAAGAATGTGTCGGTGGATTTTCCTATCGTTGGTGATGCAGGTGAATTTTTTGAACAGCTTGCACACGAAGCCGCCAATGAGTATGTAGAACATACTGCGTGGCGGCAGGAGATTGAAGCTCACTATCGGGCTTTGCGCCAGGGTGATCCGGATACGTTGCCACCAATGGAATTATGTGATGTCATCAATGCTGAGCTTGATGAAAATACGATTGTTGTTACCGATGTTGGGCAGCATCAGATGTGGTCGGCGCTGTTTCTGCATCCAAAAGGCCCTCGTCATTTTTTAACTTCAGGCGGTTTAGGCACAATGGGTTATGGGCTGCCTGCGGCGATTGGTGCACAGTTTGGCGAAAAAGACAAACGTGTTGTTTTGATTACTGGCGATGGCAGTTTTCAGATGAACGAGCAGGAACTCTGTATTGTTAAAGAATTTTCTGTTCCGCTGAAGATTGTGATGTTTAACAATGGCTATCTTGGCATGGTGCGCCAGTGGCAGGAAATGTTTAACGATGCCAATTATGCGGCAACACCACTTGAAGTTGGGCCAAATTGGGAAAAACTGATGGATGCGTATGATATTCCATACGATCACATTGATACCCTGAATGAAGCGAAGCAACGGCTTCCAGAATTGCTGCGTAAAGAAGGGCCAATGTTTATTGAATGTAAAATCAATAGATTGTCCAATGTTTATCCAATGATTCCAGCAGGTTGCTCGTTAGATGAAATAGTGGGGGAATTTGAAGATGAAGCATAAATTAGCAGTAACCGTAGAAAACACCCCTGGTGTTTTATCGCGTGTTTCCGGTCTTTTTTCCAGACGTGGCTATAACATTGATAGCCTTGTCGTCAGCGACACTGAAGACCCGAGTGTTTCGCGCATGACCATTGTGGTCGATGGTGATGAGGTGACCATCGAGCAAGTCACCAAGCAGCTTCATAAGCTCATTGATGTCATCAAGGTCAACGACATTACCCGTGAAGACATTGTTGAACGTCAGCTTCTGATGGTGCGTGTGTCCTGCGATCACGAAACACGCGGAGAAATTAAAACGTTGATGGATATTTTTCATGCACGCATCATTGATGTTGGGCGCCGCTCCATGATTATTGAAGCGACAGGTGATGATGATAAAATTGAAGCCATCATTAAAACCCTGCGTCCGTTTGGTGTGCAGGAAATTGTTAAAACAGGGATTAGCGCCATGGTACGCAGTCCTAAGGAAAAATAATTGTCCGATATAGTCGGTAATTGGTAACGTTTATTTTAGGAGGAATTATTAAAATGGCAGCAAAAGTATTTTATAAAACAGATGTGACACAAAATGTATTAACCGGAAAACAGCTCTGTGTTGTGGGCTATGGTTCTCAGGGGCACGCTCATGCAAAGAATCTGCGTGACAGCGGTTTCAGTGTCATCATCGGTATCCGTGAAGGCAAGTCTGCACAGGCAGCCAGAGAAGATGGCTTTGAAGTATATCCAGTGGCAGAAGCTGTTAAGAAGAGTGATGTCATCATGGTGCTTACGCCAGACGAAACACAGCCGGATATTTATAAAAATGAAATCGAACCAAACTTGGAAGCTGGCAATGCGCTTGGTTTCGGGCATGGTTTCAATATTCACTTTGGCTACATCAAAGCGCCGGAAGGTGTTGACGTGTTCATGTGTGCGCCAAAGGGACCGGGGCACATTGTGCGTCGTGAATTTACCAAAGGTTCTGCGGTGCCTGATCTTGTTGCCGTGGCACAAGATGCAACCGGCAACGCATTAGACATTGCGCTGTCTTGGGCTGATGGCATTGGTGGTACGCGGGTTGGTGTGATTCAAACAACCTTTAAGGAAGAAACCGAAACCGACCTCTTTGGCGAACAGGCTGTGCTCTGCGGCGGGTTGACTTCTCTCATCGAAGCTGGTTTTGAAACGCTTGTTGAAGCTGGCTATCAACCAGAAATGGCTTATTTTGAATGTTGCCATGAAATGCGTATGATTATTGATTTGATCTATGAAGGCGGTATGGATAAGATGCGTAAATCCATCTCCAACACAGCGGAATATGGCGATTATGTAACCGGGCCACGCATTGTGACCGAGGAAACCAAACAGCATATGAAGGAAGTGTTGGCAGATATTCAAAGCGGTAAGTTTGCAAAAGAATTCCGTGATGACTATGCCAACGGTTTCAAGAACTTCTATGCTATGCGCGAGCACGAAGCCGGCCATCAGATTGAAGAAGTGGGCGGTCAGTTACGCAGCATGATGCCATTCCTTAACGCAAACGACCAAAACGATTGATAACAGATCTCTGACAGGAGCGCAGGTCGCTCTGGGCTAATGAAGTAAGGAAGGTGTAGCTATTGAACGGCGCGGAGATTTTAGTGCAAGCATTGCGCGACGAAGGCGTAACCGATATTTTTGGCTATCCGGGTGGCGCCTTATTGGAAATATTTGACGCTCTGGACAAGAGTCCAATCAACAACATTCTTGTTCGTCAGGAGCAGGGAGCCGTGCATGAAGCGAGCGGCTACGCACGGGCAAAGCACACCGTCGGTGTTTGTATCGCCACAAGTGGGCCGGGGGCGACCAACATGGTAACGGGCATTGCCACTGCCTATATGGACTCTATTCCGGTGGTTGCCATTACCGGTCAGGTTGCCAAGCATTTGATTGGAACAGATGCGTTTCAGGAAACGGATATTACCGGCATTACCACGCCTATTACCAAGCACAACATTCTTGTGCAAAATGCCGAAGACTTACCGCGCATTGTGGCGGAAGCGTTTTACATTGCTAAGGCAGGGCGCCCTGGTCCTGTGCTGATTGATATTCCACGCGATGTGTCTCAACAGCAGGTGGCTGTCTACGAGCCGTGGAGACAGGTGGATATTCGCAGCTACAAGCCAACGATTTATGGGCATACAGGCATGATTAAACGTGCTGCCAAGACGATTGCCGAAGCAGAACGGTTGGCCATCATTGTTGGCGGCGGTGTTAATACGTCTGGTGCAAGCAAAGAAGTGCTGGCATTGGCAGAAAAGAAAAATTGCCCTGTTGTGTGCACTATGATGGGATTGGGGGCTGTACCAGCTAGCTCGCCGTATGTGGTTGGTATGCTTGGCACCTATGGCAATCAGGAAGCTAATGATTTGGTGCGTGATGCCGATGTTCTTCTTGCCATAGGCACACGTTTTGATGACCGCATCATCAATGCACCAAACCTTTTTGCACCGCACAGTTTCATTATTCATGTGGATGTTGATCCGGCGGAAATTGGCAAAAATATTCAGCCTGACATTCCGATTGTTGGCGATGCCAAACAGGTGATGATACAGTTGGAAGAAGCCATGCAGCGTAAAGACGCTCAGATGGTCAACTGTCATTATCTGGAACGGGCAAAAGGGGCACCTGTGCCTGACCGCATTGTTCCGAAAGTGTTGCGTGCACTGAGTGACATTGTTGATCTTGAGCATACCATTTTTACAACGGACGTTGGTCAGCATCAGGTTTGGGCAGCCAACTATCTGCAATGCGAGGTGCCGCATCAGTTTATATCATCTTGCGGCCTTGGCACAATGGGATACGGTATTCCTGCCGCTGTCGGCGCACAGGTAGCTTGTCCGGAGGCGACGGTTGTTGCCATTACTGGTGATGGCAGCTTCCAAATGGGTATGTATGAACTGGGCACCATCATGGAGCAAAAGCTGCCGGTGAAGGTTCTTTTGTTTAACAACCAAACATTGGGCATGGTGCGGCAGCTCCAGTATCATTATGTTGGTCAACGTTATTCTAATGTATTGTTTCAATGTGATATTGATTTCTCAAAGATTTTTGAAGCGTATGGTTTCAACACTTATCGTATTGAATCGGAAGAGGAGATCAAAGCGGTTTTACAGAAAGCGCTTGCCGATCCTGCCTGCTGTCTGATAGAATGTCGTGTGCCGATGCCGGATAATTGTTCGCCAATTACGCTCGGTGGGGCGGACATTAACGATATGATTACCTGTTGATCTAAAGACGCACTGCAGCACGAAAGTGCTGCAGTTTTTGTATGTGGAAAATTTTACAGAACATTTCAGCAAAATCGAGAGAGAACATTTCTTGAAAAAGTCCTCTTGACAAGGACGCGAATGTTCGCTAATATCCTTTAGTAGCGGATAAAAATCCGCGAAGAATAGACGAAAGGATGGGGCACCATGAAAGATAATGCGGTGTATAAACGCTACATTGTTGACGAACGTATTTTGCCTGAAGTGATTTTGAAAACAGCTCAGACGAAAGAACTGTTGGCGAAACAGCCGGGGTTGACAATCAATGAAGCAGTGAAGCAAGTTGGACTTAGTCGTAGTGCCTTTTACAAATACCGAGATGGCATCTTCCCGTTTTATGAAGCGGTGAAAGAAAAAATAGTGACCATTCAGATCAATATGCAAAATGAAGCAGGGGTGCTTTCTCGTTGCTTGAATGTGGTTGCAGATTCTGGCGCTAACATTCTGACGATCAATCAGGGCATTCCTACAGAAGGTATTGCCCGTGTAACAATTTCTTTTGAGTCGCATTCTGACGAACGCTACAATCTTGAGCTCATGCTTGAAGCCTTATATGACATTCCAGGTGTGCTCCGTATTGAACCGATTGGTCAAAATTAAGTGGAAAGGGAGGCGGCGTATGGAACGTTCAATTATTAAAGTAGCACTCTTAGGCATGGGGACCGTTGGTTCCGGTGTTTATGAGGTCATCGAGCATTTACAGAAAGATAATTTTATTCATAAAGTGGGCGCAGAGGTGCAGATTAAGTATGTGTTGGTGCGCTCCCCTGAAAAATATGCTGGTCAGGTGGCGGCGCACACCACGCTGACAACGCGTTGGCAGGATATTCTTGCTGATGAGGAAGTGTCGGTGATTGTTGAAGTGATGGGTGGCATTGAACCGGCACGTACCTATCTCACTGAAGCATTGCGTGCTGGGAAAAATATTGTTAGTGCCAACAAAGATCTCATTGCTGTGCATGGACAGGAAATGCAGGCGTTGGCAGCTGAGATGAAGCGTGATTTCCGCTATGAAGCATCTTGTTTAGGCGCCATACCTATTGTGCAGCCATTAAAAGAAAACATGGCGGCAAATCATTTCACAGAGTTGGTTGGTATCATGAATGGCACCACGAACTACATCTTGACCAATATGGCAGAGAAAGGCCTGAGTTTTGAAGAAGCCCTTGCTGAAGCCACCGCTCTGGGTTATGCGGAAGCAGATCCAACAGCTGACGTGGAAGGACTGGACGCCGGCCGCAAAGTGGCGATTTTGGCGAACATTGCTTTCCATACGCCTGCCGTGTTTGACGATGTGCACGTGGAAGGAATTACCAAAATTTCCAAGTTGGATATGGCTTATGCTGATTCCATCGGTTGTGTTGTTAAATTGCTTGGCATTGCTACGAAGCAAGATGACGGCTTATGCTTGCGTGTGCATCCTGCCATTTTAGCAAAATCGCATCCATTGGCAAATGTGGGTGGTTCGTTCAATGCTGTTTTCGTTCAAGGGGATGCCATTGACGAGGCGATGTTCTACGGGCGTGGTGCTGGCAAACTGCCAACAGCCAGCGCCGTTGTTGGTGATGTGATTGATATTTGCCGTGATATTGTTTATGGTTCGGAAGGCCGTATTGGCGATTATACCTATGAACGTATCCCAATCAAGCCAATGAGCCAGATGAAGAGTCGCTTCTATGTGCGTCTGCGTATTCCGGATCGTCCACGTGTGTTGGGCGAAGTGGGTATGCTTTTTGGTGACAGTGGCGTCAGCATTGCACAAGCCAAACAGAAGAACTCTACCAATTCGGAGGACGCTGAATTTATCATTATTACGCATGAGGTGCTTGAAGAAAAGTTCAATGAGGCACTGGAACGTTTGAACAATACCGATTCGGTACGTCAGGTGGAAAATGTTATTCGCATTTATGGGGGGCTGCCACAATGAATAGGACGAAATGGTTTGCCGGAGCACCAGAAATCGTTATAAAAACACCGGCAACGTCTGCCAATATGGGGCCTGGTTTTGATTGCCTGGGCATGGCTGTCAATCTGCACAATGAACTTTGGCTGAAAATCCTGCCTCAGGGAGAAACGTCCCGCATCAGCGTGGAAGGCTATGGTGAAAATGAACCGCCAAGCCTGGACAATCTCATTTACCGAACGTACGCTGATGCGTTGCAAAAACTTGGGCGTGAGGTGACACCGGTGGCACTGCACTGCATCAACCGTGTGCCATTTGCCAGAGGGCTGGGGTCCAGCTCGGCTGCGGCGGTAAGCGGTTTGGCTGTGGCGCAGATTGTTTCTGGTGGCGCATTTTCCAAAGAAGATTTGATGCAGATGGCAACGGCGATTGATGGTCACCCGGATAACGTGTTGCCAGCGCTTTTAGGCGGCATTGTTATTGGCTGCATGAATGATGCCGGGCGTGTGGTTGCCATGAAAATGGAGCCAATGGCAGGGCTTTATGCCTATGCACTGATTCCGGATTATCCGCTGCCAACCTCGCAGGCACGCGCAGCCATGCCGGATGGGTATAGCAGAGAAGATGTTGTGCACAACCTGGGGCATCTTGGGCTTTTGGTGGCATCTTTGGCCACAGGAAATATGGATACCCTGGCAGACGCTTTTTCTGACCGTGTGCATGAACCGTATCGCTTGCCGCTTATGCCGGGCATCGAAGAAGCAAAGCGCATTGCGCTGGAGCATGGGGCGCTTGCAGCCCTTGTCAGTGGTGCAGGTTCCACCATGTTGATTCTTTCTGATGCGCCGCGCGACTTTAGCGCAGCTGTTCAGGCGGTGGAAGCGTTGGGGTATGGTGCAGAATTGAAAGAAGTATCGCCGATTTCTAGCGGCGTTCAATGCTATAAAAATGAAATGGAGTTGAAACTATGGCCTTAATTGTACAAAAATTTGGCGGCACCTCTGTCGCTGATCCCGATCGTGTAAAGTTTGTGGCGGAGCACGTCGCAAAAACCAAACGCGATGGCAATGATGTGGTCGTGGTTGTTTCGGCACCGGCTGGAATGACCGATGACTTAACAAACCGTGCGTTCAAAATCAGCGAGATGCCAAATCCTCGCGAAATGGATATGCTGCTTTCAACGGGTGAGCAAATCTCTATTGCGCTTACGGCAATGGCGTTGCAGGAGCTTGGCTTAGATGCTGTTTCTCATACAGGCCCTCAGGTGTGCATACGCACCGATGATTCTCACCAAAAAGCACGCATTGTGGACATCAATGCAGCTAAGATTGGCAAAGAATTGTCCGAGGATAAAGTGGTTATTATTGCGGGCTTCCAGGGAATTGGCCCTGATGATGAAATTTACACCCTTGGGCGTGGCGGTTCTGATACAACCGCTGTGGCCATTGCTGCTGCTATTGGCGCTGATGTGTGCGAAATTTATACGGATGTAGATGGCATCTATACCTGCGACCCACGCATGGTGCCAAATGCCACCAAGCTCAAGAAAATTTCCTATGATGAAATGCTTGAGTTGGCAAGCCTTGGTGCCAAAGTGCTGCATCCACGCTCTGTCGAAGTTGCTAAACTGCATGATGTGAAGCTCTGTGTCCGCTCCAGTTTTAATACATACATAGGAGGAACTTACGTGGTTAAATCAGAAGAACTCGAAAAAGAATATGCCGTCACTGGGATTGCCAGCGATAAGAATGTAGCGAAAGTCAGCATCTTTGGCGTAGAAGACCGTCCAGGAATTGCTGCGGAAATTTTCAGCGCTTTGGCTGAAGAAAAAATCAGCGTGGATATGATTATCCAGAGTGCTATGGTAGATGGTCTTAACGACATCGCTTTTACGATTACAAAGAGCGATGCGAAACGTGCTAAGCTCATCATTGAAAGTTTGCAGAACACCCTGCGTTATCGTGAATTTATGGTCGATGACGAAGTGGTGAAGATTTCTGTGGTAGGTGCCGGCATGGTTGGCGCTCATGGTGTGGCAGCGCGTATGTTTACCGCACTGCGTGATGCAGGCATTAACATCGACCTCATTGGCACATCTGAGGTGAAAATTTCCGTCATCGTGAAACACGATGAAGATACGCTGAAAAAAGGCTTGCAAGCCATTCATGATGCCTTTGAACTTGATAAAATTGAATAAGCGTCCTTTTTTCGCTCCCGCATGGTCGGGGGCGGGGCGATTTTTTTGTTTCTGTACAAACGGTGGCATCTGTAAAGTGAAGATGCGGTGGCGCAGTGCTATAATGATGCAATCAAAACGAAAGGACTGAGGCGCAGTTGAAAAAACGTTTTTTTGCATGGTGGCATAAGCCGGCAAGTTTACGTGAGACCTTTGGTATGTCGTGGTTGCTCTTTAAGGCACAGGTGAAGCCGCTTCGTGGCAATTTGGCAGCACGTTTGGTGTGTTTGGGGTTGCTGCTTTTGCCGCCGCTTTATGCGTGGTTCAATATTGCGGCCAACTGGTCGCCGTATGACCTGACGTCAAATTTGCAGGTGGCAGTGACGAGTTTGGACGAAGGTGATGACATTAAAGGGGTTACGCTGAATATCGGCGATGAGATTGTGAAGGCGCTCAAGAGCAACGATGCGATTGGCTGGCAGTTTGTTTCTTATGAGGAAGGACAAAAAGGCGTTGATGCCGGCGATTATTATGCAGCCCTTGTGATTCCGAAAGATTTTACGCAAACCCTAACAGGTTTTCTCTATGGCGACACAGAGCAAGCATCGATTGATTACTACATTAACGAAAAAGAAAATGCCATTTCTACAAAAATCATGGGCACAGGTATGGATACCGTTTCAAGTGAGATTAACGAAACCTTTGTGGAAACGGTGACCGCCATTGTGCTGGACAGCCTCAAAGTGGTTGACAATGAATATGCTGAGTATGAACCGAGCTTTTTGCGTATGTTGGACACTATGGACCTTGCTGCCGAGAATATGTCGCTGTTTGTGACAAACTTAGATGCTTTTGAAAATACACTCACCACCATGTCCGACCTTACCGATAATGCTGAGCGTATTTTGCCAAAAGCCAGTCAGGCGTTGAAAGATGCTTCTGCGTTGACCTTAGATGCACAGAATACCTTGCAATCGAGCAAATCGACCTTAAGTGATATTCGCCGCTTACTGGAGCAGAACATCTTGGCTGTTAAAGGCTATGCTGACGAGTTGGCGCGTGCAGCAGAACGCCTTGCTGACGTTTCAGAGGAAGATGGTGCCGCAGCGGAAGCACGTCTCGACGAGATGATTGATACAGCAAGTCAGATGCAGTCTCATGTGAGCACCTTGGCTGACAACATAGAGCGCTTCAATCAGCTTTTGCCAAAACCGCTTCCTGTGTTGAGTGACTTTGTGAGTCGGCTGGATACTTTGGAAGCAGCCCTTGGTGACGGCGTGGCACAGTTGCAGCATTTGAAAGAACGTGTGGCAGATGGCAGCAGCAGTGTCGCAGAAGCAGCTAAGGAGGCTGCGGCACTCATGAGCGGTTTGGCAGAGAATGTGGACGCCGTCTGGAATGCCTACACAGGCGGTGTTAGTGATGCGCTTGCAGAGACTACGGGGCAGTTGAGCACAACGCTGGACGATTCTTACAAACTGTTGCAGAGCCTTTCGGGGCTGATTCCTCAGGTGGACGGCGTTCTTGGCACTGTACGCAGCATGGGCCCTGTTGGTAGTGATGCCGTGGCACGCTGCAAAGATGTTATTTCAGATACGCAGGCACTGCTTGAAAAGGAAACGGGGGATTTGCGTGACCTTGCAGAGGACGAGCAATTACAGGAAGCGTTGGCGTTTGTTCGTCAAGATGTTGAAAAACAGAGTGCATTTCTTGCAAAACCGGTGAACATGAAAACGCACAGACTTTACGAGGTGTCATCGTATGGCAGTGGTATGTCGCCTTTTTACACCACGCTTGCAATTTGGGTGGGCTGTCTGCTTTTGATGGCCATGATTAGCCCCGTTAACGAAAAAGGGCTGGCGGCTTATCCTGAGGCGAAAGTAACGCCGATGTATTTATCTAGACTTTGGCTTTATCAGCTGGTATCGGCAGGGCAAAGCACGGTGATTGCTTTGGGTGATTTATGTTTTTTGCGTGTAGAGTGTGTTCATCCGTGGCTTTTTGTGTTATTATGTATACTCATCGGGCAGATATTTTCGATCTTCATTTTTTCGCTGGTATTCACCTTTTCGGCGATTGGTAAAGCCATCGCTATTGTGGTGCTTGTGCTGCAGATTGCAGCCAGCGGCGGAACTTTCCCGATCGAAATGACACCGACTTTTTTCCAGTGGATTCATCCGCTGTTGCCGTTCACCTACTGCATCGGTGCCATGCGTGAGGTATGTTTTGGCATCTATCCACCGGCTTTGGTGAAAGACTTACTGATGATGGCACTCTTGCCTGTGCTTTCGGTGGTGGTTGTGGTATTCTTTGGTCCGATGCTGAGACGTTTCGTGAACAGCTTTGAACGCTCCATGAAGAAAAGTGGTTTAATGTAATTTGTTAAGAAAGGAGTGGTAGAGGAATGGCAGTAAAAAAATCGCGCACAGGGAAAAAGAAAAGGCCGGAATACGGTCCACAAGGCACAAAGACCAACGCTGGTCCACAGCCAACAGAAGAAGAGATTCAGCAGTATAAGACAGGCCGCCGCGTTAATTTCTTATCGCTGGGGTTGTTAGTCGTTGCGATGATTCTGCTTCTTGTAGGGCCAAATGTAGATGGCGGCGGTGCCGGCAGCATTATTGTTGTCAGCATTGCGTATATATTGACCATCGTTGCCGGCTGTGCCATGCTTTATACAACGCGTTTCCTTGTACCTGACCGTGTGCGTATGACACGCATCTGCGCTTGGGTCATGGTTGGTGTTGGTATTGCAGGGCTGTTCTTCCAGCTTTCCAGCGCTGGCATCTTCTAAAACAAAAGGTGTAAGCACCAGAACATTCTGGGCTTGCACCTTTTTTGTATATTTAAGCAGAGATGTAGGAAAAATGTGTGGATTTTATTAAGAACGCTAAAAATAAGGGCGACTTATTGACAATTCAACAAGATGAGCGTAAAATAGCCTTGTTGAAAAATCAATAAGTTCACGAACAGGCGTCAACAAAAATCTCAACCCGACGTCTGGTTCAAAGATATGGAGGAAATCATTATGGTATTTGAAGCAGTACAGGAATTATTAGCAGATCGTCTTGAATGTGATGCAGCAGACATCACGATGGAAAGCACTTTCCATGATCTCGGCATTGATTCTTTGGACACCGTTGACCTTCTGATGGAACTGGAAGACAAGCTCGATCTTTCCATCGAACTTGATGAGAAAGTTGAAACGGTTGGCGATCTCGTTAACTTTGTTGAAAAACTTCAGAAGTAAGAAAGAGGCGCGCTCATGATAAATACACCAATTACTGGTATGCTGGGTATTGAGTATCCGGTGTTCCAAGGGGGTATGGCATGGATTGCTGACGGCAAACTGGCTGCAGCAGTGTCGAACGGCGGTGGTCTTGGGATCATCGCCGCCGGCAATGCGCCGGCGGAAGTGGTACGCCAGGAAATCCAGATTGCTAAGTCGCTGACGGATAAACCATTCGGTGTCAACATCATGCTGATGAGCCCATCAGCCGATGAGGTGGCCCAACTGGTCTGTGACGAACAAGTGGCTGTGGTTACCACGGGCGCCGGCAATCCATCGAAATACATTGAGTCGTGGAAAGCCAGCGGTATCAAGGTGATTCCTGTGGTGGCATCGGTGGCACTGGCAAAATTGATGCAGCGTCTGGGTGCCGATGCAGTCATCGCCGAAGGTGGAGAAAGCGGTGGTCATGTTGGCGAGCTGAATACCATGGTATTGGTTCCATTGATTGCTGATGCAGTGGATATTCCTGTGCTGGCCGCTGGTGGTATCGCTGATGGTCGTGGCTTTGCCGCTTCCTTTATGTTGGGCGCTTGTGGTGTGCAGATGGGCACACGTTTTTTAAGCGCAGAGGAATGTGGTATTCATGAAGAATACAAGAAAAAGATTCTGAAAGCCAATGACCGCAGTACTGCAGTGACCGGCAAACGTTTGGGCCATCCAGTGCGTAGCCTGCGTACAACATTTACCCGTGAATATACCAAAGCCGAATATGGCGGCATGAGCGATGAAGCACTTGAAGCACTTGGCGCCGGCGCACTGCGTAAAGCTGTGAAAGAAGGCGACAGCGAACACGGCTGCTTCATGGCGGGCGAATCCTGCGCTTTGGTGAATAAGGTGCAGCCAGCGGCAGACATTATTCGCGAGGTTGTGACAGAAGGCGAAACGCTCTTGAAAGGAGCCACGCAGTGGGTAAAATAGCATTTGTATTTGCTGGGCAAGGGGCGCAGCACAGCGGCATGGGGAAGGATTATTACAGCGCAAATGCAGCGGCTAAAGCGGTGTTTGATCGAGCTGAAGCACTTCGCCCAGGCACCCTTGCTCAATGCTTTGAAGGCAGCGATGATGTATTGCAGGAAACAAAAAACACCCAGCCAGATATGTTTGTGGTCGAGCTTGCGACGGCGGCTGCCCTCCAGGCAAACGGCATTAGCGCAGACATGACGGCTGGCTTTTCATTAGGCGAACTGGCGGCGCTTGCTTATGCGGGTGCAGCGGATTTTGCAGATATGTTTAACTTGGTTTGTAAGCGTGGTGCCTTGATGCAGGAGGCGGCAGAGGCGCAGCCAACAGCCATGGCAGCAGTGCTTAAACTGGCGGCTGAAGATGTGGAAAAAATTTGTGCAGATTTTCCAAATGTTTATCCTGTTAATTTTAACTGTCCTGGTCAAGTATCCTGCTCTGGATTGGCGGAAGAAATGAAAGCCTTTACGGCTTCTGTTAAAGAAGCTGGCGGTCGTGCGGTACCACTGAAAGTGAAAGGTGGTTTCCACTCTCCATTTATGGAAAATGCAGCACGTGCTTTTAATAAAGAGCTGAATACGTTGCAGGTGCAGTCTCTCAAGATGCCAGTATACGCCAACTATAACGGAGAACCCTATCACACCGATGTGATTAGTACCCTTTCCGAACAGATGGCGCATCCGGTGCGTTGGGAACAAACTGTACGCAACATGATTGCTGCCGGCGCCGATACTTTTATTGAAATTGGGCCTGGCGATACGTTGGTGGGAATGATTAAACGCATTGACCCAACCGTACGCCGTTATACAACCGGCAGCATTGAAGAGCTGCAAAAAATTATTGAAGAGGTGAAGGCATGATTCAGGGAAAAAATGCCATAGTCACAGGTGGTTCTCGCGGCATTGGTGCAGCGACTGCAAAAAAACTTGCCAGTCTTGGGGCGAATATTGCCGTTATTTACGCTGGCAATCAGGCGGCGGCTGATGCTGTTTGTGCAGAATGTCGCGCGCAGTATGGTGTGAAAGCCGAAGCGTATCAATGCGATGTGGCTGATTTTGCACAAACCAAAGAAACCGTTTCGGCAATCAAAGAAGCCTTTGGCAGCGTAGACATCCTCATCAACTGCGCGGGCATCACTCGAGATAAACTGTTAGCCATGATGCGCGAAGATGATTTTGATGCGGTTATTTCTACTAACCTCAAGGGCACCTGGAACATGATTCGTCAATGCACAGGTCTCTTTATTCGTCAAAAAGGCGGCAGCATTGTGAATGTATCTTCGGTGGTGGGGCTTACTGGCAATGCCGGTCAGAGCAATTATTCTGCGTCTAAGGCTGGGATTATAGGCTTGACCAAATCGGTGGCAAAGGAACTGGCAGGGAAGAACATTCGCTGCAATGCGGTGGCGCCTGGTTTCATTGCTACGGATATGACGAAAGATCTGGGCGGTGAAGACAGCCCTTGGCTGAAACTGATTCCGTTGGCGCGTGCCGGTGAAGCAGATGAAGTCGCCGAAGCGATTGCCTTTTTGGCAGATGCTTCCTACATTACTGGCGAAGTCTTGCGTGTTGACGGCGGCATGGCAATGTAAAGGAGAGTTTTGATGAACGAAACATTACATAGAGTGGTTGTGACAGGGGTGGGGGTTATTTCACCTGTCGGAAACACCCTCGATGAAGCATGGAATAATCTGGTCAATGGTGTCAACGGTATTGGGCCGCTCACACTTTTTGATACCACCGATTATAAAGTAAAGGTGGCTGCCGAGGTTAAAGACTTCAACCCTCGTGATTATATGAGCAAGCAGGAAATCTTACGCAGCGACCGTTTCTGCCAGATGGCGATGGGCGCAGCAGCGCAAGCTGTTGAAGAAAGTGGTGTCATTGGCACTGTCGAGCCAGCGCGTATTGGCGTATATTTTGGTAGCGGCATTGGCGGGCTGAACACCATGGTTAAAGAACATCAGCGTCTCTTAGATAAGGGGCCAAACCGTGTGTCTCCTTATATGGTGCCGATGATGATTGCGAATATGGCAGCTGGCATGATTGCCATTCGTTACAACTGCCAGGGAGCGGCAATGCCGGCTGTAACGGCGTGTGCTTCAGGGTCTAATGCTATTGGTGAAGCGATGCGGCAGATTCGCCATGGCTATGCTGATGCCGTGATTACAGGCGGTAGCGATGCAGCCATCAATGAGCTGGGGGCTGCCGGTTTTGTTAATATGCACGCCCTTTCAACTGCGGAAGATCCAAATGCTGCTTCCTTGCCATTTGACAAACGGCGCGCCGGTTTTGTCATCGGCGAAGGGTCTGTTGCCCTGGTGCTTGAAGAGTATGAGCACGCTTTGGCACGCGGCGCCAAAATATATGGCGAAATTTGTGGCTACGGTTCAACCTGTGATGCTTATCACATCACCTCTCCAGCACCAGATGCGTCAGGCGGTGCTCGCGCAATGAAAGATGCACTTGCAGAAGCAGGCTACACAGGGGAGGAACATCTGTATATCAACGCTCACGGCACCGGTACGCCGGCGAACGATTCCAGCGAAACGTTAGCCATTAAGACGGCGCTTGGTGAAGAAAAAGCGCATGAAGCCCTGATTAGTTCCACCAAATCCATGACAGGGCATTTGCTTGGTGCAGCTGGTGCCATTGAAGCCATGGTGTGCTTGAAGGTGCTGGAAACCGGCATTATCCCGCCAACGATCAACCTTCTTGATCCGGACCCTGAATGTGATCTTAACTATGTGCCAAATAAGGCTGTACAGGCTGATGTGAATCTCTGCCTGTCCAACTCCCTGGGCTTTGGCGGCCATAATGCCTGCCTGGCCTTTAGAAAGGTGTAAGATTTATGAACGAAGAGACAATCAGAAAATACGCGGCGCTTATGAAGGAACTCGGCCTTACAGGTATGGAGGTTGACGAAAGCCGCGGTTATTTCCGCCTTGAATGTGACAATAAGCCACAGGTTATTGCGGCATCTCCGGTGAATGCGCCTATGGTGCGTCCGGAAGCATCACCAGTGCCAACGAATGTGAGCTATAAAACAGTGAGCTTCAAATCACCAATGGTTGGTGTGTTTTATGCTGCACCAATGGAAGATGCGGAGCCGTTTGTTAAGGTGGGCGACCAGGTGCGTAAAGGGGATACCCTTTGCATCATTGAAGCTATGAAGCTGATGAACGAAGTGGTTGCAGAAAATGATGGCATCATCGAAGAAATCTGTGTGGAAAATGGTCAGCTTGTTGAATATGGCACCGAACTTTTCCGCCTGAAGGAGATGGATGTATGAATCAGGAAGAAATCAAAAAAATCCTGCCCCATCGCGACAATATGCTGCTTATAGATGAAGTGGTACAGGAAGGGGACGAAGCCATCGGCACCTATCATGTGCGTGGCGATGAGTTCTTTTTGCAGGGACATTTTCCAGGGAACCCTGTGGTGCCTGGCGTGATTTTGTGTGAAATTCTTGCACAGTCAGCCTGCATACTGTTGCGTGACAAGATGGAAGATGGAAAACTCCCGATGTATACGGGATTGGACAAGGTGAAGTTTAAGGCACCGGTGAAACCTGGTGACACCTTCACGACAAAATGTCGCATTAAACGTAACATGGGTGCTTTTTATTTTGCAGAAGGCAGCGGGTATGTCGGCGATACGCTTTGCGTAAAAGCTGAGTTCTCTTTTGCCATCGTGGAGCAGTGAGGCTATGTTTACAAAGATTTTGATTGCCAATCGTGGAGAAATTGCGGTACGCATTATTCGTGCCTGCAAGGAGATGGGCATCGCTACTGTGGCGGTTTATTCCGAAGCGGACCGCGATGCCTTGCACGTGGCATTGGCTGATGAAAGTGTTTGTATTGGTCCGGCAACGAGTGCTGAAAGCTATCTCAATGAAGAACGCATTGTGAGTGCGGCGATGGCGACAGGTGCCGTTGCGATTCATCCGGGCTATGGCTTTTTGTCGGAAAACGATCACTTTGCATCGTTGTGTGAGGCCAACGATCTTGTATTTATTGGCGCACCGGCAAAGACGATGCAGGCTTTGAGCGATAAAGCAAAAATTAAAAGCATGATGCAGAAAGCAGGGTTGCCAATTATTCCTGGCAGCGAACCACTTGTGAATGTAGAAGAAGCGGTGCGTTTGGCGGCTGAAATCGGCTATCCTGTTATGCTTAAAGCACGCTCCGGTGGTGGTGGACGCGGTATTCGCATGGTCACCAATAAGGAGGAACTGGAGCAGGTGTATCACACAGCTGTGGCAGAAAGTCTGGCGGCTTTTGGTGATGGTGCGCTTTATTTGGAAAAATGCGTATATCCGGCGCGCCATGTGGAGTTTCAGATTTTGGCCGACGAATACGGCAATGTGGTGTGTCTTGGCGAGCGTGATTGCTCTGTGCAGCTACGCCATCAGAAACTCATTGAAGAAGGGCCATCGCCTGCTGTAACCTCGACCATGCGTGATGCTCTTGTGGAAAAAATCGCTGCGGCCATACGCGAGATTGGCTATGTGGGCTTGGGCACTCTGGAATTTCTTCTTGATAAAAGCGGTCATTTCTGGTTTATGGAAATGAACTTGCGCTTGCAGGTGGAACATGGTGTCACCGAGATGCTTTGCGGGGTTGACCTTGTGAAGTGGCAGATTCGCGTGGCAAGTGGTATTCCGCTGAATTTTACGCAGGAAGATGTGCAGCTGCGTGGCGCAGCCATAGAATGTCGCATCAATGCGCGTTCCGTGGGCAAGGTGGATACGCTGCACGTGCCTGGTGGGCCGTTTGTGCGTTTTGATACTTTCCTGATTCAGGGCGGCAGCATCTCGCCTTTCTACGATTCTCTCCTGGGTAAACTCATCGTTTGGGCAGGGGATCGCGATGAAGCGGTTCGTAAGATGCGCGCAGCATTGTGCGAGCTTATTATTGAAGGCGTTGATACGAACATCGAAGAACAGCTTGCACTCATCGGTGAACAAGACTTTGTTCTGGGAACCTATGATTTGAGATTTATGGAAGGACGGTGACCCTATGGCGTTTTTGAATTTCCGCAGAACACCGGACAATGAATTGGAGGCTGGTGGTCGCAAGATTAGCCGCTCGGCAGCTGAAAAAAACGAAGTAAACTGTCCGAACTGTCATCGCGCTTTTATGAGCGATGAGTTGGAAAAAAACTTGCAGTGCTGCCCGAATTGTGGTCATCATTTTGCGCTTTCTGCGCGCCGCCGCATTGAACTGATAACGGACAGAAACAGTTTTCAGGAATTTTTTGCGGACATTGTTTCCAGTGATCCGCTTGAATTTCCAAATTATAGCGAAAAACTTGAAAAAGCACAGCGCACTTCCGACGAAAATGAAGCGGTAGTTTGTGGTTTGGCGTCCATCGGTGGTGCCAAATGTGCGTTTTTTGTGATGGAAAGTAAGTTCA
Source organism: uncultured Peptococcaceae bacterium (assembly GCA_963558655.1). GTDB lineage: Bacteria > Bacillota > Peptococcia > Peptococcales > Peptococcaceae > UMGS1590. The sequence continues at coordinate 81,088 of CAUWHJ010000008.1, forward strand.
TGATGGGCACCTTAGGCGCCGCAGTCGGTGAACGCTTGACGCGTTTGTTTGAGCTGGCTGTGGAAAAACGGCTGCCAGTGGTTGGCTACACCGTGTCCGGTGGTGCGCGTATGCAAGAGGGGATGTTTTCGCTCATGCAAATGGCGAAGGTGAGTGGTGCCGTGATGAAACACAGCCAAGCCGGTCTCCTTTATATGCCGATTCTGACAGGGCCAACGCTTGGCGGTGTGACAGCCAGCTTTGCCATGGAAGGCGACATCATTCTTGCCGAACCAGGAGCGATTGTTGGTTTTGCCGGTGCGCGTGTGATTGAACAAACAACGCGCAAAAGCCTGCCTAAAGGGTTCCAGACTGCAGAATTTTTGCTTGAGCATGGCTTTGTTGATGCGATTGTCCCACGCGCTGAGCAACGTGTTGTATTGGCGCGGCTGCTAAAGCTGCATGCGGAAAGGAGCGGCCAATGAGCAATCAGGCATTTGAGAGCGTAAAAATTGCCCGTGATAGCAAACGACCAACGGGCTTGGATTATATTAACGCCATTTTCAGCGAATTTTTCGAGCTACACGGCGACCGTTGCTTTGGCGATGACGCCGCCATGGTAGGCGGTATCGGTTACCTTGGCACACGGCCGGTGACAGTGATTGCCATTGAAAAAGGTCACAGCATTAAAGAACGTAATGCGCGCCTTTCCGGCGCACCACATCCGGAAGGCTATCGCAAAGCATTGCGTCTGATGCGACAGGCTGAAAAATTCAAACGGCCCATCATCTGCTTTGTAGACACATCTGGCGCCTATTGTGGCATAGGCGCCGAAGCACGTGGTCAAGGACAAGCTATTGCCGAAAATCTGGTAACGATGATGGGGCTTGAGGTGCCAATCATTTCCATTTTTATTGGCGAAGGCGGCAGTGGCGGCGCCTTGGCGTTGGCTGTGGCCAATCGCGTGTGGATGTTGGAGCACGCCGTGTATTCTGTTATTTCGCCGGAAGGCTGCGCCAGCATTCTTTGGAAAGATGCCAAACAGGCTGACGTGGCTGCAGAAAGTTTGAAACTAACTGCCCAGGACGCCTTGACATTTGGCTTCGCAGAAAAAATTCTTTCGGAAAAAGACATTGGCAGCCGTATCTTCTATAAAGATTTACAGCGTATGCTGATTAAAGAGCTGGATATTCTGGCTCAGGAAAAAGATCTCAGCGAAAGCCGTTACAAACGTTTTCGTGCCTTGGGCACACTCTGTAAAGAGGAGCAAAAATGAGCATTTATCAACATTTTTATACAGAGACTGTCGATGCAGCAGGTAAATTGCTGAACATTGACATTCATTATCCTGACAATTTTAACTTTGGCTATGATGTCATTGATGCCATCGCTGCCGAATCTCCAGATAAACGTGCCCTGGTTTGGTGCAACACAGAAGGTGAAGAACGCATCTTTAGCTTCGGCGACATCAGCCGCGAAAGCAATCGTTGCGCCAATGCCTTGATGGCACATGGCATTGGTCGTGGAGACCGTGTTATGCTGGCGCTCAAGCGCCATTGGGAATACTGGATCACCGTTATTGCCCTGCATAAAATTGGTGCTGTGATGGTGCCTGTCACCCATATGCTGACAGCAGACGACATCGTCTATCGCCTTGATGCGGCAAAAATCAAAGCGGTTGTTTGCACCACCCAGAATGATGTGCCGGCGCATATGCGTGAAGCGGTTGAACGCTTGGGCTGTGACTGTAAGTTGTGGACGGTGAAAACAGGCGTAGAGGGTTTCCGTTGCCTTGATGCAGATATGGCAGAAGCTCCTGACACATTAGTGCGCCAGGACACCCTGGCGAGCGACCCGTTGGCGATTTATTTTACATCGGGCACCACCGATCGTCCAAAAGGCGTTATTCACGACCACACCTATCCGTTGGCGCATTTTGTTACCGCCAAATATTGGCAGGGAACCAAAGATGGTGGTTTGCATTTTACCGTTTCTGAAACAGGTTGGGCAAAAGCTTCCTGGGGAAAACTTTACGGGCAATGGCTTAATGAATGTGCCGTCATGGTGTATGATTTTGATAACTTCGAGCCAAAACAACTGGCCAATATCATTAGAAAATACAACGTGACCTCCTTCTGTGCGCCGCCAACCATTTATCGCTATATGACGCGTAAAACAGACCTCGATTTTCCAACCTTGGAACACGCGTCAACAGCTGGCGAATATATGAGTCCGGATATTTTTGAGAAATTTAAGGCAGCAACTGGTTTGGATGTGCGTGAAGGCTATGGTCAAACAGAAACAGCGCTGCTTTTAGCAAACTTTCTTGGGATGCCATCAAAAGATGGTGCGTTGGGTTTGCCATCGGCACAATATCATATAGAATTGCGTAATGAAGATGGGCAGCCGGCCGCTGATGGAGAAATTGGCGAAATCGTTGTAGTCCCACAAGAAGGCAAACATCCGGTAGGCGTTCTGAGTGGCTATCTTGACGATGAAGCACGTTTTGCCAAAGCATGGCGTGACGGCGTTTTTCATACAGGCGATGCCATCTATCGTGACAGCGATGGCTACTACTGGTTCCATGGTCGATTTGATGACATCATCAAAACCGGCGGGTATCGTGTTGGACCGTATGAAATTGAAGAAGTGCTCATGAAACATCCAGCTGTTATGGAATGCAGCGTCATCGGTGTTCCGGATAAACTGCGCGGCCAAGCCATTAAAGCCATTGTGGTGTTGGCACCCGGGTATAGTGCCTCTAAAGAATTGGATCGTGAACTGCGTGATTTCTGCAATAGTCAGTTGGCAGAATATAAATGGTTGCGTATCGTAGAATTTGTTGACGCTATGGAAAAAACCATCAGCGGTAAGATAAAAAAAGCTGAACAACGCAAAGCGGAAAGCGCCCATGCGTAGACAATTACCTTGACATGCTTGAACATAAAGGAAGTGCTTGATGCAACATCGTGTGACAGATTTTATGACCTTGGTGGTCGCTGCTTATAAGAAACTCCAACAAATCAAAAAAAAGCAAACCGCCATCTATGCGGCCTACGACATCAAAAGTCAGCATGTCATGGTGCTTTTTTTTCTGGGTCATCACTCTGACGGACTCACAGTTACCGAATTGGCCAACCTTTGTTGCGAGGATAAATCGGCAACGTCCCGTGCTGTTGAATATCTGGTAGAGCGTGGGTATGTCGTACACGAAGAAGAAGAAAGTAAAAGACGCTGGCGTTCTAAAGTGAGCATTACACCGGCAGGAATGCGGCTGTGTCGTATTATTGACCACGTTTCCATAGAAGCATCTAACGTTGTCAAAGAAGGCATCTCTGACGAAGATTTACAGGTGTTTTATCGCGTCTTCCATCAAATGGTCAAAAACATGGATAAGTTTTTATGAAACGAACATTAAAAAAGCTCCTGACACAAACCAAACGATTTGTGCCAGGAGCTTTGTCGTTTCAAAGCACTATGCGAGCGGCAAGGTCTTGCCATCAAGCACAGCTTCAAGAAGCTCATCATCATGATAGAGGAGTTTTAAGGAGAAAGGTGGATAATCTTCGGCCAACAAATTTAAGAAAATGCGATCCCCCTGCCATAATGAAAGAGAAGGGATATCGCTTTTGGCGACCCAGCGTAATACACCCTCATGACAATCATCTGCAAGCGTGCCTGTGAAGCCAGTAGCAGTATAGAGATGCATATATTCGGCTTCATTATCATTGTAGCAGAAAGTGATGATACCACGATAACGCCAGCGCGTAAGCGTGAGACCAGTTTCTTCACGCACCTCACGCAGCAGGCAATCGTCAGGCGACTCGCCGGCTTCAAACTTCCCGCCAACACCGATCCACTTCCCCTTGTTGACATCGTGCTCCTTTTTCACGCGATGCAGCATTAGATAGGCGCCATCTTTTTCAATATAACATAAAGTAGTCAGTTTCATGAAAGTTTCCTCCCAATCATGCTCGGATAAAACAAAAAAACCGCAAGTCCAAAAAGGACTCGCGGTCATCACCGGAGAGAAGGGGATTCGAACCCCTGATACGGTTCCCCGTATACACGATTTCCAGTCGTGCTCCTTCAGCCAAACTCGGACATCTCTCCTCACTCAGCGAATATTATTTTAGCAAAGGAAGTATGATTTTGTCAACGGTAAATTTCATTTCTTTTAATTTTTTTGTAAAAGGGTATTGCAAAAAATCACGATTGTAGCATTGAAGAGATTGTCTGTTTCAAAACAATAAATTGTTGCTATCTTTGAGAGTGTAATTATAAGTGAGCAATGGGCAATATCGTGTTAAAATCTTGACAAAAATTGTGAAGAACGGTATAATTATAAATTTTCTTTGATTCCATGCCGATTTTGTGCTATAATAGAGATATTAGAGAGGATGATGCATAATGACGAAGATAACGATTGAGCGTGTGAAGAAGTCGCTGCAGCCGTTTGTTGGTTGTGAGATTGAATTGGACGTGAATATCGGGCGTAATCGCGTGGTCAATCACAAGGGTGAGTTGGAGGCCACGTATCGGAATGTTTTTGTTGTTAAAGCAGACGATCAGGCTGAAAGACGATTATCCTTTAATTATGTTGACCTTGTCACAGGAAATGTTGTGGTTGCCTTACATAAAAATGGGCATACTTACCGTCTGGCTGGTGATGCACAATCATAAGCCAGAGGTTCCTGGCTGAGGCTGGCTTGCTTTTAGCTGGAGATGCCCATAATGCGTACTTCGTTGGTTGAGATTTGTTCCTTTCTTTAATAATGAATATTGGTACTTAATGGCGTTTGAATGGATTTGCGTTATATAACGAGATGGAGGTTTATGATGAAAGACTTAAAGGGTACAAAGACGGAAAAGAATTTACAGGATGCTTTTGCAGGTGAATCTCAGGCGCGTAACAAATATACTTACTATGCTTCACAGGCAAAGAAAGATGGCTATGTGCAGATTCAGATGCTGTTTGAAGAAACTGCAAGAAATGAAATGGAACACGCAAAACTTTGGTTCAAATATTTGCAGGGTGGCAGCATTAAGAGTACGCTGGAAAATCTGAAAGATGCAGCAGCTGGCGAAAATTATGAATGGACGGATATGTACAAGCGTATGGCTGAGGAAGCACGTGAAGAGGGCTTTGACGAAATTGCTACACGCATGGATTTAATTGCACAGGTTGAGGCTGCACATGAAAAACGTTATCTGGCATTGTTGGCTGGTATTGAAAATGATACGACTTTCAAGAAAGAGAACAGTATTAAGTGGAAATGCAACAACTGTGGCTATATTTTTGAGGGGAAGGAAGCACCAGCGATTTGTCCAGCGTGCAGCCATCCAAAAGCGTATTTTGAAGTGCTGGCTGAAAACTATTGATGGATTGGGACAAGGCATTCCGTTTTAATGGGATGCCTTTTTCTTTTGCGTAGATGCGCTGTTGACAATTTAGAGGTTCTGAATTAGTATGAACATTATATAAAAAAGGAGGGGTGCGTGTGGCAAATGAAAAGGAAAAAATTCGCCAAACAGGCTTGACGGCGGTCAACAATTCGTTTTTTCTAACGGCGGTGTTGGTGCTTATTCAAGTAGGTGCTTGGGTGTTGTTTTATCGGGTAGTTACGGATAAATTCGTGAGCAATTATGCGATTGTTTTTCAGTTTATCGCTGTAATTTTAACGGTGTTGATGATTTGCTATATTGTTTTGCAATGCCCGCACAATGCTTATCAGATTGCCTGGCTGACGCTTTTGGCATTGATGCCGACGGTGGCGCTTATGATGTATGTTGTGATTAAGCTGGTGCCGGGGACGGCGCATTTGACAGCGCAAGTACATGAAAAGGAATTACAAACAGAGCTGTATTTGAACAATAATGAGACGGCACGGCGTGATTTGTCGTTTATGGATAATAAGTATGTTGGTCTGTTTCATTATTTGGCTTCGGCGTGCAAATATCCAACCTATTATGGTGAAGATGTGACTTATTACAGCACCGGCGAAGAATCTTTGGAAGCATTGTTTGAGGATTTGGAGCGCGCAGAGTCGTTTATTTTTATGGAATATTTCATCGTCCACGAGGGGAAAATCATGGAGCGCGTTTTAGATGTGCTGAAACGTAAGGTGGACGAGGGCGTGGAAGTGCGTCTGATGTATGATGGCTTTTGCGGGCTTAGTCTGCCGCAGCATTACGCTGAGCGTATCAATGAAATGGGCATTGAATGTCGTGTGTTTTCGCCGATTCGCCCGATTTTGTCGTCCTATCAAAACAATCGTGACCATCGCAAGATTACGGTGATTGATGGGAAGGTGGCTTACACCGGTGGTTTCAATTTAGCCGATGAATACGCCAATTTGATTGAGCGTTTTGGCTATTGGAAAGATGCAGGGGTGCGTTTGACGGGCAGTGGTGTGCAGTCGTTGACAGCGATGTTTTTGCAGATGTGGAATGTTGCAGCCGGTTGGCATACCGATGACTATGCACGCTATATGGCAGCGGAACCAGAACAGGTGCGTACACAGTCCATCATTGCACCGTATGCAGATGCACCGGAAAATCACCATGATACGGCCTCTAATGTGTATTGTCAGATTCTCGATTTGGCGGAAGATTATGTGCACATTATGACGCCATACCTTATTTTAGACGAGCGTATGCGTAAATCTCTGGAATTTGCTGCTGAACGTGGCATTGATGTGCGGCTGATGCTGCCGCATATCCCAGATAAAAAAATTGTCTTTATGATTGCACGCAGTTATTATCCAGAGCTTCTTAAAGCTGGCATCAAGGTTTATGAATTTACACCGGGCTTTTTACATTCTAAAGTATTTGTGAGTGATGATCGCATTGCAACAGTGGGGTCGGTGAATTTGGATTTCCGCAGTTTGTTTCTGCATTTTGAAAACGGTGTGCTGATGTATGACAAAAAGGTGGCTGCGGCTGCTGAGGAAGATTTTCAGGAGACCTTAAAGAAATGCGAGCGGATTTATCTTAAAACCTACACATCTTTTCCGCTGTATAAGCGTATCTTTGGTCGCTTGATGCGTGTATTTGGGCCGCTCATGTAAAGGAGAAAACGATGGTATCAAAAAAATTGCTGCGTGTGCTCATTATCGTTCTTGGGGTGATGATTGCGCTGCCTATCTGGCAGTTGAGTGGCATGGTGTTTTGGGGGATATTGTGTGGCATTACAACCATCTTGGTGTTGGATGTTGCCATGCTGCGGCCGTATTCTCGACGTATGAAGCTGATTTGTTTGGCGTTTTATGTGGTCAGCATGGTTTGTGTGGTGGCTTGGGTGCTCACGATGTAATAAAAAATGACGCAGTCTTTTGGCTGCGTCATTTTTTGTGGGCTTTGTGGACAAAGAAAAAGACCACTTACAGCTTTTGCTATAAGTGGTCGTCTGCCAGCGGTGGGATTCGAACCCACACGGGTGTTACCCCAACGGATTTTGAGTCCGTCACGTCTGCCAGTTCCATCACGCTGGCTTGTTGTCGTTACTTGATTATCATACACAGATTTGCAGCAAATGTCAAGCATTAAATAAAAATTACGCTGCTTTTACATGACGTTTACACGCGTGCGCCATTTCGGCGTTTTTTCCGGGTGCTTGGGGAGAAAGAGGGCGGAAAACTTTGCGACCGTGCGAGGGGCATGGTATAATAGGAACAGATTATGTACTTGTCTGTTATTTTTGTTTGGTGAAGGATGACGAATATGCAATTCTTAGAACATGATGCAGAGGTTCTCATGTTGTGTGAGGATCTGCAAAAAACCTTGAAACAATTCAACAATAAAATGTCGTGGTCAGATGACGAAGATTTGTCGCTGCAAAAGCGTCTGGCGATGATTGCCAAAGCGGTGGATTCGGAACGTCGTTTGATTGAAGAAATTGGTCTGCCGGGGCGTTATTTGATTGAGCATCTAACAGCGATTCTTGGAGAAAATAATTATTCTATTGGTTTCCGCTATCACGACCTTCAAAGCAGTCGTGGGCAGCTTGGTGGCATTAGCGTTGGCGAATGGGGTACGATTACGCTGAAAATTGGCAATGTGGAAGTGTCCTGGCGCGATCAGGACGTGCAGTATATGTTCTACCCAGATCAGATTATTGTGCGCCCGAAAGATTCCATCGAAGATGAAATTACCATCTATTTCAGCTATTCGCTGAAGTATGCACAAGGCCGACTGAAAAAGTTTCAAGCGGTGAAAGACGATCCGCAGACGGTGTATTGGCATGAGAGTTTAATTGTATAAATCTAATAGAAGAAAAGAGAGAGAAACATTGAAGTACGGTTTAATTGATATTGGTTCCAACACAATGCGTGCGGTGGTTTATCAAATCAACCCGGACAATACTTTTCGCGCGTTGGTTAATGAAAAAGAATTTGCAGAGATTTTGAGCTATATCGAGGATGGCGTTCTGACACCGGAAGGCATTAACCGTTTGTGTTCAGTGCTCTCACGCATGAAAGTGATGTGCGATGAGACACAATGTGATGGGTTTTCCTGCTTTGCCACCGCTTCTTTGCGTAGCATCAGCAACCAAAACCAGGTGCTGGCAGAAGTACGCAAGAATACAGGCATCGAGATTCGTCTTTTGTCTGGTTGTGAAGAGGCATACTATGATTACATCGGTTTGCAAAGCTGCATTAAAGACGATAAGGCAGCCGGTTTCGATTTAGGCGGCGGCAGTGCTCAGGTTTTTTATTATGATGACTATGGTTTGGTGGCGAGCACCAGTAAAGAAATTGGCGCTTTGGCGATGTACAACAAGTTTGTCAAAGGGCTTTTCCCAAATTCGAAGCAGCGTGCTAAAATTACAAAATTTGTCAGCGCAGAGCTTGAAGGCACGTTGAATATTGCGGAAAAAGGATTTCGCCGCATCTATGGCATGGGCGGCACAGCGCGTGCTTTGGCCAAAGTGCATCGACACATTTTGGGCAAAGATGGCGAAACCATGGGCTACACCATGACGCTTGAGGAAATCGAAGAACTTGACCGTGCCATTTCCATGTTGGGAATGGACGGCATTAAAATTCTCAACCGCGTGATTCCGGAACGTTTGGTGACCTTTATTCCGGGCTTGATCGTGATTAAATCCATTATGAATTTTGTTGGTGCAACAGAACTTGTGATTGTTAGTCATGGTGTTCGCGAAGGCTATATGATCGAAAATGGTATTTTGAGAGGGAGCGGAATTGATGAATTCAGAGATGAACAACAATCCTTATGTAAATAGGGAGCTGAGTTGGCTGCGTTTCAATGAACGTGTGCTGGAAGAGGCGGAAGATCCCAGATTGCCGCTGTTTGAACGTATGCGTTTTATGTCCATCTTTGGTTCAAACCTCGATGAATTTTTTATGGTGCGTGTCGGTGGGTTGAGTGACGCAGCCGAATTAACGCCCGATGAGGTGGACAAAAAATCACAGATGACTGCCGCAGAGCAGCTGGACATGATTTACAGCGAAGTAAAGCGTCTGATTCCTCGTGTGGAAAAATGCTATGTGAATCTTGTTGGCCAGCTTCGTCAGCATGGAATTTATGAAATTTCCCCTGATAATGTAACCGATTATCAGGAAGAAATGCTGGAAAAATACTTTAATCAGGCAGTGAAGCCTTATCTTTCACCGCAGGTGGTGGATTCACATCACCCATTTCCATATTTGAGCAACAAGGAGCAGTATGTTTGCATTGCCTTTGAAAACTCTGATAAAAAGTCGAATGTAGCAGTTATTCCAATTCTCAACACCAATTTTCCGCGCTACTTTATTTTTCCAGATGAATCTGGACGAGGCTTCTGCTTTGTAACGGCCGCCAATTTGGTGTACTATTTTGCCGACCAACTGATTTTGAAAAGTAAAATTACCGATAAATTCATCTTCCGCCTTACGCGTAATGGTGACTTGCGTGTTGATGAAGCGCGCTATGATGAAGAAATGGATTGGCGCGAACAGATGGAGCAGCTGATTAAAACACGCAAACACTCTTCGGTGGTGCGTGTGCAGCTTTCCAAACGCATTTCGCCGGAGCTTTTGCACTACCTGCTGAAACGCATTAAGGCGAAACAGAAATCGGTGATTGTTACACCGGAACTGCCATTGTCTTTGAATTTTATTTATGGCTTGTTCGGTGATCTTACCAGCGAATTTCCAACCTTAAACTATGAGCCAATGCCTCCGCAGATGCCGGCTTGTATTGCGCCTGGTGATTCCATCATGCGTTATCTGGACAGAAGCGGCAGCGACATTTTATTGGCGTATCCATACCACTCCATGAAAACGTTCCTGGATTTGCTTGATGAGGCGGCGGTTGACCCAACCGTTAAATCCATCAGCATCACCCTTTACCGCATGGCTTCTGGCAGCAAGGTGGCCCAAGCCCTGGCGAAAGCTGCCGAAAACGGCAAAAACGTCATGGTGCTTGTCGAACTGAAGGCGCGTTTCGATGAAGAGCACAACATCATCTGGTCGAAACGTCTCGAAGAAGCCGGCTGCCAGGTCATCTATGGTTTCGACCAATACAAGGTGCATTCCAAACTTTGTGTGATTACTCGCAATGTGAATGGCGCTGTGAAACACATCGTGCAGATTGGCACAGGTAACTACAACGAAAAAACGGCACGTCAATACACCGACTTTTCGCTGATTACCACCAATACCGACATTGCTGCTGAAGCTGTCAATGTTTTTGAATGTTTGAGCTTGGGACAATTTGTCGAGGATAGCCACTATCTGTTGGTTGCGCCGCTGCAAATGAAAAATCGTTTCATGGAGTTGATTGACCGTGAAATCGACGCCGCTAAAAGCGGCAAACCAGCGCGTGTGGTGGCAAAAATCAACGGCTTGAGCGATAAAAACATCATTGATAAACTCATCGAAGCCTCGCAGGCGGGTGTTAAAATTACGATGTATATTCGTGGTGTTTGCTGTATGCGTGCAGGCGTGCCGGGCTTAACAGAAAACATCACCATCAAGAGCATGGTGGGGCGTTTCCTTGAGCATCCACGCATCTTCCTCTTTGGCTACGATGAACGTGAACATCTCTATATTGGCTCCGCCGACTGGATGACGCGCAACCTGAACTATCGTGTGGAGGTGGCGGTGGAAATTCTTGACGCCGAAGTGAAAGCCATTCTCTTCGATGTTTTGGATATTCTTGCCAAGGACAATATGCTGGCGCGTGTTCAGCAGCCAGACGGCACCTACAAGCGCCTCTATCCGGCAGAAGGCGAAAAGAAAGTGGACAGCCAACATGAACAATATGAATTGTTCAAATGGCTGCGTGAATCTACTGCGTGTGTCGATGTGAATGCGCTGCACACAACGCGCACCGTCATCGAAGACGAAAATGAGCCGGAAGTTGTTGTGAAGCAAGCTGCTGTCAGCAAGGTGAAACCGCACGTAGAAGTGGAAGCAGAAGCGACCAGCACACCACCAGAGCAGCCAACCATGCGTGAACCAAAAACCTTTGTTCAGCGTTTGAAATATCTGCTCTTCGGTAAATTCTGATACCAGCAACCACCGTCCATATTCTGAGTGAATGTGGACGGTGGTTGTTCCTTTGTGGCGGTCAACGATTGACGCCATGCGCTGAATACGGCTATAATAAGATGATGTGTCTATATTTGAAAGAAGGAGGCGCTTTATGAGTAACGAGAACGAGGTTGTTTCCACGAACTTTATCGAAGCGATCATAAATGAAGATATTAAAAACGGGCAGAGTGAGATTGTCACCCGTTTTCCACCAGAACCAAACGGTTATTTGCACATTGGCCATGCAAAGTCCATTTTTCTGAACTTTGGCTTAGCGAAAAAATACAACGGCAGCTGCCATTTGCGTTTTGACGACACCAATCCGATGAAAGAGGAAGAAGAGTACATCGAAGCCATTGAACGTGATGTGCGTTGGCTCGGCGGCGAATGGGACGGCGAGGTGCGCTATGCGTCCGATTACTTTGAGTATTTCTACGAAGGTGCAGTGGAGCTGATTAAGCAAGGCTTGGCGTATGTGGACGATTCCACCGCCGAAGAACTGCGTGCTATGCGTGGTACGCTCACTGAACCCGGCGTCGAAAGCCCCTATCGCACACGCAGTGTAGAAGAAAACCTCGACCTTTTTACGCGTATGCGTGATGGCGAGTTTGCCACAGGTTCCCGCATTTTGCGTGCGAAGATTGACATGACATCGAGCAACATGAATATGCGTGACCCTGCTCTTTACCGTATTGTAGATGCCACGCATCCACGCACTGGTGATACCTGGCACATTTACCCAATGTATGATTTTGCACACCCATTGGAAGATGCCATTGAAGGCATCACGCACTCTATTTGCACGCTGGAGTTTGAAGACCATCGTCCGCTTTATGATTGGGTATTGGCGCATCTTGCACATATGCCGTTCATCAAATTCCGCTCCCGTCAGATTGAATTTGCACGCTTAGAGCTGGAAAATACCGTCACTTCTAAACGCAAACTCAAAGCGCTGGTGGACGCCGGTTTGGTTGATGGCTGGGACGACCCACGCCTGCCAACCATTGCTGGCTTGCGTCGCCGCGGCTATACACCGGCAGCGCTTCAAGATTTCTGCGAACGTCTTGGTGTGGCGAAAACCAACAGCCGTGTTGAGATGGGTTATCTTCTGCACTGCCTGCGTGAAGATTTGAACCAGCACGCACCACGCACCATGGGGGTGCTGCGTCCGCTCAAGGTGACCATCACCAACTATCCGGAAGATAAGATTGAATATCTGCCAGCCCTTATCAATCCAAATGACCCGGATGCTGGCACTTATGACATTCCGTTTGGTCGTCATCTCTACATTGAACAGGCCGATTTCCGTGAAGAAGCCAACAATAAATACCATCGCCTCAAACCGGGCAAAGAAGTGCGCTTGAAATATGCCTACATCATTCAGTGCAACGACTATGTGAAAGACCCTGAAACCGGCGAAATTCTTGAATTGCTCTGCACCTACGACCCAACCACCATCAGCGGCGGCCCTAACTCCAACCGCAAAGTGAAAGGGACGCTGCATTGGGTTGAGGCGACAAATGCCATTGATGCCACAGCACATCTTTATGGCGACTTGCTTGATTTTGAATCGACGGCTGAAAACATTGTCGATCAGTTTAATGAGAAAAGCCTTGAAGTGCTCGAGCACATCAAACTCGAACCAATGATGAAAGAAGCGCCTGTCGGTACCACCTATCAGCTTCTGCGTAACGGTTATTTCTGTGTGGATAGCAAATATTCCACAGCGGATCACATCGTTCTCAATGAAACCGTCAGTCTCAAAGACGGGTTTAAGGGGTGAGTGTGATGACAGTGCTTCGCTGTATTTTTGTCTATCTCTGGTTTGGTGCGGTGTTGTTAATTCGTTTGCCATTGCGCGCTAAAGCGAACCGCCTGATTGAAGCCGGTGAGTTTGAAGAAGCTCAGCGCCGTATGTGGAAGTTTGCCAATCACCTGGCACGCGTGGGGTGTCGTCTTTTAGGCGTGAAGCTCACCGTAAAAGGTTTGGAAAACATACCAGAGCACGGTTCCATTCTCTATGCCGGCAACCACCAGAGCATGGCTGATCCGCCAGTGATGTTAGCAGCCATTCCTCGTCCAAGCGCCTTCATTTGCAAAGAAGAATTGGACGGCATTCCTGTTTTTTCCAAGTGGGTAGCCACCTTGGGTTCTTATTTCCTGCCACGCAGCGAATCGCGCAAGTCGCTGGAGATCATTTTAAGTGCGGCCAAACTGTTGAAGAAATACGAACATGGTATGTGCATTTTCCCTGAGGGCACTCGCTCAAATGATGGCAATATGCGTCCCTTCAAACCGGGAAGCCTTAAAATTGCAACACGTTCCGGCGCAGCCATCGTCCCGTTTGCTATTGAAAACACCATCAATGTCATGCCGCGCGGCAGCTATTTCTTCAAAGCAGAGCCTGTAACAGTGACATTTCTGCCAGCCATCATGCCGGAAGCGTACAAAGGAAAAGATACCTCGACTTTGACCGATCAGATTCAGAAAGATATTGCCGCTGTCGTCGGCTGCGACATCATAGACCCAGATGCTGCATCAGAAAAGGAGGAAGAAGCATGAGTATTCGTTCTGCGCTGGCAACAGCCGCCGGCAAAGCAAGCAAAACCTTTCTTGAAAAAACACGCAGCGGCGGCTCCAGTATGCCTGGCAAAGTGGCGTTAAAAATTGACCCTAACATTTTAGCTGCCTTGGCGAAAGATTATCGTACCGTCATCGTTACGGGCACCAATGGCAAAACCTTGACAACGTCCTTTATCACGAAAATTTTTCAGGAAAAGTACGGTCAAGTGCTCACCAATCCTACCGGTGCCAATTTGTTGCAGGGAATTATCTCTTGCTTCCTCGGTGCGCCACGTCAGAAAGTGGGCACGAAATATGCCGTGCTTGAGGTAGACGAAGCCACCTTAAAGCACGTCACCAAATACATTAAGCCGGAAGTTATTGTGTTCACCAATCTTTTCCGTGACCAGATGGACCGTTACGGCGAAATCTACACCACCTATCAACTTATGCTTGATGGCGCCACACAGGTGCCGGAAGCCACCATTATTGCTAATGGCGATCTGCCGATTTTTTCAAGTGTGCCGGTAAGCAATCCGGTGGAATATTTCGGCTTCGCGCATGAGGAAGACCGTGAGCAAATGGCGCATTACAACACCGATGGCATTCTTTGTCCGCAGTGTGACAACATTCTTCATTATAAACTCCTCACCTATTCCAACTTGGGCAAATTCTACTGCCCATACTGCGATTTTAAGCGACCAGAATTGGCGCATGCGGTAACTAAAATTCATGAGCTGACACCAGAATCTTCGCGCTTTGCCATTGACGGCAGCGACTACGACCTGCCGATTGCTGGACTTTACAACATTTACAATGCCTTGGCAGCGGCCAGCGTTGCCAAACATTTCGGCATTGGCGAGCAGTACATTCGCCGTGGTTTTGATGCGGCGCAGCGTGTTTTTGGCCGTCAGGAACACATCAATATTGGCGGCAAAGATGTGGTGATGAACCTCATCAAAAATCCCGTTGGTTTCAACCAAATTGTGGAAATGTTGGCGACCGATCCCGCACCATTTTCATTGGTGGCACTCTTGAACGACCGCCCTGCCGATGGTACCGATGTGAGCTGGATTTGGGACGGCGATTTTGAAAAACTCGTGCAGATTACTACTGGGCGTCCAGTGTTCCTTTCGGGGATTCGTGTGGCGGAATTGTCCACCCGCTTTGAAATTGCTGGTTTGGCAGCAGAGGCACAGCACATTGATCAAGAGCTTAGTCATATTGCCGAATGGATTGCAGGCGCACCAACCGACAAGGTGTATATCTTAGCCACCTACACAGCAACCCTCGATTTGCGCCGCACCTTTGCGGAACAAGGTTATTTGAAGGAGGGCATGGCACTATGAAACTGCGTATCTGTCATCTCTACGGTAATTTGCTCAACACCTATGGCGACAACGGCAACCTTCTGATGCTGCAATATCTGGCGCGTCAGCGGGGGTTGGATGTGGAAATCACCCTTGTCAGCTTGAAAGAACCGTTTATCGCCGCCGACTATGACCTGCTCTTTGTGGGCGGTGGTCAGGACTATGAACAGAAAGTCATCGCAAAAGATCTGCCATCGAAGCGTGATGAGTTGATAAAATACATCGAAGCAGGCGGTGCTGGGCTTGCCATCTGTGGCGGCTATCAGCTCCTGGGGCAGTATTACGAAACCGCTCAGGGCGAAAAAATCGAAGGCCTGGGCGCCCTGCCGCATTACACCTTACGCCAAATTGACAACCGTTTCATTGGTGACATAGAAATCACCAATGATGAATTTGGCGAAACCTACCTGGGTTTTGAAAATCACAATGGTCGCACCTTTCTGGGCGAGGGCGAGCGTCCGCTGGGGCGTGTGGTGAGCGGCCACGGCAACAATGGCGAAGACGGTGGCGAAGGTGCCATTTATAAGAACATCTATTGTTCCTATTTCCACGGCCCGCTGCTCGTTCGCAACCGCCACTTGGCGGAACGGCTCATTCGTTTGGCGCTGGGCGAAACAAACAACTAATCAATCAACCATGATATTTTTCAGGACTGTTGCATGAAGCAGCAGTCCTTTTTTGCGCGAGTGGCGGATATATGGCGCGAGTGGTAAAAAATTGACCGTGAGACTTATGTTATAATGAAAGCAGTTTTTATTCAGGAGGTGAAAAAGATGGTGCATATTGGCATTTGTGAAGACGACAGTAAAGATTTGGTGCGCATTGAAGCCTTGATTGAACAAACCTTGGTGCAGCATGATGAGAAAGTGCAGATGACCGCCTTTAGAGACGGTGAAGCGCTCTTAAAAACCATGCAGGCCGGTGCTGTGTATGATCTTTTACTCTTAGACATTTTTTTGCCCGGCATGAATGGTGTGGAGACGGCATGCCAGGCGCGTATGCTGCAAAGCACCGTTGCGCTGGCCTTTCTGACAACCAGCCGTGACTATGCCGTTGATGCCTATGCGCTGGACGCTTTGCACTATCTTGTCAAGCCCGTTGATGCCATGCAGCTGCAAACACTCTTTACGCGCTACGAAGAACGCGTGGGACGCTCTATCAAACGGGTTGTTATTCAGTCAAACGGACGCACCTATCATTTTCAGGCGCATCAGCTTCGCCGCATTCAAAGCTGCAACAAAAGTGTCGAACTCTATCTTGACGGTTCTAACGTGCCCTTGCAGCTCACAGCCACCTTTTCCAGCATTGAAGAACAACTGGATTCCACGCAGTTTTTGAAACTCTCTCGCGGCTACATCGTCAACATGGATGACATTCTCTTCATGGACCGTGACCGCTGCCGTCTCAAAGACGGTTCGGAGGTATTGCTCAGCCGCCGTGACCGTGATGACATTTATCGACGCTACAACGACTTCCTTTTTAGAACCATGGAGGTGGAAACATGACACCACTGCTCTTTCTTACTCAGATATTGGGATTTCTGCTGCAAACGTTTCCGATAGGTGTGCTCTGTTTTGCGCCTTTCGAAGATAACGCTCTGCGCTATGCGCGGCGGCGTGTGTACTTGGGGCTTTTTTGGGGGTTGACTTTGGCAGCTTTGGGCTTTGCCGCGTTTGTGACCTTGTTTTTCGATCCCCATGCCAGCATCAACACCCCATTGGTATTGGCGCAAAATATTTATATGAGCGTCACCTTTTTGATAGCTTGTGCGGTGTACGTTTATGTGGTGCGTGCAACGGCCGTGCAAAAAGGGCTGATCTTACTCATGCTGATACACTATGCAGCCGTGCTCTTCACTACACTGAATGTACTGCTCGGCGTATGGACACGTGAAATGGAATTTGCCGCTTATCGTCCTTACGGTGGTGTGGGCCTGATCATTCAAGCGCTTCTTTTGGTGCTCACCTTGCCCCTTGTGGTTCCCTTTTTGCGGCGCACCGTGCGCGAGAGCATGAAACAACTGAGCAATACTGTTTTGCGGCGCGGCTGTGTCTATTTTGCAGTAGCACTCGCACTTTATTGCCTGTGTGTGGCAGCCATCGCAAACATTCCAAGTGTCAGCAATCATATGTTACGGCCGCTGGCGCTGTTTCTGGTGGTGGTGATTGGCACAGATGCTGCTCTTTATGTCATGTTCTTTAACGATGTGCGGCTGGCGGCGCAGAACACGCAGCTTCAGGCACAGCTCCGCAGCTTTGACGACCAATATCGCCAAATCAGCAGCGCTGCTGAAGACTATCGCCGCTTGCGTCATGACATGCGCCATCATTTTGGCGTTATCAGCGTGTATAACCAGGAAGGGCAGCGTGACGAACTCGCCGCCTACCTCAAACGCTACGCCGACAGCGTAGACAACATTGAAAACCAACCGCTCAGTGGCTACCTGGCGTTGGATGCCGTATTACGTTACTATTTGGCACGGGCGCGTGACGAACATATCAGCGTAGCGTTGGACCTCTGTCATTTGCCGGCACATTTGGATTTTGCTGTTACGGACATCACCGTGCTTTTTGGTAACCTTTTGGAGAACGCCATTCATGCTTGCCAGCTCTTACCTGAGGAAGCGCGCCACATGCGTTTATCCTTGCGTCAAAGCAATGTATCGCTGCTCATCTTTGTTGAAAACACTTGCCTGAACGACGGCATCGTGCAAAAAGAGTACGGGCCGGAAACCTTCCTTCTCAAAAGCGCGCATCATAGTCAGGGACTGCGTTGCATTCGTCTGGCGGTGGAAAAATACAGCGGCCGTGTGGAATATAAAAAAGAGAACGGTCGCTTCTGCGTGCGTGTTGTCATCAATATTCCGGATAACACCCTACACACATCGTTGTCAACCCTCTGACGGCAAAAAACAGCATTTTGGCGCGAGTGGTGGATATATGGCGCGAGTGGTAAAAAATGGGGTCGTGGGACATGGTAGAATAAGAAAAAGACTTTACCAAAGGGGGTTGACGACCCATGATGAATAGCATGACAATGTCTACGCACGCACGCACGCACGCACGCACGCACGCACGCACGCACGCAC
>CAUWHJ010000009.1:0-97774 GCA_963558655.1 uncultured Peptococcaceae bacterium
GGGTGGTATGGCGAGAAAAAGGCCACCTATTGGCGACCTTTTTCGACAAGCTGAAACGGTCGTGGAACATTCCACGACCGTTTTTTTCTATGCCTACAATCTTACACCTATATAAAATCCACACAGATGTAATATCCATAATTATTTGAGCCATCAAATTATTATGGTATTTCTGTTGGCAGATTTCTTATATACTTTTCTTGAGTTTTCCATTAGCAAGCATACCAAGCAACACAACAAAAACATCATCAAATGGTCCCGTCATGAAATCCGCTGGAGATAACACATAAGCAATGACAAGTGCCACTAGTAAAATCTTTTTTGTTTTTACACTCATTAACATCCCTCCTTCTCACACTTTTCTTTAAGAGATTTCTCGCACTTCGCTACCAAATGGCATAAATGACAGTTTAGCCAGCTTAAAGAACTGTTTACCAAATGGAATACCAACAATCGTAACGCACCACAAAAGGCCAATTAGTGTATTTGCGATGGCCATTTCAATACCAAAGAAAACAATCCAAATAATATTGGCAACGAACGATACCGCGCCACCACCATACTCAATCTCCTTGCCAAACGGCCAAAGAGATATTTTGGCAAACTTGAAACATTGCAATCCATACGGAATGCCAACAATACTCAAACACCATAGCACTCCTGAAAGCAACCACATCAACGCACTGATACAACCACCAAAAACAAACCAGAGAATATTGCCTATCGTTTTCATAATTTTCAACCTTTCACTTCATCATAATACAATAATACAAATTTCCGCTACAATTTATAGTATAATAACAGACATCAGCAAACAAAAGGATCCATATGACAAAATAAATGGTCCTAACTCGTCAAAAATAAGCAAATACGTTGATAAAGGAGCCTTAATTATGGGAAAACGCTCTATTAAAGAAAATAAAAACTTATTTCAACTAGCACGTGAAGAAGCAGGTTTATCCCGCACCGCTGCCAGTGAACGCATGGACTACGTTTCTGAAAGCCGTATTGAAAAAATCGAAAGCGAAAAAATAATGCCACAGCCAGAAGACGTTCTGGCCATGGCTAAAGCCTATAAAAAACCTCTGCTCAATTATCATTATTGTGCTCATCTTTGTCCAATAGGCGTGCGTTACAGTTGGATGCCCACCAAGTAAAACAAGATCATGGCGTTGTGCACCTGTTTCAATATACTTTTTCACATTTGGCATAAGACCCATATCTACATATTTTCTTGTAAGTCTTGGGTCCAAACCGTCAACACCTAAGAGCAGGATTTTATCGGCTCTTGCTTTTCTTTCCATTGTTTAACACTCCTTAATCCAATAATTTAACAGTCTAGCCTATTGCTTTAACTTGATTATAGTTTAATAATTTTTTTAAATCTTTTGTATAAACGCGTCATTTATTGGATAGTGAATAACTAAACAATATGTTGAAATCAAAAATTCTAGTTGGACGAGCATTTTAGATATATTTTTGATTGTACTCAGAAAAGTGTTTCAAATTGACTTAGGGTCCATGCTTTATCACAATGCCTCCTTACTCAGCTATATATGTATCAATCTAACGAATCTGTCAACAATAATTTTATCTTTCAAGTTTTCCATTTTTCCTAATTCTCATAAGCTAATAAAACGCTAACTAATCAACTGTCTTTGAAAAATTTTCTTCCATTTTACTAATAAAATGCATAACAACTTTATTTTTTAAATGACATGTTTTTACTAATAACAAGTACGTTCCCATTATTTTTTTATCCAAACTAATCATTCTCAGCTTACCATTTTCAGAGAATTCATCACGATTCATCTCACAGAACTTTTTAAATAAAAGAGCTCCATATAAATCAGAGTTCTTTATTTGTTCTAATGCTTTTGCGTGAGAATTCGTCATTATATGATATTGAATATCGTCTCCAAGCAAATTATTCGATAAACAAAACCCTTTAAATGAAATCAAATTTAAATTGCATATTTCTGATAAAGATATCGTCCGACGACTACAAATTGGATTTTGATTTGAAACAACCAAAACAAGTTCATCAAAAATAATGTGAAGCAGTGTATAAGCAGGCAATGCTTTTAAAAAATCGTCAATGTGCTCTTGTTCTACGAAACAAGCAATAATATCATAATCTTTGCCTTCGGCATATTCACTAACTTGTTGAATATTAGAAAAGTTGATTTCATCATTATCTAACAATAAATTCCCGTATTCATTTTGTATTTTATTATACGCATTCATCACAGCATAACTTAACGCACCTGATGTACATAATACACTAACTTTTTGAAGCGGTTCTATCTCGCCATTATTTTTTATTAGCTTTTTTTCATACAAAGCTGCTATCGCATCATCATAACGAGTCAATACCTCTATAATATGCAAATAAAATCTTTCACCCGCTTCTGTTAATTCAGATCCTTTTTTGGATCTCTTGAAAAGCACAACTCCCAATTCATCTTCCATACGTTTAATGATTTTACTAAGATTTTGAGGTGTCGTATAATTTTTTTCACTAGCAATATTCATTGAATGATACCGCACAACATCAACAAATATTTTTAAGTCCTCTATTCTCATTTTCATCAACCTCGTATTAGAAATAATCAAACAATATTTTTTGCTTTTAGTATAAACAAATTTAGAAGTCAATATTAAAAATACTACCATACGGTAGCATTAGAACAGTTGAAATGCTATCATCTGATAGCATGATGCTGAGGTGGTAGGCATCATGTATTTTCAACGATTAGAGGACTTACGTATCGATCATGATAAAACACAGGCTGATATCAGCCAATTTCTTGGGTGCCAACGTGAAGTATATCGCCGCTACGAAAAAGGAACAAGACAAATTCCAGTAGATATGCTCATTCAACTTGCCGAATTTTACAATGTCAGTATTGATTATATCGTTGGACTCACAAATGAAACAAAGCCATACCCAAAAATCAAGTAAGTATTTTCTAAAAAATTCAATCTTCTATAATGTGAAATAAAATTGATTCTTTTAGTTAAAAAGCTGGAACACAAACGTGCTCCAGCTTTTTAATACAATATGCTTATCAAACATTTTATATCTTATATCTTGCAAAAAACTCATCTCGAAACGCAATATAATCATCAGCACGAATTGCTGCACGCAATTCTTCCATAAGATGATTAAGGAAATAGATATTGTGGATAGAAATAAGGCGATAGGCCAGCATTTCATTGGCTTTGAACAAGTGGCGAATGTAGGCTTTAGTAAAGTGACGACAAGCATAGCAATCACAACCTTCTTCAAGCGGCGAAAGGTCTTTTGTATATTGCTGCTGCTTAATGCTTTTTCGTCCTTCACGGGTCCAGAAAGCCCCATGCCGCGCAATACGTGTTGCTTGTACGCAATCAAACATATCAATACCATAGCCTACTGCTTGTACCAAATTATCCGGATTACCAACGCCCATCAAATAATGCGGTTTATTTTCCGGCATATAAGGCACTGTTTCTGATAGTAGCTGGTACATGATTTCATTTGGTTCTCCCACACTAAGACCACCAATGCCAAAACCAGGCAGGTCAAACTTTGCAATTTGCTCAATACTTAATTTACGCAAATCTGCATACATACCTCCCTGCACAATCCCAAAAAGCGCTTGATTATTGGGATCTTTTTGCGCCTTCACACAACGTTCCAGCCATCTTGTGGTTCTTTCCAGGGAATTTTTTGTATAGGTTCTGTCAGCTGTATGAGGAATACATTCATCAAACGCCATGATGATGTCTGCGCCTAAGGCATTTTCGATGTCCATAACAGATTCTGGTGTGAACAAATGTTTTGAGCCATCCAAGTGCGAACGAAACATAACACCTTCTTCGGTAATTTTTCGCAAATCACCGAGACTAAAAACCTGAAAGCCGCCGCTATCCGTGAGAATTGGACGATCCCAATTCATAAAAGTATGTAGTCCACCCAGTTCGCGAATCAGTTCGTGCCCCGGGCGCAAATACAAATGATAGGTGTTGGAAAGGATAATTTGTGATTTGGCGTCTTCTAATTCATCTGGTGTTAATGTTTTTACCGTTGCTTGCGTTCCTACCGGCATAAAGGTAGGGGTTTCTATAACACCATGCGGTGTCGTCAAATGCCCTAGGCGCGCACCAGTATGCTTGCATTTTTTTTCAATCGTAAATTCAAAACTCATGGTTTTTCTCCTGGGTTAATAAACATCGCATCACCAAACGAGAAAAAACGATAACGTTGGTCTACCGCTTCTTTGTAGGCATTAAGGATATGTTCTCGAGAGGACAAAGCACTTACCAGCATCATCAATGTCGATTTCGGAAGATGAAAATTCGTAATCAAGCCATCAACAATTTGCCATTCGTAGCCAGGATAAATGAAAATATTTGTCCATCCACTGCCACTCACCAAGCGGCCTTCTTTTGCCGCACTCTCCAGGGCTCGGGTTGAGGTTGTGCCTACCGAAATAATACGGCGACCTTCATCCTTTGCTTTATTGATACGAGCAGCTGTTTCTTCACTGATTTCATAATACTCAGAGTGCATTTCATGCTCTTCGATGTCTTCTTCGCTCACTGGCTTAAAAGTACCCAATCCCACATGCAAAAGCACTTCTTCTATTTCGATACCTTTTTGGCGCAATGTTTCTAACAACGCTGTTGTAAAATGCAGGCCCGCCGTAGGTGCTGCCGCAGAACCGTCTACTTTTGCATACACTGTCTGATACCGTGATTGATCTTCTAGCTGTTCATGAATATATGGCGGCAGTGGCATGGTGCCAAGTTCTTCGAGAATTTCTTCAAAAATTCCATTAAAATGAAACGTTACCTTGCGTCCAGCGCTGGTATTATCAATCACTTCTGCTTTAAGTCGACCATCACCAAAATTGATAACAGTACCAACTTTAGCACGTTTACCCGGATGCACCAACACTTCCCATGTGTTTGGTATATATTCATCACGCTTCAAAAGCAGCACTTCTATCGTTGCCGAACCGCCTTCTTTTGTACCAAAAATACGTGCCGGCATTACCTTTGTGTTATTGAGCACGAGCACGTCACCAGCATGTAAATAATCAACAATATCTTTAAATACACGATGTTCAATAACACCGGTTTGTTTATTCATCACAAGCAATCGCGAATGATCGCGCTGTTCTGCTGGATGCTGAGCGATCAATTCTTCTGGCAAATCATAATCAAAGTCACTGGTTTTCATCAGTTTTGTCCTCTCCTCCTTGTTCGTCATTAAATAAATCTTGTCGCTGATTATCTTCTACCATATGTTTTGGCATTGGCATACCAAAATGGCGATAAGCCTTTTCCGTTGCCACGCGCCCACGCGGCGTTCGTGCAAGGAAACCTTCTTGAAGCAAAAAAGGTTCGCAAACATCTTCTAACGTGACACGTTCTTCACCAATACTGGCAGCTAAGGTATCTAGCCCCACTGGCCCTCCCTTATACTGCTCCATAATAGTCATAAGAAGATCACGGTCAAGTTTATCCATTCCGGCATCGTCAACTTCAAGTCGATCCAACGCATAGCGTGCTATCTCTGCATCAATGATGCCATTCCCTTCAACCTGTGCAAAGTCACGCACACGATTGAGCAATCGATTTGCGATACGTGGCGTTCCCCGTGAGCGACTGGCTATCATCCGTGCGCCATCATCCTCAATAGGTACATTCATAAAACGAGCGTTAATGCCCACTATTTCAGATAGTTCGTCTACTGAATAAAACTGTAATCGCTCAACAATCCCAAAACGATCACGCAATGGTGACGACAAACTGCCCGCACGCGTAGTTGCGCCAATCAAAGTAAATGGCGGAAGATCCATTCTCAGGCTACGTGCACTAGGGCCTTTGCCAATGATAATATCCAGCACGTAATCTTCCATTGCAGAATACAACACTTCTTCCACAGAGCGATCAAGGCGATGAATTTCATCAATAAAAAGCAAGTCATAAGGCTGAAGGTTGGTCAAAAGAGCTACCAAATCACCTGGTCGTTCGATACTTGGTCCGGAAGTTACATGAATATTAACTTCTAATTCATTAGCTATAATTTGTGCAAGTGTTGTTTTGCCCAGCCCAGGCGGTCCATAAAAAAGGCAATGGTCCAACGCTTCTCCACGTACACGTGCTGCCTCAACATATATCTTCAATTTAGTTTTTACTTTCGTTTGCCCAATATAATCAGAAAACCGCTTTGGGCGCATATTTTTTTGTACTCTTGCATCCTCTATGGTTTCATTCGAGGATATGATTCGTTCTTCAAGCATAGCTTATCCTCTCGATAAAAAGTTCAAGGCAATTTTGAGTGCATCATTCATATCTTTCTCTGCTAACACATCAGTCGCGTCATAGACCTCTTTGATTTCGCCAGAACGATAACCTAATGCAAGGAGCGCATCTGTCAGATCGCCTTCTATTGCACTGCTGCCTCCGCGACGCATCGTTTTCTTTTCAGGCTGCACACTTTGTTCTGCCATCGGAAAAGTTTTTGCGATTTTCTCACCTAATTCAAGAATCAACCGTCCCGCTGTTTTCTTGCCAATACCAGGAAGAGATGACAGTGTCTTTTCGTCGCCAATTGTAATTGCCGTAATGATTCCTTGCGGTGTACCAACACCCAACATTTGCATAGCACTTTTAGGTCCAATTCCAGAAACACCAATCAGGATATTAAACAGTTTTTTTTCTAAAGCTGTGCTGAACCCATATAAACCAATATCATTTTCTCGCACGTGCATATAGGTGTAAATGCCCACTTCTTCACCGATTTCAAAAAGGCTTTCACCATCATTTGGCATCATTACTTCAAAGCCAACGCCACCTGTCATTACTGTCACCATTGGTCCTTCACAAGCAACGACTGTTCCTTTCAAATATCCTATCATCTTTTTCCTCCATTACACCAAGCCTGAGCGACTATGTGCATGACAAATAGCTATTGCCAATGCATCAGCTGCGTCATCTGGTCGTGGCAATTCCGGCAGCTTAAGAAAATTTTGAACCATGTACTGAACTTGTTCTTTTTCAGCATGACCATAACCAACCAACGCCTGTTTTACCTGCATTGGAGTATATTCACCAACCGGTAATCCTTCTTGAGCAAGGCGCAACAACAACACCCCTCTGGCCTGTCCCACAGTGATTGCCGATGTCACATTACGACCAAAAAACAATTTCTCGATGGCTACTTCGTCTGGATGATAATGTTCTATCAGCTGACTGAGGTCGTCATAAATCACTCGCAAACGCTGCGGCATAGCCATTTCTGCCTTTGTCAGGATGGCACCATAGGCTACACAGCTAATTTTAAAATTTGTCACACGAAGAACTCCATATCCGGTTGTGGCCGTTCCCGGATCCAAACCTAAAATAATCACATTCTCACCGCCCCATCATCCTACCAATGCGCCGTCATACGCACTGAAAACAGTCTCATGTTAGTATAACAGACATATAACAACCTTGCAAATAATACAAAAAGGACACCACAAGACAGTGATATCCTTTATCAACGAGCAAATTATTTTTGAAGAAATGGCGTTAATAAGTCATCAATAGCATCCATACCTAGCCCTGTTTCAGCAGAAAATAGCAAAATATTTTGTTCGCTTGGCATTTCCAATGCTTTACGAATAACACTTTGTTGTTTTTGATACTGGCCACGAGAAATTTTATCTGCTTTCGTTGCCACAACTTGTACGGGCTTATCATAATAATTCAACCATTGATACATAGCAATGTCGTCTTTCGTTGGCGAATGACGAATGTCAATAACCTGCAATACCAGCTGGCATGCTTCTCGCTTAAGCAGATAATTTTCAATAAACACACCCCATTTTTCTCGTTCTTTTTGGCTGGCTTTGGCAAAACCATAGCCAGACAAATCAACGAAATAAAACGGCGAGAGATCGGTTTCGATCTCATAATAATTAAGCTCCCGTGTTTTCCCAGGTTGAGAACTGGTGCGCGCTAAATTTTTGCGATTGATGATGCGATTGATAAATGAAGATTTACCAACATTAGAACGACCGCAAAGAGCAAACTCCGGATAACCTGTATCAGGATACTGTTTTGGCGATACGGCCCCTATCAGAAACTTACTATTCTTTACAATCATTGAAACACCTCATTCCTAAACGCTACACGCCACACATCTTCAACACGTTCAGCAAAATGAATTTCTAAATCATCACGCACCTCCTGAGGAATATCCTCAAGATCACGTTCACACTCTTTTGGAATGATAACCAAACGACAACCTGCACGATGAGCTGCTGTTACCTTTTCACGAATGCCGCCCACCGCCAGCACTTTCCCGCGCAATGTCATTTCGCCTGTCATAGCAACATTTTGACGCAACGGTTCGTGAAGCATCATAGAAAGCAACGAAGTTGTCAACGTTACACCAGCAGATGGACCTTCTTTTGGCACTGCACCAGAAGGAACGTGCACATGAATATCATGTTCGTCTAAAAATTGCTCAGGCACACCCATTTTATTTGCTACACTCCGCAAATAACTCAGAGAAATTTGCGCTGACTCTCTCATGACATCACCAAGTTGACCAGTCAACGTTAAATTGCCCTTGCCCGGCATCGCCAAACTCTCGATATGTAAAATTTCACCACCGACTGGCGTCCAAGCCATGCCAACAGCTACGCCAATTTCATCGCCAGAATCCGTAGCCAAATGATCTACCAATGGTTTGCCAAGATACTCTTTTACATTCGCTTTTGTCACGCGTGCCGGCAGCACCTCATCCTGCATCATGCTTTCTTTAGCCAGCTTTCGACAAACAGCTTGTATTTTGCGTTCCAATTCTCGAACACCGGCTTCACGTGTATAATGACTAATAATTTCTTTAAGTGCTCCCTCTGTAAAAGAAACGGCACCTTTGTCCAATCCATTGGCTTCCAAAGCCTTTTTCACTAAATAGCGTTTAGCGATTTGTAGTTTTTCATGCTCAGTATAACTGGACATTTCAATAATTTCCATACGATCGCGAAGCGGTCCAGGAATGGTATTCATGTCATTGGCAGTCGTAATGAAAAATACTTTTGACAGATCATATGGTACTTCTAAATAATGATCACTAAACGTATTATTTTGTTCTGGATCAAGTGCTTCTAAAAGCGCCGCAGAAGGATCCCCTTTGAAATCTCTTGTCAATTTATCAATTTCATCTAACAAAAAGACGGGATTACTCGAACCAACATCTGCAATTCCTTGAATAATTCTTCCCGGAATAGCACCGACATACGTACGGCGATGTCCGCGAATTTCAGCAACGTCTTGTACGCCACCAAGTGCTGCACGAATAAAATCTCTATCCAACGCTCTGGCAATAGAACGCGCCAAAGACGTCTTACCTATACCAGGAGGACCCACCAAACACAGAATGGAGCCTGCATGATCTTTACGTAAAAATTGTACAGCCAAAAATTCTAAAATACGTGTTTTAATTTTTTCTAAGCCATAGTGATCTTGTTCTAAAATTTTCTGCGCTTTTACTAAATCTGTATTTCCTTCTTTATAAATACCCCATGGTAAACCGACTAAGAAATCCAGATAGTTTTGAATGTTACCGTATTCCGGATGCATCGGCGTTGAATTACGCATACGTTTCAATTCTTTGCGTGCACGTTCTTTCACATTCTCTGGCATCAATGACTGTTCAATGCGTTCGCCCAATTCATCGAGTTCGGCGTCTTTATCAACGTCTTCACCAAGTTCTTTACGAATCACCTTCATCTTTTCGCGCAAAAAATATTCTTTTTGCGATTTATCTATGGCATTCTTTACACGTTGGTTCAACGACATTTCTAACTGAATCAGTTCATTATCACGCGTTAAAAATGTTAACAAATTCTCCAAACGTTGATCAACATAGTTATTAGCCAGAATTGCATATCTATCTTCCATACGTGCAATAACAAAATGTGTAATCACGTCAATTTTTTGTGCAATATCGGTCTGATTTTGAATCATTGTCAACTGAGATGAACTGAGTTTTTTTGTTAAACGATTAAAGCGAAGTAACTCTGCCGTCACCTTCGCTTCCACTTTAGGCAGCAAAGATTTTCCAGCCTCACTACTGAAAGAATCCTCTAATAAAAAAGCACGTGCAAACAATGTATCGTCACTGTTTTCAATATCAATAAGTTGCATACGTTCTTTCACATTTAATGTCAACTTATAACCGTTGATTGCCGTATTATTTTCGACTTTCACAATTTCGGCAGTCACACCTACCGGATAAAGATCACCCGTCTCAGGGAGCTCCACGTCTGCTTGCACCTGGGTAAACAGCACAAGCGTCTGATTATTTTCTTGAGCTTGATCAACAGCATCTTTCGAACACGCACGACCAACATCAATGGTAATTGTCGTATGAGGTAACGGAATCAGTTGTCTCAAGGGTACCATTGGCATCTTTTGGCTTTTGACTGCGCTCATTAAATCACTTCCTTCATTCTGCAACCTAATTATGAAAAAAGGCTTTGCAAAGCACGCCCCTTGCAAAGCCTCACAAAATCTTATTGATAATCCAAAACCGGATCAGCAACGCCAAGAATAGCATCCTTAGTGATGTGGACACACTTGATGTCTTCTCTACCAGGAATATCAAACATAATATCCATCATAACATTTTCCAAAATAGCCCGTAAGCCACGCGCCCCAGTATTACGTTTTAACGCTTCTTCAGCAATGGCATTCAAAGCATCATCTTCGAAAACAAGATCAACGTGATCCATCGCCAAAAGTTTTTGATACTGTTTTACAACGGCATTCTTTGGTTCCACAAGAACACGAATCAACGCTTCTTTATCCAGTTGATCCAAAGTAACCAAATATGGCACACGACCGATGAATTCTGGAATCAAACCAAACTTCAACAGATCTTCTGGCTCAATTTTTTTGATGCTTGAAACATTCTTCTCTTCATAGGCATCATTATTCACATTCATAGAGAAGCCAAGACTCCCCTTACCAATGCGGCGTTCAACAATATGCTCAATGCCATCAAAGGCTCCACCAAGAATAAACAGAATGTTTGTAGTATCCAGTTGAATAAATTCTTGATGCGGATGCTTACGACCTCCCTGAGGAGGAATATTAGCAACAGTTCCTTCAATAATCTTTAAGAGAGCCTGTTGCACGCCTTCACCAGAAACATCGCGGGTAATCGATGGATTATCGCTTTTGCGCGCAATCTTATCAATTTCGTCAATGTAAATAATACCGCGACTTGCTGCTTCCATATCAAAGTCCGCAGCTTGAATCAATTTTAAAAGAATATTTTCAACATCTTCGCCGACATAACCCGCTTCAGTTAATGAAGTTGCATCAGCAATGGCGAATGGTACATTTAACACACGTGCTAACGTTTGCGCCAAAAGCGTTTTCCCGCTACCAGTTGGGCCAATTAAACAAATGTTTGTTTTTTGCAATTCGACATCATTTTCATCGCTAACATCATCAATATGATTGATGCGTTTATAGTGATTATACACAGCAACTGAAAGCGCCTTTTTAGCTTCATCTTGACCAATAACATATTCATCTAAAACAGCTTTAATCTGAGCTGGTTTTAATATATTGGTTTCTTCAAATGTTTTACGATCCACAACAGCACTCTCTGCCAAAATATCTTCACAAACGCGTACACATTCATTACAGATGAAAACGCCCTGACCTGCAATCAGTTTTTCAACTTCTTTTTGAGATTTTCCGCAAAAAGAACAACGCAACTCTTCGTTTTGATCGTCCATTTTGTCCACAATCATCCTCCTTGTATCAGTGACGATCGATGACCTTATCGATCAAACCATATTCCATAGCGGCTTTTGCCTCCATGAAATTGTCACGTTCTGTATCTTCGCTTACTTTAGCAATATCCTGACCTGTACGTTCAGCAAGAATACGATTCATCTTTTCTTTAATTTCAAGAAGACGTTTAGCATGAATCTGAATATCCGTAACCTGACCCTGTGCACCACCCATCGGTTGATGGATCATAATTTCGCTATTCGGTAATGCAAAACGTTTGCCTTTTGCGCCTGCAGCAAGCAAAAATGCACCCATGCTGGCAGCCATACCGACACATAATGTGCAAACATCCGGCTTTACATACTGCATGGTATCATAAATAGCCAGCCCGGCGGTAACGGAACCGCCAGGACTGTTGATGTACATATAAATATCTTTCTTCGGATCGTCAGCTTCCAGGAAAAGAAGTTGGGCGATGATTGCATTTGCAGAGTCGTCAGTCACTTCTCCACCCAGAAAAATGATACGATCTTTCAGCAATCTCGAATAAATATCATAGGAGCGTTCTCCATAACCAGTTTGTTCAATAACATAAGGCACCAGATAGCTCATGTTCAAACTCCTTTCTATGCTCCTGTCTACTGAACAGCGCCGAACTTACTTAATAACAGCGCTACCAAACAGGAGATCCATAACTTTTTCAAACTTAATGCTGTTTCTCAGAGCTTCCATTTGACCCTGAACCATGAAGATCTGTTTTAATTGATCTTTTTCCATCTGATAGTACTTGGACAGCTTATCCAATTCAGCATCAAGCTCTTCTTCTGTTACATCAATGTTTTCACGTTCAGCAATTTCACTGAGAACAAGCTGCTGTTTTACAGATGCTTCTGCACGCGTTGCGAATTCCTTTTTCACTTCTTCTTCGCTGGTGTTTGCGAGACGATAGTACATATCCATCTCAATACCTTGAGCACGAAGATTGTAAGTCATTTCATTCAAGTAGCCTTCTGCTTCTTTTTCCACCATGGATTGTGGTGCAACAACATCCGAATCCTCAGTGATCTTCTGAGCAATCTTTGCTTTGTATTGATTATCAGCAGCTTCCTTGCGTTGTTTTTCCATATCTTCACGAAGATGTGCTTTGTATTCATCTAAAGTATCATATTCGCTGACATCTTTAGCAAAGTCATCGTCAAGTTCTGCAAGATGTTTGCGCTTAATAGCATTCACCTTAACCGTAAAGACAACGGCCGCACCAGCCAGTTCAGCAGCATGGTATTCTTCTGGGAAGGTCAGATCAAGATCTTTTTCTTCGCCAATCTTCATGCCAACCATGCCTTCTTCAAAGCCAGGGATAAAGCTATTAGAACCGATGGTCAGTTCATAGTTTTCAGCAGTGCCGCCTTCAAAAGCTACGCCGTCCTTCTTACCGCAGAAATCTAACAGAACAACATCGCCGTTCTGAACAGTTGCATCTGCATCTTCAACATCTTCGATAAGGGCTGTGTTATCGCGAACATGGTCGATTTCCTGCTGAATATCATCATCAGAAACAGTGATATCAATTGCTTCCAGCTCAATGCCTTTGTATTCACCCAAAGTAATTTCCTGCTTGGTATCAACAGTAGCAGTAAAAACAAAAGGTTTGCCGGCTTCAAGGGTAACCACATCAAACTTAGGTTCAGCAATTGGTTTTACATCTTCGTTTTCTTTAATAGCATCAACATATTTAGGGAAAACGCAAAGTTCAGCAGCATCATAATAGAAGAAATCTTTTCCATAGTGCTGTTCAATCAATGCACGTGGTGCATGACCTTTGCGGAAACCAGGGATATTGATTTTGCCCTTGCGATCACGATACGCTTTTTCAACGTATTCTTTGAACTCATCTTCCGGAATTTCAATGGTCAATTCCACCTGTACTTTATCAAGCTGTTTCTTTTCTACCTTCATAGTGATCCTCCTAAATGAACCATGTATTTTTACTCTTATAGTAACATACTATAAGTATTTTTTACTATAAAATCCTATAAAAAAAGCGACTGGTTCAGTCGCTATTTTTAAAAGCGGAAAACGAGATTCGAACTCGCGACCCTCGCCTTGGCAAGGCGATGCTCTACCACTGAGCCATTTCCGCACGTGCGGATGAAGGGACTTGAACCCCCACGTCCTGAGACGCCAGATCCTAAGTCTGGTGCGTCTGCCAATTCCGCCACATCCGCCAATATTTGAATTTTATCGCGACACCCACATATGTCGTAACAACAGAGATTATGATACACGATAAGACACACTTTGTCAACCGGCTTTTTTGATTCCAAGCGCTTTTCCTCCTGTCATTTTTCCTGGTCTCATAGCGTAGACTAATTTCTCAGCGACTATAAATGACCGTGTACAATTTACACGCTAAACCTTCATTGCTCCTCTGTACTTATTATTCAGCGAAAATTTTTCTTCACCACATAATCATCAACATTTTCTTCCTAAAATTTGTTATACTGATAGTGTCAATCAACAAAACGAAGGAGGAAATTTATGTCTAAACCAACCATGATTACAGCACAATGTCCATATTGCCAAGCAACAATCGACGTCCCTTATGTTGATGAAGTAAATATTGAAAACGAACCAACTATCAAAGAAAAAATCCTTTCCGGAGCATTTTTTTCTTACACCTGTCCAACGTGCGGTGAGCACCTTCCGGTAGTTGGTCCTTTGCTTTACCACGACCCCACTATCCCTACCATGCTTTACCTCATCCCGCCTGGATTCGACACATCAACAGAAAAACTTGATGAAATGCTTGAACTTATTCAAAACATTGAAGGTGACAAAACCAGTTTATATCAGGCGCGCCTTGTCAACAGTGTCGATAAACTGCTGGAAAAAATTTATATTCAAGATGCTAAGCTAGATGACCGTATTGTCGAACTTGTTAAACTTGCCTATCTAAAACAATATGGTCATGAACTTCAGCAGAAAGGGCACATTCACGCCTGCATATTTGTTCCAGCTCATGAAGAGCGCAGCGCACGTATTGTATTTATCTTTGGTGATGACCATGATATGGCAAGTGTCGATTTTTCTGAAGACCACTATGTATTCTTCGCAACAGAATATGCCAAGCAACTAGATAACGCCAGTACTGTCAACAAATTTTTAACGATTGATGAAAAATGGGCTGCAAAATTTCTTGCAGACAATGCTTAAAGGAGATTGATGTTCCATGACAAACATCAGTAATAGTCTTCATATTGATGATCGAACATTAAATAAAGTTGAAGTTCTTGATGATAAAGCAAATCCCATAAAAGCATTACGCCGTTCAGAAGCATTCAAATATGTGATGATGGAATATCAAGTGGCTTTGAAAATTGTAGAAACAAAACTTGATGCACTTGACAGCGAATTTAATTTGCGCCATGATCGCAATCCAATAGAATCAATCTCAACACGGCTTAAAACGCCAGAAAGTATTGTTGAAAAAATGCACAGACGCGGTTTACCTATCTCTGTTGAAAACATTCAAAAATCACTTACAGACATTTCCGGTGCTCGCGTTATCTGCTCATTTCTAGATGACATTTACATTCTCGCCGATATGATTGAAGGCCAAGAAGATATCAGTATTCTTGCCAAAAAAGA
Organism: uncultured Peptococcaceae bacterium; assembly: GCA_963558655.1. Taxonomy (GTDB): domain Bacteria; phylum Bacillota; class Peptococcia; order Peptococcales; family Peptococcaceae; genus UMGS1590. The sequence goes on from CAUWHJ010000009.1 coordinate 15,448, forward strand.
TTACATTGCCCATCCAAAAGAAAACGGTTACCGTAGTTTGCATCTAATCGTTTCTATTCCAATCTATCTGTCACAAGGCAGAAAAGACATTCCTGTGGAAATCCAGTTTCGCACCATTGCTATGGAATTCTGGGCAACATTGGAACACAAAATCAAATATAAAAAGAAAATTGCTGATCCAGAGAGCGTTTCAGCAGAATTGAAATCTTGTGCAGATCTTATCAACGAGATTGATCACCGTATGCAGAGCCTGCGTCGGAGAACGATTGATGAACCCTTTTAACATTTTTTACAAAAAAATTAAAAATGGGTGTTGACAATCCACTTATCCATGGTGTAAAATTCGATATGTTGTCGGGGCGTAGCGCAGTTTGGTAGCGCACGTGGTTTGGGACCATGGGGTCGGGGGTTCGAATCCCTCCGCCCCGATTAACATCTTTTCTTCACCTGGAAACTGAGTGAAAAAAATTGAGAAACACCTCAAAAAAAGTGTTGACAAGCTTCCTGAGATATGTTAATATCTTAACTGTTGTCGGGGCGTAGCGCAGTTTGGTAGCGCACGTGGTTTGGGACCATGGGGTCGGGGGTTCGAATCCCTCCGCCCCGATAAATTTTGTTTTAGTCTTGCGGGTGTAACTCAATGGTAGAGTTCTGGCCTTCCAAGCCAGCTACGTGGGTTCGATTCCCATCACCCGCTGTGTGCCTGTAGCTCAGTTGGATAGAGCATCGGACTTCTAATCCGAGGGTCGGGGGTTCGAATCCCTCCAGGCACGTAAAAAATTAAATATGGTGGATGTGGCGAAGTGGTTAACGCACCGGATTGTGGCTCCGGCATTCGTGGGTTCGATCCCCATCATCCACCCTTCCAAATAGAGTTTTGGGGTATAGCCAAGCGGTAAGGCAACGGACTTTGACTCCGTCATTCGTAGGTTCGAATCCTGCTACCCCAGTATGCGCCATTAGCTCAGGTGGTAGAGCACCTGACTTTTAATCAGGGTGTCGAAGGTTCGAGTCCTTCATGGCGCAGATTACCGGTTCTCTCTTGAGAACCGGTTTTTTTATTCTCCTCCCTCTTTCTTTTTACGTTTATCTCATCATTCTCAACTTCGCAGCACACACAAAAAAGGAAATGGTTATCAGCCATTTCCTTTTTTGTGTGTCAATCTACATTAATCCAACATTGATCTTCTTCTAAAGCTATGGAAAAAATACGCCCATTATCCATCGGATCTTTGCTTTGATGAAATTTAAACAACATTCTTCCATCAGCAAGCTGCCCTAAAATTTCAACTTTCCCCTTTGGCGTAGACATACAGTATCGAAACGCTTTTCCTTGCCCATTTTGCATTGATTTAGCAGCTTCAACAATTTGCACACCTCGCGCTAACGGCACCTGAAATCGCGTTTTAACGCCACGCACAGGCCGACATTGAAACACATAATAAGGAAGGATTCCGATGCTTGTCAATTTCTGCAACAAAGTTCCTAAAACATACGGATCATCATTTACACCTCTTAGCAAAACCGTTTGATTGCGAACAACAATCCCCATCTCGCGAAAAACACGCACGCAGGCACTAGCCTCTTCTGTTATCTCATGCGGGTGATTAAACTGTGTAATGAGAAAAATTTGTTTTTTCACTGCATATTTTCTAAACAGCGTTTGTAGGGATTCATCTTCTAAAACACGTTGCGGAAAAACAACAGGAATACGCGAACCCACTTTAATAAAATCGAGTTGTTCCATTGATGTAAATGCATCCAAATAACACTCTAACATCTCATGCGATAACATCAATGCATCTCCGCCAGTAATCAAAACATTGTTCACTTCTGGATGATTTTTTATGTAACGCACTGTATCTTGAAAATTTTTGTTGATCTCATCTTCCGTAGCTCCCACCATACGCTTACGAAAACAATGGCGACAATACATCGCACAATGATTGGTGGAAAGAATGAGCACCGTTTGAGAATACTTATGTTGTAATCCAAGCGCCACTGTATTATCCGATTCGCCACTAGTGTCCCTTTCACCGGAAACATCCAGTTCACCTTCATCAGGAATACACATCTTTCGTATTGGATCTTTCGGATCAGAAGGGTCAATCAATGACAGATAATAATCAGGAACAGCCATCGGATATTTCTCAGCGACCTGCGCCAGCGTTACAGTTTCTTCCGTTGATAAACCCAAATAGTTACAAATATCATCAACGTTGGTAAAAATGTTGTTTTCACTCATAACAGTTCGCCTTCCTTTAATTAATGTTATCAAATTCAACCAAAACTTTTCCTATTATTATATCACAAATATGTTTAATTTATTTAACAAAAATGTGTTAATATCCGAAATTTTCCTTAAATTTGCAAATTGCTTAACAAGCTCTAAGTAAACTGCCTCTAAAAAACTAAATGCCACCAGCAAACATACAGTGCTGACGGCATTTAATACATATACAATTAAATCCAATCGTTTTCAAGCAAGAGTTCTGCAATCTGAACAGCGTTAGCAGCTGCGCCTTTACGAATCTGATCAAAGCAAACCCAGAGCGCAAGGCCATTTTCAACATTAAGGTCGTTGCGAATGCGGCCAACGTAAATGTCATCAGTATCAGCGGTATCAACCGGCATTGGATAGACATTGTTATGTGGGTCGTCCTGCACAATGATGCGTGGTGCTGCTTCAAGCAGTTCACGAGCTTCGTTTGCTGAAATTGGCGTTTCCGTTTCAATGTAGATAGATTCTGCATGGCTACGGAATACTGGCACACGCACGGCGGTTGGAGTAATCTTAATGTCGTAGTCGTTGAGGATTTTATGGGTTTCGTGGACGAGCTTCATCTCTTCCTTCGTATAGTCTTCTTCCTGCCATACGTCAATGTGTGGAATCAAATTAAAGGCAATCTGATGCTGAAAGGCATCCGGATAGATCGGTTCGCCATCAAGCACCTGACGTGCCTGTTCGCTAAGTTCTGTAATGCCCGCCTTGCCTGCACCTGATACAGCCTGATAGGTGCTAACAACGATACGATCAATGCGGCTCTTTTTGTAAAGTGGATACAGAGCGCCGACCATAAGAATGGTGGAGCAATTTGGGTTAGCAATGAGCCCTTGATGATTCTTTGCCGCTTCGCCATTCACCTCAGGAATAATCAAGGGCACATCATCTTCAAGACGGAAGGTGGAACTATTGTCGATGACGACGACACCTTTGCTTTGCGCCAAACGGCCAAATTCGCGGCTGGCCGGTCCACCAGCAAAAAGCGCAAGGTCAACACCGTCAAAAGAATCAGCAGTGGTTTCTTCTACAACGTAATCTTTTCCCTGAAAATTGATAATCTTGCCAGCGCTGTTTTTTGTAGCCAAGAGTTTCAACCCTGCATATGGGAAGTTATGTTCATCCATCACTTTAAGAAGTTCCTGCCCAACAGCACCCGTAGCACCAACAATAGCAACATTTAATTTTTTCATAAAAAATTCTCTCCTTTTTAATCTTCAAACATAATGGTATCAAGTCCTTCAACCAAGCCAACGTGTCCCTCTACACGTTTGGTCGCAAAGACAATCCCTGGCATAAAGGATTCTCGATTGATGGAATCGTGGCGAATGGTCAAAGTTTGCCCCAGTCCACCAAAAATTACTTCCTGATGGGCATTGTAGCCTGGCAGGCGCACACTATGAATGTGCATTCCCTCCACATTAGCACCACGTGCGCCAGCAAGAGTTTCCACTTCGCCAACAAGCCCCTGTTCATGCGCTTCACGCACCTTCGCAATGCGTTGCGCCGTGGTCACCGCAGTGCCTGATGGTGCATCTTTTTTTTGGTCATGATGCAGCTCGATAATTTCAACTTCTGGCATAAACTTGGCAGCTTCTTCTGCAAAACGCATCATTAACACCGCACCGATGGCAAAGTTCGCCGCATAGAAGAAACATTTTCCTTGTGCTGCAGCTTCTTCTCCCCATTTTTCAAGTTCTTCATGCGTAAGGCCAGTGGTTCCGCTAACAAGATGAACGCCATGACTCAATACAACACTGGCATTTTGACGAAAAGCATCAGCATTGGTGAAATCAATAACCACATCCACTTTGTTAGCTGCAAGCGCAGCGTCTAAATCCGCTGTGATAGGAATTTCTTTATCTTCTACACAAATGCTCGTTGGTGCATCAACCAAACCCACACCAAAAACAACTTCTGTCTGAGGGTCATTGGCCACCGCCTTCAAAATTTCACGTCCCATTTTTCCGGTTGCTCCAACAACACCTACGCGAATGATTTCCATTACATTTTCCTCCTTATGGATTAGCACTATTCACCAAAGAAGTCTTTACAAAAAAGCCACAGGCCAATATCGACCTGTGGATATGCAAATATCTGAAAAAACGCTAAGCATACAGCACAACGACAGTTACCACCGCCGACAGCCCTAAACCTATTGAGTTCAGATCCAGCTTGTCGCAAAAAAAGTTACGCCAAACTTCGGCGAATACGCCTGCTGGGCGACATCTTCAACGCTTTTTCATCTCCATCGCTCATTCTTCGTACTCGCGCCTCTGCATTGCCTTAGACAAATCATTGGTCCTGCTTTACGGTATCACAGTCGCGGACAATTGTCAACCAATTAACGACAATTTCCTTGTGAAATAATTTATCGCGCTTTGTTGATAAAATCAACAACTTCTGCCAACGCACTATCTGTCACAACATGGCCAGCATCATTGATAACAACTTGCCGCACATGAGGAAACTGCCATTGTTCACAAAATGCAGCATTCATGATTGCCGGCATAATCTGATCCAAATTACCGTTTGTAAGCAATACTGGCGTTGTCAGATTGTGCGCTTGCCAATAAGACGGATTAACCCCCTCTAATTCCTTCAACAACGCCTGAGCATCTGCACGCTTGAGCAATGCGGGCACCAGATTGTCTCCACCATAAATATATTGCATCATTCTATCAAAAGCAGACCAATTTGCAGAGCTATTTATTGCTACCACACCGTTAAGTGCTGAATGCGTCTTTGCTACTGCGCCAAGAACAATCAATCCGCCTAAAGAATGGCCTACAAGAAAATGTGGTCTATTAGCAAGAAAAACAGCTTCTTGCAGCTGAGCACATTCATGAATACTCTGCACCCACACTCGTAAAAAATCAACAACACTTAGCGAATCTTCATAAGCCAACGTACCACGTACACCATGACCACTAATCTCCGGAACAATGACGCGATAGCCAAATCCTGCCAAAAGCTGTCCGCGAAAACACTGTTTTGTCGCATTAGACCCCCAGCCATGATACAAAAGCACATCAACATCAGTCTCTCTGTCCCGTTCTGCAATCTCGTAACACGGAATACCAGCATAGGTCATTTTTTCAATTGCCAGCATCACACACCTCTTTTAGCACAAGCCAGGATAGCCAAGCTGACGCTCAGCTTCCATCAATGTAATACCCACGCTCGTTGCCAAATTAAAGCAACGCGCTTCTTCGTTGGGAACCATCGGAATACGAAAACGATTTTCTCCAAAAAACGCATGAACATCATCTGGTACGCCAGCATCTTCACGACCAAAAACAATGTAATCGCCATCATGAAACTGAAACTCAGAATGTGCTTTTTCTGCATGGCTTGTTAGGAGCACCATGCGTCCATTAGCATTTTTTTCAAGAAATTCATCCCAACTTTCGTAGCACACAATATCAGTTTGATGCCAATAAGTCAAACCCGCACGCCGCAACTTAGCTTCATCAATACGAAATCCCATTGGCCCCACCAAATGTAAGCGTGACCCGGTTACAAAACACGAACGAGCCACATTTCCTGTATTTTGCGGAATACGTGGTTGATACAAAACAATATTTAACAAAACGAACCCCTCTCTTCTACAAAATCTCTCGTGCAAACACCTCGCACCTGCGTTACAATAAAGGTAAGAGGTGAATAAACTATGAATGAACAATTAAAACACATTATTGCCGATTCTTCACATATTGTATTCTTTGGCGGTGCCGGTGTCTCCACCGAAAGCGGTATCCCAGACTTTCGCAGTAAAGATGGGCTCTACCACCAGAAAGGCTTCAAATACGACCCTGAAACAATGCTCAGTCGCAGTTTTTTCGATACGCATACCGAAGAATTTTTCGAGTTCTACCGCACAAAAATGATCGCCCCAAATAACGGGCCAAGTGCCGTTCATTACAAGCTCGCTGAAATGGAACAAGAAGGTAAACTCAGTGCCATTATCACTCAAAATATTGATGGCCTGCACCAACTTGCCGGCAGCCAAAAAGTCTACGAACTTCACGGCTCAGTCATGCGTAACTACTGTATGACCTGCGGCAAATTCTACGATCTCGACTTTATCCGAAACAGCACCGGAGTTCCACGATGTCTTGATGATAATAGCATCGTTAAACCTGACGTTGTCCTTTATGAAGAAACGCTTGATGATAATGTTCTCGGCGGTGCGCTCCAAACCATTCAGCAAGCCGACTGTCTCATCATTGCCGGCACATCGCTGGCTGTCTACCCCGCTGCCGGGCTCATTTACTATTTCAAGGGTAAGCACCTTGTCGTCATCAATCGCGATGCCACACCACAGGACGCCAACGCAGAACTCGTTATTCACGACCGCATCAGCACCGCTTTATTATAGCAGATTTTTCTGCTTATGCAAAAGCACCCTGAACGCCGAAATTTCCAGCGTTCAGGGTGCTTCATTTATTTTATCACAGATTTTCAGATAAATGTAATGGTAAAACTGTTATCGTCTATGCGCGAAATAATGGGCATTAGCAAACACAGCAAATCACCTATAATCAAAGCAAAAAATATTGCCATCATTCAATCGGCTTATCCGCGAGTATTACTCAATCATAGCAAAACCCACCTGCCAGGCAGGTGGGTGGTTGAATAGACAACTTATTTCGTTTCACTATAAGCCTTTGCTGCACCAATAAAGCCTTTGAAAATACTTTGTGGGCGGTTTGGACGAGAAACAAATTCCGGATGGAATTGGCTGGCAATAAAGAATGGATGTTCTGGCAGCTCGATGATCTCCACCAACTTACCATCTGGAGAAAGCCCAGAGAAAACCATACCATGATTGGTAAAGACTTCACGGAAATCATTATTAAACTCATAACGATGACGATGGCGTTCGCCAACTTCTTCACAATCATAAAGTTCACGCGCCAATGTCCCATTAACCAAACGGCAAGGATATTGTCCAAGACGCTGGGTGCCCCCCATATTTTCAATATCCTTTTGGTCAATCATCAGGTCAATAATGTTATGTGGCGTTTGTTTGTCAAATTCAGCCGAGTTTGCATCTTGCCAGCCGATTACGTGACGTGCAAATTCAACAGCAGCCATCTGCATCCCCAGACAGATCCCCATGAATGGCACCTTGTTTTCGCGTGCATACTGAATAGCAAGAATTTTACCCTCAATACCACGCTCCCCAAAACCACCAGGAACAAGAACACCATCTACTTCAGAAAGCATCTCCGCCACATTGTCTGGCGTAACAGCTTCTGCGTCTACCCAATCAATATTGATTTCAACATCGTGATGGAAACCAGCATGACTTAAAGATTCCACCACAGAAAGATACGCATCATGTAGTTGCACATACTTACCAACCAAAGCAATACGTACGCTCTGCTTAATACCCGCAATGCGTTCAACCATGGCAGCCCATTCTGTCATGTCGGCAGGACGTGCTTCCAATTTTAACTTGCGGCATACAATATCATCCATATTCTGCGCCTGCAAGTTCAGAGGAACGCGATAAAGAATATCGGCATCACGAGATTCAATAATAGCTTCCGGCTCAACATCGCAGAACAACGCTAATTTATCGCGCATACTTTCGCTCATTGCTTTTTCAGTACGAACAACAAGAATATCTGGCTGAATCCCCATGCCGCGCAATTCTTTTACGCTATGCTGCGTTGGCTTGGTTTTCATTTCACCGGCAGCGTGTAAATATGGAATCAGCGTTGTATGAACATAGAGCACATTATCTGCACCAACATCGCTCTTCATTTGACGAATAGCTTCAATAAACGGCGTGGATTCAATGTCACCAACAGTTCCGCCAACTTCAGTAATAACAATTTCAGCATCAGAGGTTTCGCCGGCACGACGAATTTTTTCTTTGAGCATATCGGTGATATGTGGAATCACCTGCACGGTAGCCCCCAGATAATCGCCACGACGTTCTTTACGAATAACTTCAGAATATACCTTACCCGTTGTCACGTTAGAATATTTGTTAAGGTTAATGTCAATAAAGCGTTCATAATGTCCCAAATCGAGATCGGTTTCAGTACCATCTTCAGTAACAAACACTTCACCATGCTGATATGGACTCATCGTCCCTGGGTCAACGTTGATATATGGATCGAATTTCTGAATTGTAATTTTATACCCCTTGTTTTTCAGCAAACGGCCCAAAGATGCAGCAACGATCCCCTTACCAATCGAAGAAACAACGCCACCAGTCACAAAAATATATTTTGTCATAAAGTTCCTCCTTGATAAAATAATAAAAAAAATCCCTATTCCTATGAATAGGGACGCGTGTACAAATAGTAGCCCTCTTTACAAGGGTGCCCTATTAAATAATACAGAGAAAAAGTCTCTTAGTCAAGAAAAACGATCAATCAACAACCAGAAAATCAATAGCTAAGCAAACAACTTTGCCATCTTTATAACCCCAATAAGCCGGATAAGCTGTTTCCGGACTTCCGCCAACCATAGCAAAAACATTGACCTCAATCCCAGGCAGCTTAGCATTAGCCACACCGCCATTCGCAAAATAAGTAGCACCGATTTGTTTTTCGATATCTGCCAATACTTCGCCGGATTCATCAAGGTGTTCTAACAACCAGCCCACTGTTTGTTCTGCACAAATGCACACATTACCACTTTCCGTTGAAACGCCATAATACCCATCGTCAGGGATGTCCGCTTCATTAACTTCCGACGGTAAACACATACGCCATTCATTTGGTATAGCTTCATCGCTCTCATCAAAACGTACAAGAAAGCCTGCTACCTTCACTTCATCATGAGGTTCAAGATGCGCTGTAAAAACGGACACTGGAAATTTCCCATTTGGAATGTCCTCGCTTAAAACAACGCCGTAATTGATGGCATAAGGATCAGCCAATACCAAGCGTCCTTTGGTGATGACAAGCACGCCTTGCGGCTCATTCACAATAAAATGACTTTCCGTTTGTCCCTCATAATGCATCTTTCCAGAAAACATAAAGTCAAGAAACTTTTCATTGATGTACATAAGTCGATTCCTTCCCATAAAAAAACGATGCATCCCGAAGTATGCATCGTGTCATATTTTAACCCAACAACATGGTCAGTACAAAAGACAAAATCATGAATAACAAAGCAAACACTGCAGAAAACTTTGCCAATTGATCATCAAGACCTTTTTTGCCTAAGAATGTTTCTGCACCGCCACTGATGGAGCCAGATAAACCAGCGCTACGTCCGGACTGCAGCAAGACAGTAGCAATGACGCCAAGACAGCAGATGATTTGCAAAATCTGCAAAACGGTATGCAACATACTATATCCTCCTTAATCCGAAAATAGGCTCGAGTTTCCAGCCATTTATAAATGATAGCACATCACAACAAACATTGCAAGATTTTATTTTAAGTTGTAGAAACCATCTCTTCCGCGATAAACAGCACGTTCTCCAAGTTCTTCTTCAATACGCAACAACTGATTGTACTTAGCAACACGGTCTGTACGAGATGGAGCACCCGTTTTGATTTGCCCAGCGTTAGTAGCAACTGCAATATCAGCAATGGTTGTGTCTTCCGTTTCTCCGGAACGATGAGATACGACCGCAGTGTAGCCGGCTTCCTTCGCCATTTCAATGGCTTCAAGCGTTTCCGTCAAGGTACCAATCTGATTAACCTTGATAAGAATGCTGTTAGCCACACCACCGTCAATACCACGAATCAGGCGACGTGTGTTGGTAACAAAAAGGTCATCACCAACCAACTGAACACGTTTACCAATGCGTTCAGTCATTTCTTTCCAGCCATCCCAATCGTCCTCATACAAACCATCTTCGATCGAAATGATTGGGTACTTATCAAGCATCGATTCATAGAAATCAACCATTTCGCTGGCAGTGCGATCTACCCCTTCACCAGCAAGATGGTAAATGCCATCTTTATAAAGTTCAGAAGATGCAACGTCAATAGCAAGATAAACATCTTCACCAGGAACAAAGCCGGCTTTTTCAATAGCCTCTACAATCACCTGAAAAGCTTCTTCATTAGATTTCAGGTTTGGCGCAAAACCGCCTTCATCGCCTACTGCCGTGTTATATCCTTTCGCCTTCAACACGGATTTCAGCGAATGGAAAACTTCTGTCCCCATACGCAGAGCTTCCTTAAAGGATGGCGCACCAAGAGGCATAACCATAAATTCCTGAATGTCAACGTTGTTATCAGCGTGCTTACCACCATTGAGAATATTCATCATTGGCGCTGGCAGCACTTTTGCATTGGCACCGCCAATATAACGATAAAGTGGCAGTGCAGCGTCGGCAGCCGCTGCTTTCGCACAAGCCAAAGAAACACCGAGAATAGCATTGGCCCCAAATTTGCCTTTATTATCTGTGCCATCAAGACGAATCAATTCTGCATCAATGGCTGTTTGATCACTCACATCCCAGCCAATAAGACGAGGTGCGATTTCTTCGTTGACATAGCCAACAGCCTTCGTTACACCTTTACCGAGATAACGTGCCTTATCACCATCACGTAATTCAACGGCTTCAAAAGCACCTGTAGAGGCCCCAGATGGTACTGCTGCGCGACCAAGATCGCCATATTCTGTAACAACATCCACCTCTACCGTTGGGTTGCCACGAGAGTCCAAAATTTCTCTTGCCACAATGCGTTCAATTTTTGCCATTTGTCTATCTCCTTTTACTTATTTAATAAAGAAGAACCTGTCATTTCCACAGGTTGATCAAGCTGCATTAAATCTAATATGGTTGGTGCTACATCGCATAAACAACCATCATGCAAAGTATGCTCATCGCCTACCAAAATTACAGGAACTGGATTGGTGGTATGTGAAGTAAATGACGCGCCATCATCTGCACGCATTTTTTCGCAATTACCATGATCGGCGCAGATCAACATTTTTCCACCAACATTTTCAATGGTATGTACAACACGGCCAACCGCTTCATCAACAGCTTCCATCGCTTGAACAGCAGCCTCAAGCACGCCGGTATGCCCAACCATATCTGGATTAGCAAAGTTAACCAGAATAAAGTCATACTTACCACTTTCAACGCCTTCAATAACGGTATCTGCCACCGCTTTGGCACTCATTTCAGGCTGCAAATCATATGTAGCAACTTTAGGCGATGGAATCAACACACGTTCTTCATTGCTGTTAGGTGCTTCTACACCACCATTAAAGAACGATGTCACATGTGCATATTTTTCTGTTTCCGCAGTACGCAACTGTTTTTTCCCTTGCTTGGCGAGCCATTCTCCAAGCGTATTTTCCAATACCAAAGGAGGATAAGCAACCCGAAGCATTGGATTGAGACTTACATCATATTCTGTCATGCTAATCAATTCAATCGTTTGCCAATTTCCGCGATCAAAGCCATCAAAAGCCGGATCCACAAAGCTACGAGTCAACTGTTTTGCGCGATCAGCACGGAAGTTAAAGAAAATAATGCCATCGTCTTCATGAATACAGCCATCAACATTTTGGACGACCATCGGCTCAATGAATTCATCTGTCACATCATGAGCGTATGAATCGCTCATGGCGCCCAAAACATCTGAAACTTGTTTTCCTTCACCATGAACCATTGCGTTCCAAGCACGCTCTACGCGTTCCCAACGCTTATCTCGATCCATCGCATAGTAACGTCCACTAACTGTCGCTAATGTACCGACACCTAATTCTGCCATTTTTTCTTGTAACTGTGTCAAATAAGATACCCCAGAAACCGGCGAAACATCACGCCCATCCATAAAGGCATGAACAAAAACCTTTTCAATACCCATTTTCTTTGCCATAGCCAGAAGCGCATACAAATGATCTTGGTGTGAATGAACGCCACCATCAGAAAGTAGTCCCATTAAATGTAAAGCATGACCGTTTTCTCGAATGCGTGTCATCATTTCCAAAAGAACACCATTTTTTTCAAAACTTCCGTCAGCAATATCACGACTGATACGCAAAAGATCTTGATAAACTATGCGTCCCGCACCAAGATTCAAATGGCCAACCTCCGAATTTCCTTGTTGTCCATTTGGTAAACCAACAGCCTCGCCGCTGCACAAAAGTTTTGCGTGCGAGCAACGCGCAAATAACGCATCCAACGCTGGCGTCTTCGCTTGACAAACAGCATTATTCTCACAATCAGGATTGATGCCCCAACCATCGAGAATCATAAGTACCATCGGTTTATTCACAATCAGCACATCCTTCACGGATCAGCGCCAAGAAACTATCTGGTTCAAGACTTGCACCACCAATAAGCCCGCCATCAATGTCAGCTTCAGCCATCAACGCACGCATATTACTAGCCTTTGCTGAGCCTCCATAGAGCATACGTACTGCCAGCGCACGCTCACTGCCAATAAGGGTCGCTAAATGCGCGCGTAGAGCACCAATCATTTGCTGTGCATCAGAAGCAGTTGCGGTTTTTCCTGTGCCGATAGCCCAAATTGGTTCATAGGCTACAACAATTTCTTCTGGCAGCGACTGAACATCCGTAAAGATGGCATCTAACTGTGCTTTGCACCATGCTTCAGCTTGTCCGGCTTCACGTTGTTCCAAGGTTTCACCTACGCAAAGGATTGGCACAAGCCCGTTTTCAACACAATAATGATATTTCTTTGCCACAAAATCATCTGTCTCACCAAGCAACTGGCGACGTTCACTATGACCAACAATGACGTATTTTACATAGCATTCTTTCAACATATTGGCAGAAATTTCCCCTGTAAAAGCGCCCTGTTCTGCTGGATAAACATCCTGCGCCCCAATGGAAGCCTGAAGTTGTTGCCCTAGTGCAGCTAAATCTGTAAAAGGTGCACAAATTGCAACATCAGCCCCATCAGGCAGTTCATAGGTATTAAACGTTTCAACAAACGAACGCGTTTCTGCCATTGTTTTATTCATTTTCCAATTTGCCACAAATAATGGACGTTTTTTCATTTCAGTCCTCCCGTTCTTCCAGAACAGCCAACCCAGGCAGCAAACGACCTTCCATAAATTCCAACGAAGCACCACCGCCAGTCGAAATGTGGCTTATTTGATCTGCCATGCCAGATTTTTTCACAGCAGCCACAGAATCCCCGCCACCAACAACAGAATAAGCATCAGAAAGAGCCACAGCTTTTGCGAGTTCATTAGTACCTACGGCAAACGCATCTTGTTCAAAAACGCCCATAGGGCCATTCCAAATCACCGTTTTTGCCGTGCGGATTTTTTCTTCTGCCAGCGCAATAGTCTTTGGCCCAATATCCAGCGCCATCCAGCCATCATCGATCGCATCAATATCAGCTGTTTTTGCTGTTTCTGGTGCATCAAAAGCCGCTGCAATAGTCACGTCAACTGGTAACAATAAATCTGTACCAGCTTCTGCTGCTTGAGCCAATGTTTCCTTAGCAACATCAAGGCTATCATTTTCAACAAGCGAAGCTTTCATATCATAACCCTGAGCAGCTAAGAAGGTGTTTGCCATCCCACCACCAATGATGATGGTGTCTGCTTTACCAATCAAATAACTGACAACGCCAATTTTATCGGAAATCTTAGCACCACCAATAATAGCAACAAATGGTTTGATTGGATTCATTAAAGCCGCACCAAGTCCAGCTAATTCTTTCTTCATTAAGAAGCCACTAACACTCGGCAAATAAGTGCCAATACCTGCTGTTGAACAATGTGCACGATGAGCCGTACCAAACGCATCATTAACAAAAATATCTCCAAGCGCAGCAAGTTTTTTTGCAAAATGCACATCATTTTTTTCTTCTTCAGGATAAAAACGCACATTTTCCAAAAGAACAACATCGCCATCATTCATGTCAGCAATCGCCGCCTCAACTTCTGGCCCAACGCAATCATTAAGTTTTTTAACCGGTTTACCTAACAGTTCGGCAAGATGATCGCCAACTTTATCCAAACGTAATTCTTCAACAACTTTACCTTTTGGACGACCCAAATGGCTCATAAGAATGACCTTTGCGCCATGATCAATTAAATATTGTATCGTTGGTAACGCTGCACGCATACGCACGTCATCTGTGATAGCACCTGTTGCTTTGTCTCTAGGAACATTAAAGTCTACACGAACCAACGTACGTTTTCCATTAACATCAATATCTTCAACGGTTTTCTTACCCATGTCAATCCCCCTGACAGTCAAAATTATACACTCATTATAGCTGATGAGGCGTCATAAATCCATATTGGTGTACATAATTTCTTATTTTCCATACACTTCTCACAGCTACGCCACCACCGCTTACTGTTCAAGAAAACGTTGTAGCCGCTGCGAAGCATTTGCCGCCAACAAGGCATCCTCCAAGCGAATAATACCACTTTTAACCATGGTTGCCAAATTTTCTTCCAAAAGCATCATGCCTTCTGCACGCCCAAGTTCCATACTAACAACCAACTGTGACAAATCCTGTTCTCGAATTTGTCGCGCTATCGCCATATTGTTCAATAGAATTTCATAAGCTGCAACCAAGCTTTCTTGTTGTCTATGCACCAATAAACGCTGAGAAATAACCGCCAACAGCATTGTTGATAATTGATGAGCAACAAGCGAACGTTCTTCAGCCGGATAATGATTGATAAAGTAGCCAATAGATTCCGCCGCCGATCCGTTGTGCATCGTTGCCAACACCAAATGCCCGCTTTCAACCAATTTCATCGCAGCACGCATCGTTTCCAAACAATCCAATTCGCCTAACATAATTACATCAGCGTCCATACGCAAGGCATCTTTGGCACCTGCTAGAAAAGAAGTCACATCTTCCGGAATTTCACATTGATGAATCATGGCCAGTTTGTTTTGAAAGCGATATTCTATCGGCGCTTCGTATGTTAAAACGTGACAAGCTCTTGTCTTATTGATACGCTCTATCATCGCTGCCAAAGTGGTAGATTTTCCGCTGCCAGTTGCCCCTGTCACTAAAACCAATCCTTGACGTTTCTCACACAACCGAAACAACGCTTGTGGCCATCCTAACGTTTCTGCATCCGGAACGACAGATGGCAGAAATCGAATCGCCATAGCCGGACACCCCTGCATTGTATAACACCTAACGCGCAAACGCCCAACAACTGGTATCGTACAAGAAAAATCTTTGACCTTCTTTTCATCCTTTATTACAATGGACATAACTTCTGAAGGTTTAATATCTTTATGAGCTTGCAAAAACGCTTCAAGCCGCCGAAATATTTCACTACTGCATTCCCCCAATTTTTCCAATCGCCCCAGACGTCTTATCATTGCAACGCCATTGTACTCAATATGAAGATCCGTTGCACCCAATTCTAACGCTTGTTGTAAATAATCCATTATTTCACCTTATCTTCGAGGTCATCATCATGTATACATTCTTATTCTTTTTAATCGGTTGTTGCTTAGGCAGCTTCATTCCATGCTTTGCCGAACGTCGAGAAAAACAACTTTCTCAAAGTGGCCGTTCACAATGCATGACATGCGGGAAAACACTTTCTGCATTTGAACTTATTCCCATCATTAGCTTTTTATTGTGTCATGGCCGTTGCCGCAACTGCCACGCTCCCATCCCTAAAATCTATCTTTTTTCCGAAATATTGCTTGGACTCATCGGCGCCTACCTGGGATACCATACACACACTCCCTTGCATACGCTTCTTCTCCTGATCACTTTTTGCCTCCTGCTATTGTTGAGCATAGATGATTATGATACCCTTCACATTCATGACAGCGATCTGTTCATCTACCTTACCGTATTATTAATAGACAGTATATTATTCGGAGATCATCTGTGGCTCAATCAAATGCTTGGCGCTTCACTTATGGGGTTAATGCTTTTTCTCATCGCCAAAATTTTTCCAGGCGGCCTTGGCAGTGGAGACATTCTCTTTATCGCAATCTCAGGATTTTACTTAGGAATTCCTAGAATTTGCTACGCATTTTGCCTTGGCATCTTATGTGCTGTTATTTATGCCATTTATCTTTTTGCCACTCAAGCTGCAACCCGAAAAACCGCCATCCCTTTGATTCCATTTTTAGCCATCGGCACAGCTTTTCTCCTGCTATGAACACAATCGCTTTTTTAAAACAGTTATTTTCCAAAAGACACGTTAAACATATATTTCATAGGAATATTACCATCCTCACTATCACATTCAACAGTATTGTGTTATAATATTAATATTCCATCCATTCAGGAGGTAGCTTTATGAGACCCACCAATGAAGCTTTGATCAGAAAGTTCAGTCAAGATATTGATTTATTAGCACTTCAGCCTGCTGATATGCTTTCTGACGAAGCGTTTCTGCAGCGAACAAATGATAACACTGACAAAGTCATTTACAGTATCGCAAAAGCCAACGAAGTAGCCACAAAACTGTTCCTTACTTCACACCAGTTCACCAATGTAGTTGGTACGGACATTTATATCTACATTGGCAATAATCCTGGTCAAGATACTTATCAAATGCTGCTTGATGAAATGTCCAAAATTCGCCGCCTGGATGAAAAACTAATGACTTTTTTGCGTGATGAATGTAACGACTCTTTAACAGAAATACATTTAACCGAAGAGCTGCCAGATAAAGTTATCGAAAAAGTTGATGAAGTGGTTACAGAAACACCCCATCATCTCATCTACTCTAATATATCCGACAGCTTAATCAATCGTGGTATCTCCGATGTCCTACTTGAAAACCATTTTAACATGATTGGTGATACCCACATCTTCATTTATAATGACAACGCCATTGGAGCTCAAATGATTAGTCGGTTAAGCCAAGAATCCTTTACCGCATTAGAATAACCATTACCTACTCGCAATCTTTGTACTGTTGCGTGTAGGTTTTTTATATTTCCAAATATACAAAAAATCGCTTGTTCTTTTTGAACAAGCGATTTTCAGTTTTAGCAAAGATTATTTACGACCAGGATATGCTTCTAATGCTTTAGAAAGAACGGTCATAGATTTTTCCATATCTTCTGCCTTAAGAACATAAGCGATACGTACTTCATCAACACCATGACCTGGCTGAGAGTAGAAACTTGCAAGAGGAGCCATCATAAGCGTTTCGCCATTATAGTCGAAGTTTTCGAGCATCCAAACAATAAATTTCTCAGCATCATCAACAGGAAGTTTAACAGAAATGTAGAATGCACCTTCTGGTTTAGCGCAAACAACACCTGGCATCTTCTGCAAAGCATCATAAGTCACATCACGACGATGTTTATATTCTTCATTAACTTCATCAAGATAACTCTTTGGCGTGTCTGCATAAAGAGCAGTAGCACCAATCATATCAAGGGTTGATACGGAAAGACGACCCTGGCAAAGTTTGAGCACATTAGCAATAACTTCTTGATTCTTACTAGCCAAGCTACCAATACGAGCACCGCAAGCACTGTAACGCTTAGATACAGAATCAATCATAATGAGACGATCTTTCAATTCTGGGAAATAAGCCAAACTATAGAATTCACCATCGTAAACAAATTCACGATAAACTTCATCAGCAATAACGAAGAGATCGCGTTCTACTGCGATTTCAGCCACCATCTGCAACTCTTCTTTGGTGTAAACAACACCCGTAGGGTTACTTGGGTTCGTAATGATGATTGCACGTGCTTTATCGCTAATCTGAGCAAGAACTTCTTCTTTAGATGGTAAACGATAACCGTTTTCAGCAGCAGTAACAATGCCTTCTACACCAACGCTAACAGCAGAAGCAAACCCATTATAATTGGTATAGAAAGGTTCAACTACAACAACGGATTCGCCAGGATCGCAAATAGCCATCATTGCGAACATCAGCGCTTCAGAACCACCATTGGTAATGAGAATATCTTCTGGTGCAAAGTCCATATTGTTACGCTTGTAGTAATCGCTGATTTTTTCGATCAGAGTGAAATCACCATGGGAATCTGCATATTCGAGAACATCTTGTTTGAAGTTCTTAATAGCTTCAAAATAGCCTTCTGGCGTTTTGATGTCTGGCTGACCAATGTTCAAAGGATATACCTTTTTACCATTAGCACGTGCAGCATTGGCATAAGGCACCAATTTGCGGATAGGAGATTCTTGCATATTGCTAATACGATTTGAGCATTTCATTAGAATTGCCTCCATTCTTCAATCTTAGATCCGATTCTGTCTCAATTTCCCGGACCAATATTCTACTCTTTTAATTTATCACATCTTTTCTAAAATTTCGACCTTTATTTTTCCCGAAAATGTCCGTATTTTTTATTATATTTAGTCACTATTTCATATTCAGATAGATGCACATGCCTATAAAAGCTCCATCACTTTAGCGAATTTTTTCACAATAACGATCATTTCGAGAACTTGGAATTCAAAGTTTATAGCAATCTTTTTTTTCGCAGTTCCTATCTAACATACATTTTTAACAAACACATAGCTTTCCCAATGTCAAAAATCAATAAATAATATCTATGCTAATAAAAAAGTCATCACCCACTCAAAAGTCTCTACCATCACCATGAGATTTTCTGTTTGTATGCACGTTTTTCTATCAAAAATACCGTTCACACTTCTCTTATAATTCGTTCAATCATAAACATAAAACCAATGATTTTGTTCCCTACTTTAATAATAATATAAAAAAGACCAAGCAGTATCATCTGCCTGGTCTTAAAATTAATAGCCATAACCACCGTCACGAATGAGGTTATCAAAACGTGTAAGTTCATTTTGAAACGCCAATTCAACAGTGCCTGTTGGGCCATTACGATGCTTAGCGATAATTAAATCAGCAATGCCACGACGGTCGGTATCTTCATTATAATATTCTTCGCGATGGATAAAAAGTACAATGTCAGCATCCTGTTCCAACGATCCAGATTCACGCAAGTGACTAAGCTGTGGCCTCTTGTCTTTTGTTTGTTCAACGGTACGGCTAAGCTGAGACAGTGCAATGATTGGTACATTCAACTCACGCGCCAGCGCTTTAAGAGAACGTGAAATTTCGGAGACTTCCTGCTGACGGTTCTCGCTGTGGCCGCTGCCACCCATGAGCTGAAGATAGTCCACAAGAATAAGCCCCAGATCACCTTCACGCGCTTGTAAGCGTCTAGCTTTTGCGCGTAACTCACGAATGGTGATGGCTGGCGTGTCATCAATATAGATGGGCGCGCTGGAAAGCGGACCGATTTTTTGTAAAAAAGCTCCCCATTCCTCTGCATTGAGCTGGCCCGTACGTAATCGTTTTTGGTCAATACGCGCCGCAGCAGCGAGCATACGCATAACAAGCTGTTCTTTACTCATTTCAAGGCTGAAGATGGCAACCGGATAGTGATAGTCAACCGCTGTGTTGGCAGCCATATTCAAGCAAAGCGCCGTTTTCCCCATGGCTGGGCGCGCCGCTAAGATAACAAGATCCGAACGCTGCCACCCGTTGGTCATATGGTCCAAATCAATAAATCCAGAAGGAATACCAGTGATTTCATCGACTTGCTTAGCAGCAGCTTCAATTTGTTCCAAATTGGTTGAAACAATCTCATCCACACGAGTCACATCGTTACGCTGACGTTGTTTAGAAATGTCTAATACAAGACGTTCTGCATCATCAAGAATACTTTCAACAGGTTCTGCATCTTCAAAACAGCGATTACGAATGCGATCAGAAATACGAATAAGCTGTCGCATGGTCGATTTTTCCTGAACAATTTTTGCATACTGTTTAACATTGTAGACAGTCGATGGAGCTGCTGCTATTTGCCCAAGATAAAATACACCACCAGCTTTTTCAAGCAAGTTTTCTTTCCGCAGTTTGTTAGTCATGGTGACAAGATCAACCGACTGACCACTTTCATCAATCTCAAGAATGGCTTTGAAAAGAATCGCATTTTCAGGTTTATAAAAATCACTGTCTCGCACCAGTTGTACAACATCCTGAATCACTTCACGATCTTTGAACATTGCAGAAATGATACCTGCTTCCGCTTCTTCTGCAAATGGCACAGACTGTTCCATAAAGGTTTCGCTCATTGTCGTTCCTCCTAAAAAAGTAGGTATGGACAGTATACCATATTTTATAAAAACAGTGCGAAAAATGGACATTCAAAAAATTTCAACATAAGATAAAATACGCACGATTTATCAGCATGAAATTATTGACCAAAATGGTTGTTTGTGCTATTTTAGTGTGCATATCTCATGGAATTTATGGTATGATAGAACCATCTATACTATCAATGAGGAGGAGTCTACTGAAATGCAATTTTCGTTCTTGCACAACAATATTAACGTCACCAATTTAGAGAACAGTCTTGCTTTCTATGAACAAGCACTCGGCTTGAAAGAGGTACGTCGCATCGAAAGTAAAGACGGCAGTTTTATCATTGTTTATCTGAGCGATGGACAAAGCAAACATCAACTCGAATTGACTTGGTTACGCGATCATCCGGAGCCTTACAATCTTGGCGAAAATGAATTCCATCTGGCTCTGGAAGCAGATGACTTTGCCTTGGCTTATTCGTTGCACAGAACCCTTGGCTGCATTGTTTTTGAAAACCCATCAATGGGTATTTACTTCATTGCCGATCCTGACAATTACTGGATTGAAATTTTACCACCAGACCACGGTCAAGAATAATTTTCATTGAATAAGTTTCATCATCGAACATATTTGAAAGGAGATAAAATATGGCATTCATTTATAATGAACCTTCCCACACTTTCAGCGAATATCTTTTGCTACCAGGCTTTACATCTAAGGATTGCATCCCTGCAAATGTCAGCTTAAAAACCCCACTGGTTAAATTCAAGAAAGGCGAAGAACCAGCTATTTCTTTGAATATTCCTCTCGTATCGGCTGTTATGCAGGCTGTTTCTAATGACACGTTGGCTATTGCTTTGGCTAAAGAGGGCGGTTTGTCTTTCATTTATGGTTCTCAATCCATTGAAAGCCAGGCTGCTATGGTACGCAAGGTAAAAAATTACAAGGCTGGATTTGTTGTTTCCGATTCCAACTTGCGTCCAACCGATACGTTGGCAGATGTTCTGGCTTTGCGTGAAAAAACCGGTCACAGCACGATGGCTGTCACTGAAGATGGGTCTCCAAATGGCAAGCTCCTCGGTATTGTCACTAGCCGCGACTACCGTCTTTCCCGTACACCGCGTGACGCTAAAGTTGAAGACTTCATGACGCCGTTTGAAAAGCTCATTGTGGGCAATGAAAACACCACACTGCCTGAAGCCAATGATTTAATTTGGGACAATAAACTTAATCAGCTTCCAATCGTTGATAAAGATCAGCATCTTATGTACATTATTTTCCGCAAGGATTATGATTCCAACAAGGAAAACCCTCTTGAACTGCTTGATGACAAGTCAAAACGTTATATGGTAGGTGCCGGTATCAACACGCGTGACTATGCAGAACGTGTTCCTGCCCTTGTTGAAGCGGGTGTTGATGTGCTCGTCATTGACTCCTCCGAAGGTTACACCGAATGGCAAAAAATAACCCTCGACTGGATTCGCGAACACTATGGCGATAGTGTTAAAGTAGGGGCCGGCAACGTTGTTGACGCTGATGGCTTCCGTTATCTGGCTGAAGCTGGTGCCGATTTCATCAAAATTGGTATCGGAGGTGGTTCCATCTGTATCACCCGCGAACAAAAAGGGATTGGTCGTGGACAAGCTACCGCTGTTATCGAAGTCGCTAAAGCACGCGATGAATATTTTAAGGAAACCGGTATTTATATTCCACTTTGCTCCGATGGTGGTATCGTTTATGACTATCACATGACATTAGCATTGGCTATGGGTGCCGATTTCATTATGCTTGGTCGTTACTTTGCGCGTTTTGACGAATCTCCTTCCAACCGTGTACGCATCGGCGGCAATTACATGAAGGAATACTGGGGTGAAGGTTCTGCTCGTGCCCGCAACTGGCAGCGTTATGACATGGGTGGCGATAGCAAGCTTTCTTTTGAAGAAGGCGTTGACTCCTATGTTCCATACGCTGGTTCTCTTAAAGACAACGTCCAACTGTCTTTGAGTAAAATCCGTTCTACCATGTGCAACTGCGGTGTGATGAACATTAAAGAACTGCAAGAAAATGCTCGTATTACCCTTGTTTCTGCAACCTCGATTGTAGAAGGTGGCGCTCACGACGTTACCCTTCGCAATTCCGATCTAAACAGCAACCATATGTAATAAACACAAAAGCTCCCGACGCATCTGTTGATCTGAACAGATGCGTCGGGAGCTTTTCTTTTCTAATCCTCCTTACTTCCGCAATTCTTTTGCACAGGCTATATAATAATGCCGACCATTCGCACTGGTTTCATAATCAGCCAGACATTCTAAAGCATTCGCCTTGAGCTGTATAACAACTTTATCATCGCCGCTCTCTAACAACATATCGCAAAGCTCCAAACACCATTGATACTCTTTTTCGGAAAAGGCCGTCTGCGCTGCCGCCAGCACTTTTTCCTTTCCACCAATAAGCGCTATCATCTTTGCCGAACGTTCAGAAGCCGTCAACGGATAGAGATGCGTTGGATTACCATCAAACCAACCCAGATATGCCGTATATATAGCACGTACCGTCCACTCTGTGCAGCCATAATGCTCACCAAAATAAGGCAAGTTTGCATATTGTTCTGGCAACCGAATTTCCGCTGCCAATTCATCAATGGTCTTTCCCTTATTCATACCTTCAAGGGTTGTAGTGAGAATCCAATCAATAGCATTACGGAAATGGCCAATTTTTTCTTCAATCTCTGCACGTCCCACTAAGGCAGCTGTATGCCCTGGAAGCACATACTCAGCTGGATAAGACAAAATTACATCCAAACTTTTGATCCAACTTGCAATATCACGATATTGACTACCGCGAATAGCATAAAGATTCGGAAAACAGCCATAATAATTGTCACCACAGCACAACACCTTCTGTTCCGGTAACCACACCATGATGGTATCATCGGTTTCGCCAGTCAGTCGCACCATCTCCAAGGTAACGCCGTCAATTGTGCGTACAACACGGTCTTCATCATAAAGCACGGTTGGCGATAGCATGGCACGTTTTTCACCATATACAATGCCTTCGCGATTACCTAGACCCTGTGTAATGGCTTCTTCATCAGTAAGTTCATAGCCAAACTGACGTGCACCACGCAGCATTTGTATATCAAATAATTTTTCTGTACGCTCCAACGTCGGCACCTTTGGCGCAAAGGCAATAACTTCTGATGCAGTATCCTTAAAAGCACCAGCGCCACCCCGATGATCCGGATGACCATGTGTATAGATGATGGTATGTACATCTTTGCCTGTTTTTTCTTACACAATATTGCGTATTTTTTCCCCTGCTTCCAGTGTATCTACTGCATCAATTAAAATAACGCCTTGCTCACCTTCAATAATGGCAACGTTGCTATGGCCAATAGATACCGCATGCCAAATACCCGGCACAATCTCATTCACCTGTGCATGAAAACGAGCCTCTGCATAAGCACTTAAAACCTTGGAACCATTTTCAATCAGCATCGTCATTCTCCTCTCTTAATAAGCCTTTTATTATAACCCAACTATTTCTTTGCCGGAACAGCAAAGATACGATCTACCGCATACGTATCTTCATGTTCCAGCCCATTCAAAGCCAATACTTTTTGAGCAACCAATTTCGTAGCCAATGATAATGCCGACATACTTGTTCCCAAATTAAACAACGACATTTCTGCATAGGACAATTTCTCCACAGGTGTTCCTATCGTCAGATCTGCGACATATTGCAAGCCGGCCTCAAGCTGCATACAAAACGTATCATACGCTCTTTGAAAATTATATTCATTTAATTCCAAAAGCAGATAAATACCTTTTTGAATATCATTAAGCGGTAAAACCGGTTTCAACAGTACATAAGCTATCAAACAAGCAATATGTTCACGTTGATACCGTTTTTTTTCTGGCTTTGGTACAAAATGCTGTTTTACATAATTGTTTATCATCGCCGATGTTAAAAGTTTATCGTCATTTTTTGAGCGTCCCGACGAAGTGCCTGGCGCCACATTCAAAAACGCCAACGTATCGTTAATATATAATAGCACCTGATCCATATACAAACTAAGTGCTGGTAATTCTTCCCATCTAGGTAAATGCACAGCACTTAGTTCTTTCGCCCATGCATTTAATTCCTGTGAATAATCGACCATAACCAAATCCTCCCTTATAAAATCCCTAATATCAGTATAAACGATTCATTAAAAATTGGCAAACAACTTCCAACCGTTCTCTTTTCGTCCATTATAAAGAAAAGAGATTCAACCAATCGCTGAATCTCTTTCTCACTTATTTTTTCTTGAGTGGAAAACGCACAATAAATGTCGTACCCTTCCCCAGTTTACTTTTTACTTTAATGGTTGCATTATGCCAAATTGCAGCGTGTTTCACAATAGACAGACCCAAGCCACTACCGCCGCTTATCCGCGAGTGACTTTTATCAACACGATAAAATCTTTCGAAAATACGTTCCTGCTGATCCTCAGAGATGCCACATCCAGTGTCTTTAACCTTTATCACCGCTGCATCTTTCGTTTTCTTCACGCTGACTGAAATGGCACCATTTTCAACGTTGTACTTGATAGCGTTGTCACAAAGATTGTACAGCATTTCATAGAGCAATGTTTTAACGCCTTTAATCGTAACATGACTGCCATTAAAGTCCATAACAATGCCACGCTCTGCTGCACGCGCCGACAACTGAGAAACCACAGCCTGCGCCACATCATACAAATCCACTTTCTCCACAGGCAAAGCATCAGAGTCTTCGTCCAGTCGTGAAATTTTAATAATATTTTCAATCAGGGATACCATATGCTGTGCTTCATCATAGATTTGTTTCAGGAAGCGTGGCTGATCTTCATCTTTCACCATACCGCTCAAAAGCAATTCTGCACAACCAGAAATACTATGCAATGGTGTTTTAAGCTCGTGAGATACATTCGCACTAAACTCTCTTCTTAATTGTTCAGCTTCTACTTTCTCAGTAACATCTACATAAAACAAAACAGCACCATGAACCACTTCTTCTGAAATGACAGGACTGGCATGTATCTCATAGCTACGCGAATTGATGATAATCGTTGCGCTTGATGTTTTGCCATTATAGGCTTTTTCCAAAAGGCCATCAATCAAAGAGTCCCGACTGAAAATCATTTGATCGTCTTCAAAATCCTCTTCTTGTGCCATCGCTTTCAGCAAATTACGCCCACTGCGGTTAATCAATAAGATGCGCCCTTCGCGTGTAAGCAATACAAGACCTTCGTTCATATTATCAAGCACTGTTTGAAATTCATTGCGCTGCTGATTTAACTGAACACGTTGATCTTTAATTTCCCGATGCTGTACCTCGATACGAGATAATAGCGGCATCAATTCATCGTAGGTGTCATTGGCTAAAGGATGGTCCAGGTCGATTTCATTCAGCGGCTCGACAATCCGTTTAGACAAACGCCGCGCTAAAATACCAGCTACCACCATCATAAGAACAATCAAAATAAGCGCCGGCATCGCCAGCATCCACAACACACCGCCAACAGAAATATCATCAGTTGCAATACGCAACACGCTACCATCTTTCAGTTCTACTGCCACATACATCAAACGCGTTGTCATTGTCGTTGATTCACGTTCGATATGCGAGGTGCCATAGGCTTTGGCATCAATAAATTCCTGACGATCTGAATGATTATCCATGTCAGCCGGATCTTTACGATTATCAAAAAGGACCGCACCATCGGCTGCGATCCAAGTAATACGATAGCTGGTGTTATCCAGTTGATTCAGATAATCTTCTCCTTCATCTTCAACAGCTTGAGAAAGATAATCTAATTGGGCCATCAACTGATTTTTTGTATCTTCGTTAATATAACGATAGGTAACGCCCACCAGGAGAAGCAAGCTGACTAAAACCGTGACAAGCGCTGTGCCAAAGACAGTCAGAAAAATACGCCTCTTCACTCAGAAACCTCCATACGATAGCCAACTCCACGTACGGTGTTGATATAATTGCCACACACACCCAATTTTTGACGCAAATTACGTATGTGCACATCTACCGTTCGTGTTTCGCCATCATAATCCTGATCCCAAATGCAGGTTAAAAACTGTTGACGCGTGAACACTCTACCCGGATTCGACATAAGCATATACAGCATTTCAAATTCTTTGTACGTCAGATCAATTTGTTCACCGTTTACCATCACGACATGTGCACTTGGATTCAAATACAGCTTTCCAAACTGAATCGCGGGCACTTCTTCTTGAGCCGAACGACGCATCACTGCACGCACACGAGACACCATTTCCATCATACCAAAAGGTTTGACAAGATAATCGTCTGCACCAGAATCCAGCCCAACAACCTTATCATACTCACTACCTTTTGCTGTTGCCATAATCACAGGTACACGCTGCGTGCTAGACTGCATCCGCAATTTTTTCAATATCGAAATGCCATCTTCGTCAGGCAACATAATATCCAAAATGATGAGGCTGGGAATTTCCTCTTTCAACGCCGCATACAGAGCTGCACCATCCTCAAGCCCTTTGGCTTTAAGGCCAGCAGCCTCCAGCGTATACACCATCATATTACGAATACCAGATTCATCTTCAACACAGTAAATCACTGTTTGTCCCTCCTTGGAGGTGATTATTTGCTTGCTTTCACATTTTGACTAGTAATACCATACTCTACTGCCTCGGCAATCTTAACAATATGATCACCAATACGTTCATAATACTTATCTACCATCAACAAATCAAGGACATAATCCGTATCTTGGGTAGATTTTGCATTTTTTAACATCTCAGCAAGATTGTTTTTTGTTTTATGGAAGTATTCATCTACCACATCATCATAACTGACAACATCTCTTGCCAATTCAAGGTCTTTCGCTTCATACGCATTGAGCACATCACGCAACATACGACGTGTGGCCTTTGCGAGATCAGCAAAATATTCAATATCCATGTCCTTGTTGCAATTATTATTACGCAATACAATCTCGCTGATGTCCACAGCCTGCATGCCAATACGCGCAAGATCGCCAACAATTTTTGAGGCAGTAGAAATAATACGAAAATCGCCGGCAACCGGTTGCTGTTGCATAATCAAACTGCTGCAAAGCGCATCAATCAAATACTCTTTGTCATCAAGCAGCGCTGTATACTTCAATGTGTTTTGGGCCAGCTCTGCATCACCTTTCAGCAAAGCTTCGGAGCCTTTTTGAATGGCTTCTTCACAAATTCCGCCCATTTCACTAATTTCATACGTCAGCCGTTCAAGCTGCCCTACAAATAAATCTCTCATCAACCAAATCTCCCTGTAATATATTCTTCAGTGCGTGGATCTTTAGGATTAGAAAACAACAAACTTGTATCGGAGAATTCAATCAAGTCTCCCAGATAGAAAAATGCTGTTTTGTCAGAAATACGAGCAGCCTGCTGCATATTATGCGTAACAATGATTATAGTATAATCTTTCTTCAATTCCAACGCAAGATCTTCAATTTTTGACGTTGATATTGGGTCCAATGCAGACGTTGGCTCGTCCATCAAAATCACTTCAGGCTCCACAGCAAGTGTTCTCGCAATACATAAACGTTGTTGCTGACCACCAGACAATCCCAATGCCGATTTTTTCAAACGGTCTTTCAATTCATCCCAGATAGCAGCTTGACGCAAACTGCGTTCAACGATTTCATCAAGTTCTGCTTTCTTTTTTACACCAAAAATGCGTGGACCATAGGCAACATTGTCATAGACACTTTTAGGAAATGGATTTGGCTGCTGGAACACCATGCCAACTTTATAGCGCAGTTCTATCCCATCCATATCTTTGAAAATGTCCTTACCATCCATGCAAATGGAACCATCAATCTTCACACCTTCAACAAAGTCCTGCATACGATTCAGTGTCTTTAGAAAGGTGGATTTCCCACAACCAGACGGGCCAATAAGCGCAGTAATCTCATTGGCGCGAATTTTCATATTGATGTCTTTCAGCGCATGAAAATCTCCATAATGAAGGTTCATATGCTGAACATCAAACTTAATGTTTTCACTCATTTCTTTTGATTCCTTTCCTGTCACCGGTATCAGCCTTTTTTACCGGAACTTTTCGCTTCGATGTGACGGCTCCATGCATTGGCACCAATATTAAAAAGTAACACGAGAATCATTAGCACAGCCGAAGAAAGGTTTGCTAAAGCGCGATCCTGACCATTAACCTGTAAGTTCCAAATCTGAATGGATAAAGTTTCCGCAGGACGAAACACATTCAACGGACACGTTGTTGCTGTGATATCCCAATTTCCCCAGTTGAGCTGGGTGCCAGATCCGGCTGTATAGAGCAAAGCTGCCGCTTCACCAAATCCACGACCAGCGGCCAAAATAACCCCCGTCATAATACGAGGCAAGCACGCCGGTAAAATGACATGAAACACCGACTGCCATTTTGTTGCGCCAAGGCCAACACTGCCGTGCAAATACCCCTCCGGCAATCCTTTGATGGCATCTTCCGTCGTTGTTGTCAATAATGGCAGCGTCAAAATGGAAACAGATAACGCACCAACAAACAAACTTTTGTCGAAACCGAACAGCACCAGGAAAACCAAGTAACCAAATAAACCAACAACAATAGATGGCAGAGACGACAGCGCTTCAATACAAATTCTCAAGAAACGTGTAATCGGTCCCTGTTTAGCATAAATAGCCAAATAGATGCCGGCAAAAATACCAATCGGAACAGAAAATAGCAATGCAATAAAAACAAGATAAATCGTATTAAACAGCTGGTTGCCCACACTGCCTTCTCGTCTAAACGCAAACATCTCCGGAGAAGCACCCATTAAGCCCCCAATGATGACCTTACCAGCGAAAGCAACCAATAATACCATAAAAAAGATAGCAACGGCGTAAAATACACACGTCATCAATTTATCAATGCTTTTCGCTCTTTTCAAACGTTCATTCAAAGAGTGTTCACTCATGGATCAATCCTCCTTCTCTTTTCTGTCAGAAACGAGATGAATCAAAACAATGAAAAACAGTGAAATTAAAAATAAAAGTGCAGCCATTGTCCATAACGCGGCTTTTAATTCCCCGCCTTCCATCGCGTTACCCATCTGAGCAGCAATTTCGGTGGTCAATGTTTTCGTCGTAGAGAAGATACTTGTTGGCAAAGCTGTTGTCTGACCAATCACCATAGCAACTGCAAGCGCTTCACCAAAAGCACGTGCCAAGCCAAGAACAACGCCGGTTACAATCCCAGACTTCGCAGCAGGTACCATCACTCGCCAAATAGCCTGCCAACGCGTAGAGCCAAGACCGTATGCTGCATCTCTGCAAGTGGCTGGTACTGCACCGAGCGCATCAGCCGAAACACTGGCAATCGTCGGAAAAATCATCACAGCCAACACAATACCCGCAGCCAGCACAGAGTGGCCCACTTGTCGATCAAAAACAACACGGATAGCTGGAACCAACACGGTTAAACCAATCCATCCATAAACAACCGATGGAATACCTGCAAAAATTTCAACAACCGGACGATAAAATTTATCTCCAATCTTTGGCGAAATCTGTGTCATGAAAATGGCTGAACCCAGTGCAAACGGTGTGGCAATAAGAAGCGCCAAACCACACACGCAGAGAGAACCAACAATGAAAATAAGTGCACCTACTGCGCCGCCACCCTCTGCATTGTCAACTGGCTCCCAAGTGGCAGAACCTAAAAATTCCCATAGGGTATGGCCGAAAACAAGGAAGGTATCCGAGCCTTTGTAGACAAGAAATGCTCCAATGATTATCGTCAAAGCGATGACAAAGAAGCCAAAGAAAACGCTCAAGCCCCGCCAACCGTATTCTTTGAAGAACATACCTTTCTTTTCTTTTACAATCATGTTTTCTTTCCTCTTTCATAAAAGAGAGTGGACCAGCCGATCCGGTAATGATCGTTAAGTCCACTCCTTCGTTCCTACAAGTAACAAGATATGTTGATTAGTGTTCGGTGACAGTCATCTTAGAAGCAACACCGTAACCAAGGCTTTCCATGGTTTCGCCGAAGTCATCACCCATAATGTAGTCGAGGAATGCCTGTGCAATCTCATTAGGTTCGCCCTTGGTGTACATATGTTCGTAAGTCCATACTGGATAATCGCCAGAGTAGGTGTTTTCCAGGGTAGGTTCTACACCATCAATAGCCACAGTTTCAACGCCAGTGTCATCACCAGTGAGATAAGACAGGGCTACATAACCAATCGCACCTTTGGTGTCTTTTACATTCTGAAGCAATACGCCGGAATCATCCGTTTCCATGGAAGCGTTAGAGGCTTCTTCGTTACCATCCAACGCATACTGTTGGAAGGTTGCACGCGTACCGGAAGAAGTAGGACGTGTTACAAGAACAATGTCTTCATCTGGGCCGCCCACTTCACTCCAGTTCGTAATCTGACCGGTAAAGATACCAATCAGCTGATCCTTGGTGAGGTTTGTTACACCAGCTTCGGCAACATCTGGATTAACAATAGCTGCCATGGTTACAACACAAACCTGATGGTCAACTAATTCTTCTGCCTGTGCTGCATCAAGTTTATCTTCAGCCGGAACATCGGAGTTACCAATGTCGATAGTACCTTCAGACACCTGTTTTAAGCCTTCGCCAGAACCGCCAGCATCAACAGTAATAGCAACATCTGGATATACTTCAACGAATTCGTTCACAGCTTCATCAACAAGTGGCTTCAGTGCAGAAGAACCAGCAGCAGTAAGTTCACCGCTCAGTTCTTGTGTTTCAGCAGATGCGCTACCACTCTCACTTGTTGCAGCCGTGTCTCCACCGCCGCCACAACCTGCCAATAACCCCATACAAAGGACTGCTGCAATCCCAACTCTTTTCCAATTTTTCATTGTTGACCTTCTTTCTTAATATTTACTTTCGTGTTTCGCTTACAGACTTTATATTAAAGAGTGCATGTTAATTCTAAAAGCGTTCAAATGTAAAATCATTGTAAAATATGACGATTTTTCAGTTATATTTTTCTGAAAACTTCCACTAAATATGTGTGTATAATCAGATATTGTCCTAGATATTGTCGCTTCCATTTCACACAATTTATTCAGCGCACATTCTTAACATATGCTCTTTGAATTCTAAATCATCGTCCAAACGCCCAACAAGGCTTCTCTGCATTCACTGACAACCATTAAACAAACTCTGATTACAAATTTACACATCTAAAACAACGCCAGGTCTTTCTCTGCGCTTTTCTCCATAAATCTTTTCACTAAAAAAGGAACGTGCGAAAAACACGTTCCTTCTTAAATATCGTTTATCAGCGACGCCTTCGGCCGATTACCATAAAACCGTTGATGCAGGCAAAAAGTATGGCGAAAACAACATAGGCACCACCAAAACTCCAAATGGCGAGCATAAGACTCATTTGAACAAGCAACTCAATGACCACCGGTGCAATCACACCCACAACAGTGCTCACAGTTTCATAGATGGCCAAAGCTGTCACTTCACTCACACGATGACAAACCACCGGCAAGGACAGAAAACCTTCTATTGATAGCGGCGAACCATAACCATCAAAGATACCCAAAATTGCCGACGACACAAGCACCATAATGGTAAACGGTGGAACACCCATAGCAATAACACCAACTGCACCTAATAAAAGGCAGCTAATAAGGCCAACATAAACATTGATACGCCCACTCAAAAAGCGTACCAGTTTTGGTCCTATATAAAAACCTGCAATCCCGTTTGCAATGTAGCAATACGACAGCAAAAGATTATTTCCCTGTTCTGCTACAAGCGATGGTATCAGCGTTACCGGAAAAATCACACCAAAACCAATCGGAATGATGATAAGGATACAATATTGCAGTATCTGCGGTGTCATAAAGGCGCGAATATTTTCCAATATAGACGCTTTCTCTTCCACTTTCTGAATAATGGCTTTCTTTTTATCAGCATTACGTTCAAGCAACGTCCAGGGCATCATCTTCAATACAAAAATACCCAACAGCCCAAAAAGAATAGCCGAAACCATATACGAAAAATGATAGCCAGCCAAAGAAGCAACGATAGCACCAATCCCCGCGCCACACATACAACCGCCAATGAGTCCGCCGTTTGACGCAGCCAGATTGATTTGTCGTCGTTCCTCATTATGACTACCATTGGCAACCAGCATATTTAGCGTGTGAATGATACCTGAGTAGGCAAATCCTCCTAAAAAGCGCATAATGATAATCACCAATGCCGAATTGGTCAGAAAGCACATCACATTGACGACAAACATTAAACTAATTGAAAACAAAAAGAACAGACGCCCACGGCGATTTGGTTGTTTAATCCAAATTGGGTAAAGCATCATCCCTATCATTTGTGCAGCACTATCTAACGTTAACGGCAAGGCAGCGGTAACACCGACTCCCAAATCACCAACAGACTGGTTCCATTGTTTGATAAGAAGCGCCGAATAGGGCAAATACATATAATTTGCCAGTGTTCTCAAAAAAGAAGCAATACGAATTCCTGATGAGAGATATTCATAGGTGTCATTATTATCGTCACCAAAATATCTTTCCTTTCTCTGGCTCCACATCGCCGGCAAGCGCGTCAACTCAAAAATAATCACGATACAAAAGATGAACGTTGCCAGAAACATCAAAAAAAGCTCTTGCATACTCGCTTTCACATAGTCATCAGAAATCACAGCTTCAATGTTCAGCATCTGATCTCTGGCGGCAACATTCATTGATACCACGCCAGTATCCAGGTGCTCGGCTGCGCCGCTTTTGCCATTGCTTTCAACTGTCACTGAAAGTTCCTCGAGCACCGGCATCGTGTGCACCTTATCTGCCAAATAATCATCAAGACCAATCATATCGTCATAAGTGACACCTTTATCACTCAATTCCTGAATGGTCATGCCTACATATTCAACAATAGATGCGGCATCCGCTTCAATGGCTGATTCATAACTGTTTTTAAACAGAAAATAATTGGACATACCTGTGACAATAATCACGATAATAAGAATGACAGACGGCACCCGAAACATCAAAAAGTGCCAATAATCCTCATTACATTGTACACACCGTCGATGCATCACCAGAAAAAAGCAACCCAAAGCAAGCAGCCCAACAACAAGGGCAATCGCAAAAGCCATTGCCATTTCACCAAACATGGTCGTGCGTTGCTCTGCATAAACACTTGTGGGCACACCGAGAAGAAAACTGCCAACCTGCTTATCCTGATCCATTACAGGCATCATCAAGATCTCATAATCGCCATCGGCATAAATCTGATAATTTTGTTCTGTTGGTTCTGCAGTTAAAGCCTGTTGTACTTCCTGACTTGCAACAATTTCACCAAGCGCCGATTGCATACTATATGTACTATACAGAATACGCCCATTCGTATCGGCTACACCAACTTCAACATCATCACCATCGAAAATCATCTGAGTGCGTGCAAACACATCTTCGATGCCGTAATAATTATCAAGGCTTTTACCGTACTCAATGCTCGTTTCCATATCCGTAATGACCTGGTCACAGAGCGTTGCATAATAACTCTGCTTCACTTCTCGATAATTCTGATCAAAGCTAAAATAGCAAATCATCGACATCAACGAAAGCGTTATCAATAAAAAGACACAAAAAGTAACAATAATATCTTTAACAGACTTCTTTACTTTTGTCATTACCACGCATCCTCATTATTGGTCCGTTTCACTGGAATATATGGTTTCACAAGCAAGAAGAAGTTCGAAATTTGGCTGAAAGCCAATTGCTCGCGCAGTGTCGAGGTTAATACTGATATACGGTGACGATACATACTCGCCCGAAATATCGCCCGGTGCCGTACCACAAGCAACCTGTTCAATGGTTGACGCCACAAAACGACCTACACCGACATAATCCGTTGAAGCTACAAGCATCAATGCACCCTGCTCCACATAATTTTCACCATCCTGCACAAAAACCGGAATATCTGCTTCGATAAGCGGTTCCAATATTGCCGCCACATCCATATCGCTACCGATAAGATCAGCCGTCAGAAAGTAAGCGTCCACACCATCCTCTACAAGAGCGCGATTTCGCTCGATGAGTACTGCTTCGTTGTTTGCCTCACTATCATTCAACGGATACACCGTCAATCCAATACCCATCTTTTCAGCCGCATCTGCAATATAAGATAAACCAACCACGTCAGGGTCTGAGCAAAGCAGTCCCAAATGTTCATATGGAATGATACTATAATAGTATTCCAATTGTCGTTCATAAGGCAGACTTTCAACCTGTGCCCAAAGCTGTGGATCGCCGCTATTATCCGCCGATGAAATAATTCCCGCCGAAACAGGATCGGTCGCCATGCAAACCAAAGTGTTGACATCAAGATCACGCTCTTTCATGAAAATTCCCGGATCTGTCCCCATAGCAAGAATAATATCTAACCCCTGTGGCGAATCAATATGTTCCTGCATACTCTGAACGATTGCATCCTCACTTTCATAGTCCATATAGTAGGCTGCATCGCCAACAAATTCAATATAAGGGCCGAGATTCATTTCAGAAAGCGCTTCAACCATCGCCACTACATCCATGCTGGTCTCTGTAAATGGCAAAGTATCATAAGTAAGCCACCCGTCTTCCTTCAAGCCTTCCAACACATAATAAAGATAGGTGCTAGCCGGTTCATATTCATTGATGTCTAAAAGACCAATCCGCAGTTTGCTACTGTCCTCTTGCTGCATTGGTTGCACCGTTTTTTCTACACGCTGCACGGTTTGCTCAGCCATAGCTGACACATCCGTTTCATTTTCTCCGCAGCCAGCAATGGCTACAAGCATCATTAGCAAAAGCCCTAATAAAAAAACTTTCTTTATCATCGCATCACCTTTCCATGCACGACAGCCATCGCTGCACCCAATGATCCGGAAGACGTTCCGCAACCGGCACAATATCTCGATAGAGTGTCAACAAGCCATTTTCGTGTGCTTCACGCATTGAACAAGCCATTGCTTGCTGTATGTCCAGCTCATCTTTATGAGCCAAAAGCTCTACACTGCCATACGGCGTTCCATGACCATTACTCAAAAAAACAGGCCCACTCAAATAACCATCTGTGACGCGCGTCTCCATAAATTTCGCCAACGTCTCATCGCCGCACGCATTCAGTGCCTGGCAAAGACCACGTTGCATATCACGTAAATAGTGCGGTTGAAAATAGCCGCCAAAGCATCGCAAACCACGCTCAAACAATAATTTTAATAAATGAAGAAATATTCCGGGATAAAGGCGTCCTTGCGCCAAAGCGTCCGGTATTGCTGAATAAGAAAAACGTTCTCCAGTACACCTATTGACAAGTGCATCACCATCATCATAAAGCGGCGCACGTCGATATAGCGTTTTATCTTCTCCCCAAAACAGCATGGTTCCGGTAAGTCTATCACCTTTATGTGACCAACAGCCTGACACACCATCGAGGTATGAAAAAACAGCCTGACGAAATTCGCGGTCAACAAACAATCGCCTGGAAAAACTCTCCTTATTGTCCATATCTCTCAAAATCAATGCTGTCGTTAATTCCTCAGCGTTCACATAAACCACACCACAACCCGTCGCTTCCATAGAAAGCGCATGATTGATGAGACAAGCCTGATCAACATAGCGCTCGCAAGCTAATACATCCGGGCGCTTATAAATATCATTCAGTATATGACGCACCGTGTGCTGCATTGGTTCTGAAAGCTGTGCCGCCAGTTCTTTTTTCTCAAAATTTTCTTTAGCACAGTCTATCATTTCTGCGGTCATTGCCGGAAACATACCAACGCAACTGTTCTTATATTTCTTCTTAACAATAGGAAAACGTTGTGGTAAAGCACCATCACGCAACTCATAAAGTGTCATACCTTGCCCAAAAGAAGAGTTGCACATTGATACCAAGCCACAGGCAATAACAGATATATGTTTGTGTACAAAACCACGTTTTTCGAGCAGATGTTGAAAAAGCAAGTTCCCTTGTACCGCTGAGGCAAAATAATCAACACCATGATGATTGGCTGTCAGCGCACAATCTATCAAACCAGAAGCTGCTTCTTTAGCCACTTGTACACCTAAAAGCGGCAAAAGCTGAGCCTCCGCTTCCTGCACAACATCTTCCGGATTACACAGTGGCACTTGCTGTTCAAAATCAGCCAAACGCTGCACATACGCCGTTAAAGAACGATCACCATCTTCATCCAGCACCTGTTTTAATGTTGGACAATGATGCTTCATTTGAATCATGAGCCGTTGCACCGGCGTTGTTTCCGGCAAATGCGTAAGATGGCGTTCAACGCGTGCACCAGTTTTTTGCACAATCTGACAATTAGAAAGTGTCAACGGTGTTCTCTCAATCACCTCTGAAACACTAATCGAATCACCATTTTGACACCCTAAAAACACCACTTCATCACCAGGACTTGCTTCAGAAAGCGCACTGACATCAATAATACAACTATCCATGCTCACACTTTCCACTTTCACACGCTGACCACGCACAAGCACTTCAGCATCTTCCTGCCAAAACAACAATGCAATGTCTTCGTAGCCACCTTCCACCACGGCCAACCGGCAAAAGCCATCACAATCTGCCGTACGTGAATAGCCACCAAAAGCAGACCCTCTTACACGCTTTATATCAATGATATGGCTCTTAATTGTCATCACCGAACGCAGCTCATTTTGCTGAAAGATTTCATCATACGGCAAACCGTAAATTCCAGCACCAATGCGTACCATGTCAAAATGCGCCTCTGGGAGCATATATGCAGCAGCGGTTGACGCTGCATGAACACAGAGCTGTTTACGGAAGGTAGAAGGAATCTGCTTTACAAGCATAGAAAACACTTCTATTTGTTCTTGAAGTAAACCCGATTTATTCATATAAGCCCCATAAAGCTGTGTATAAACCCCCGTCCATTTGATATGCGAACACTTTTTCAACGAATCAGTCAGGGTTAAAAATTCCTGCGGCTCTATCCCTGGACTTCCGGCGCAAACGTCTAAGCGCACATGTACGGTCACACTTTTTTCCTGTACCGTTGCTGCTTCTTCCAACTTTTCCAAAAATCCCGGACGCGAAACAGTTGCAATAAGATCCGCTTGAACAAGCGCAGCTATATCTTCATCAGCCGTGTCACTCAACACAAG
This sequence comes from uncultured Peptococcaceae bacterium, assembly GCA_963558655.1. Classification (GTDB taxonomy): domain Bacteria; phylum Bacillota; class Peptococcia; order Peptococcales; family Peptococcaceae; genus UMGS1590. The sequence continues at coordinate 52,983 of CAUWHJ010000009.1, forward strand.
AATCGGCAACTTAATGCCACCTGTACGCAAACTACGCCCTTCACTTACAGTAGCTACCGCCAGCATATCTACCGGCGCTTGTGCTTCTACCAACCGAGCAATGTCAAGCGCACCACAACCATAAGCATCGCCTTTGAGCACACAACACAGCTTCACTGCGCCAATTTTTTGTTTGATTTGAAAGATGTTATGTAAAATGTTCTCTGCGTTGATCTCAACATGAACCATATTCGTTGTTTAACCCCATTTCATCCATTAGTTTTTGAAAAACGATTCATCAGCGCACTCAAAACAGCACAAATCAGATAAGCAATCGCTAATCCCCAGATGGTCATAGTCGCATTTCGTTCTGTGAAAAAACCAATAAATACCGGTGCCACAGCCATAACAACATTTGAAAGCCCAAGATAAAGTGCCGAAGCAGTGATTTCATCAATCCGGTGATGCACCGCAGGAAGCGCTAAAAAACCATCCATGGCAAGCGGTGTACCATAGCCGTCAAGGGTGCCAAAAATAGCTGAAGAAACGAGTACCATTACCATAAAAGGTGGAAGCCCTATAACGACAACGCCGCAAAATCCCAAAACCAATGCGCCGACAAGCCCTTGTGAAAGACTGATATGCCCACCAAGCAATCGGCTCAGTCTTGGCCCGAGATAAAAACCGGCAAGTCCATTAGCAATATAGCAATAGGAAAGTAAAATATCACTTTCATGACCTGTAATCAACGTTGGAATCAATGTCGCCGTATAAAGCACCGCAAAGAAAAATGGCATCATAATGAGAATAAAATAACGCATCACGCTTGGTGAAAAAACAATGTGCATATAGTCACGCAAGCGCAAACGCTGCGGTTTCCTAGCCACAATACCTTTTCCCTGCGCCGCATTTTGTTCCAACAAACGCCACGGCATAAGTCGCAGCAAAGAAATACCAAATAGTACAAACACCATCGCTGAAACCAGATAAGCAAAGCTATAACCAGTGAGCGCAACAATAATGGCTGCGATACCTGCACCGCACATATTGCCGCCAATAAGCCCAGCATTGAGTTGTGCTTGATTTTCATTATGCCGTTCCAAACTATCCTCGCCAATACCGGCAAGAAGCGTAACAATATAAACAAGACCAGCAAAAGCAAAGCCACCAATAAGGCGCAAAACAATAATCCAAATTGCTGAATGGGTCAGGAAACAGCCAATATTGGCAGCTAATACCACTGCCAAAAAGATCTTTGAAAAAAGTCTGCATCGCTTATCCGGCTGTTTGATCCATCCAGGACACAAAGCCATTGCCACCACATGCGCCAAATACTCCGCAGCCAATGGCAGTGCAGCCGTAACACCAATACCAAGACCACCAATGCTTTGCCCCCATTGTGTAATTAAAAGCGCTGAGTACGGTAAATACAAATATCGCGCTGTTGTTTGCAAAAACGAAACAATACGAATATTTCTGGAAAAATACTCATACGTCTGCGTATTTTCTTTGTCAAACTCAGGATCGCGCCGCTGCGCTAACATCTCCGGTAAACGAATCATTTCAACAATAATGACAACACAGAAAATAAAGGTGGCCAGAAAAATCAAAAAGAGATCGCGCATCTTTTCATTCACATATTGATCTGAAACAAACGCCTCTAGCCGCAAAGGCATACCACTGGTTTCAAGTTCCTCCGTCACAATATCCGATGATGCCTGGCCAAGTACAGTGTCACTATCATAAAGCACACTACTAATACGCATATCAACAAGCATTGGCATTTGGCGTACCTTTTCAGCAAGATATTCCTCAAGACCAGTCATTTCTTCGTAAGTGACGCCTTTTTCATACACTTCTTCCGTCATCATACCAACATATTCTACGACTGAACCAACATCCTCACGAATGGCTGTTTCATAATGATTTTGAAAGAAAACATAACTAGCAAAGCCCGTAATAACAATCATAGCCAACAAAAGACCCGAAGGTACTGCAAAAAGCATGACCCGACGCATACTTGTATCTAATTTCGACAAATGGCGATGCAACACAAAAAAATAACCAAGGAACAGTATCAGCCCAATAACAAAAACTGCGCCTAAAAGGAGTACTGTATCTTTGGCCATATCAAGACGCTGAGCGTCATAAACAGAAGTTGGATAACTAAGCAAAAAGCTGCCGACCTGCTTATCGCCATCCCTAACAGGCATCATCAACACTTCATAGCCATTATCGGCAATAAGTGCATAGCTGTCGTCTTCAAGCGTATCACGCGCCAATGTCTGTCCTTCATCACTAGCAACGATCCTATCAATTGGTGAGCCACTTTCATAAGTAGCATAAAGTGTTGCACCCTCTCTGTCGAGTATGCTAACCTCCATGTCCACTTCTTCAAACAACGCCTGTGTACGGGCGAACACATCTTCAATACCATAATAACGTTCCAAACTTTTCCCGTACTTAATTCCGGATTCCATATCCGAAATAATTTGATCACACTGCGCCGCATAATAACTTTGTTTAACTTCGCGATAATTCTGGTCAAAACTCAGATAGCAAAGCAGTGAAAGAAGCGACAATGTTCCCAAAAGAAAAACGCAAAACGTAATGACGATCGTACGCAAGTTTCCCTTTTTTCCACTTGTATTCGTCAATACTTTTCAATCCTTTCTATGCGTAGTTTTTTCGCATCAACACATCCTTTATTCCACAAATTAGAAAACCGACATGACACGATATTTTTTTAACAATCATGTGACAATATTCCACAAGCAACTAAAAAATGACACGCAGAACCAGCCAACCCTGCTGTTGTTCATAACGACAAGACGCACCATATTTTTCACAGAAATTGAGGATAGAACGTACCCCCCAGCCATGACCATTGCGCTGAACACTGCACGGATACCCCTGAGCATTCAATGGCACCGGTGCTGCAACAGCATTACCAATCTGAAACATTAGTCTTGGATGTGCAATAACTGTGCATTGGATACGTCTACGTTCAACAGGCACTTGCAGACAAGCATTGATGGCATTTTCTAAAGCATTGGCAACAACCAAGGCCAACTCAGATTCTTCTACCGGCAACTGGTCTGACAAACGAATCTCCGCTTCCACTTGAATTTGCTGACGCTCTGCCTCCGCAAAGTAGACACGGAATACAGCATCAAGCACCGCAGATTGACACCAGGATACCATTTTTTGTGCACTAAGCCGTTCTTCCGAAGCTTCAATCACAGCCAACGCTTCCTCACATTGACGTTCTTCAATCAAAGCTGCAATCGTATTCAACCGATGTCTTAAATCATGCCGTTCTAAGCGCACAGCTTGCTCCGTCTCTTGCACCGCTTGCATACGCGCCTATAAAGCCGACAACTGCATCTCCGATAGTTCAGCCTGATGACGTGTCTCTTTTTCCCGATAAGTCGTGGCAATAAAGGTAAGAAAAACCACATACACACCAATCATAAACACCGTCAATGCGAATTTAATGAGCGTAGCTTGTGCTGTTACACCTGAATAATCAGGAATACAATAAATCATAATGATGTAATACCCAGCCATAAGCAGGCACATCAACCACCAGCCTTTGTTGACATATTGAAAGGTTTGCTGTGACAACGGCACCAAATAACGAACTGCCACCCATAAAACACAGGCACTACATAAGCCAAAACCCAGCCACAGCGCCCAAATTTTGCCGACAATGATAAGCATTAAACCGCCACATTGTTGAACCAGCATACAAAAGAGAATGGCAGTGAAAAACTGAAATACCATCTGCCAGTTACGCTTAGGCGACAAAACCCAAAACATCAAAAATGTCGGAATATGTACCAAAAGTGAATATAAGGCAATCAGTTGCGTTGAATCGATACGCCAAGCCAAGATCCCCAGTATCGCTATCACTGCTGCACAGCAACCATAAACTGCCAGCAAAGTTTGCCATAACTTGTAGCGGCTACCAATGAATAGCAGCACCAACGTCATACCAAAAATGGTATGGAAAGCGAGAATTCCAATTAACATTGGTATTGAAATAATCATCATTCCCGCCCTCCTTTTAGCCAGAACTGCCCCCAGGCATCTTTTAGCTCGGTCACTGCAGCCCGCGGCACTATCACAGAATAACCATTGTCAAAAAGCACATTCTGGCCATCAACACCTGCAATGTGTTCCAAATTTAACAAAAAGCTGGCGCCACATAATTGAAAGCGGGTATCCTGTAACAAAGAGGCTACTGCTTCACGAAAAGGCACACGCAGCGTGCGGCTGGTAATGACTTCATCAGTGCAAACATAACGCATACAACGAACATCACGTTCAACATAAAGAATTTTATCCAGTAACACACGCCGCGTTCCCTCTGTCGTCTGCACAAAAAATACATCCATCGCACGTTGTCGCATTTCATTGTTTACCTTGTCCAGCACTTCAAACAATTTTTCCGCTTTTACTGGTTTAAGCAAATAATAAAAGGCTCGGACATCATAGCTTTCAATCGCAAAATCGCGTGACGATGACAAATAGATGATCGCACCACCTTCGCCAAGAGCACGTAATACTTTTCCAACAGCAATGCCGTCTTGTCCGGGCATGAGAATGTCCATCAGCAATACATCAAAGCGCTCACCATTTTCCTCAGCCTCAATTAACGCCTCTCCGCTTGTAAAAACCTGTACCTCGCCTTCGCCCTTTAGGTACTTATCCATATAACATTGCACCAACGACAAAATCGTTTCCTGAGCAGCGTATTCGTCATCACAAATAGCAATACGCATCTTCGACGCCCCTCCTTTCTTCATTGCATCTTATCTAACAGCATCCACCTTATATAATCGCACTCATGTCTTGTATTTATTATAAATCCAACAGTCATTATACATGACAGATTTTTTTCGCCAGAAACAAAATTTGCACAAATCACCACAAATTTTACACAACAAAAAAGACGTATTCTAACAGAACACGTCTTGAAAAAACATTAGCGCCAATCAACAACGATTGGTTTCCGTGGTGCTGTTCGCCGATAGGTAACATCCGGCACACCAACAAGCAGGCAAGCATTGATCTCATGTGGTTCCACACCAAGTTCACGGCAAAGCGCCGGATTAGAGGCAAGTGCCATCTGGATAAATCCACTGTACAATGTCCCTAATCCCTCTGCATAAGCCATCAGTGCTATACTTGACGCTGCCAAACCACCATTAAGCGGTGCTGGCGAACAAACAATGAGCAATACTGGAGCATTGAAAAAAAGTCTATCGTCACCCGAATCTCTCTCATGGCATTGTTGCATCCGAACAAGTGTATCATACAAGCGCCCTTTACCAGCTTTCGCTACATACCCATCAATGATACTACCAAAATGCGCCCACACCGCCGCTTTCAGTGCTGGCAGCTGATCTTGCACAACAATGTATCGTACATTCTGAGCATTACTACCAGTTGGCGTATAACGACCAGCCGCCAACACCCGTTCAAACATCTCTTTTGGAATTTTACCTTCCTTAAATCGCCGAATGCTGCGTCGGGCCTGTAACAATCCTAATAAAGTGTCGCCATCTATTTCGGGCTGTCCCGCTGCGTAATCAATCACATCATCTGTCGGATACATTGCTGGCATTCTCACAGCATTTTCCGGACACACCGCAAAACAGTGCCCACATTCAATACATTCGCCCAAAACTTGCACTGTGCCGTCGCGCAAAACAAGATTGCCTGGGAAGCAATCTGTTACGCACGCACCACAACCAATACATTTTTTCTGGTCAATCGTAATCATTTTCGACCTCCTCACTGTTTTCGTGCAATGGTATAATCATCACCCATTCGATAATATGGACAATCTTCAAACGTATCACTCATAAATTTGTAAAGCTCATCTTCATCAAGCAGCATATCGCAAATATAATAGTCCAATTCCTCATCATAATCATAATACATACAATAATCACATTTGCTCAATGCTATTCCTCCTCTTATAAAAAAGCCTCTGATTAGCGCCCTCACAGGCACAGTCATCAGAGGCTTCCCATTACACTTTATGCGTTGATTTCATGTGGCTTTTTATAAAATGCTTCAATAAAGCGCACTGTTTTAGACGTATTACGCAACACAACAGTGTGCGTTTTCACGCGTTCGCCAAGAGATTTCACGCCTTCCAACACATCACCATTGGTTACACCCGTAGCAATAAACATCACATCGTCTGCGCTAACAAGGTCGTTCAGATTGTAAACTTGGTTCACATCTTTGTGCCCCATCGCTTCCATACGACGAATCTGCTCATCATTTTCTGGTACCAAACGCCCCTGCATATCGCCACCAAGGCACTTTACTGCAGCAGCTGCAAGCACGCCTTCCGGCGCACCGCCAATACCGAGAATCATATCAATGGCACCAGTATCCATAGCTACTGTCAAGGCAGGCGCCACATCACCATCAGTAATCAGTTTCACCTTAGCGCCAAGTGCTTTGCAAGCCTGTTTAATGTGTTCATGGCGTTCACGATCAAGCAGACAAACGGTCATTTCACTTACGTCTTTGCCAAGTGCTTCTGCGACATTACGCAGATTTTCTTCTACGGTTTTATCAATATCAATGGCACCCTTAGCACGTGGGCCAACAATGATTTTATCCATGTACATATCTGGCGCATGCAAAAGACCACCAGCTTCAGCAACTGCCATAACTGCAATGGCTCCTGGTTGGTTCTTCGCCGTAAGGTTAGTGCCTTCAAGTGGGTCAACCGCAATATCCACTTCCGTGCCACCGAGACCTACTTTTTCACCAATATAAAGCATCGGTGCTTCGTCCATTTCTCCTTCACCGATGACAACGGTTCCGGAAATATGAATGGTATCAAACATTTTACGCATAGCTTCTACCGCTGCCCCATCTGCGGAATTTTTTTCCATGCGACCAATCCATTTGGCGCAGTTGATGGCTGCAGCTTCAGTAACGCGTGCAAATTCAATAACGAGATCTCTTTCCATTCCTCAGTCGCCTCCTTATGCTTTGCCGTTGCTGCCAAAGATACGAATCTTTTCAGCAACACGTTCAGCCATCTTTTCACGAGCTGGGCCAAGGATTTTACGTGGGTCGATTTCATTTGGTTTTGCAGCAAGCACTTCACGTACACCATCGGTAAACGCTTCACGCAAGTTGGTATCAATATTGATTTTACGTACACCACGTTTTACTGCTTCACGCAGAGCTTCATCTGGTACACCAGAAGAACCATGAAGAACAAGTGGAATACCAACACGGCTCTTAATTTCGCTGAGGCGTTCAAAATCGAGTTTTGGTTCCCCTTTATACTGACCATGTGCAGTACCAATAGCAACAGCAAGGGAGCGAATTCCAGTTTGTTGTACAAAATATTCTGCTTCAGCAGGATCTGTAAAGCTGGCTTCGCGTTCACTAACCGTAACGTTATCTTCCGTACCGCCAATTTTGCCAAGTTCAGCTTCAACAGAAATGTTCAACGGATTTGCCACAGCAAGAATCTGTTTGGTTACAGCAATGTTTTCTTCCAATGGGTGCTTGGACCAGTCGATCATTACAGAAGTAAAACCATTGCCAATGCACTGAATCACCTGTTCAAAACTGGTGCCATGATCGAGATGCAGAGCAACTGGCACAGTAGACGCTTCAGCAGCGGTTTTAACAAGAGAAACGATATAATTCAAACCAGCATAACCAATTGCACCTTGGCTAGCCTGAATGATAACTGGAGATTTTTCTGCTTCAGCCGCCATCATAATGGCCTGAACGATTTCCATGTTGTTGCAGTTAAAAGCACCAACAGCATACCCGCCTTCTTCGGCGGCAGTCAATAAAGTGTCAACGTTTACGAGTGGCATATAAAATTCCTCCTTGCAAAAATTACATACGTTCCGGAGCACTGAGACCCAGAAGATTTAAAACATTACGCAATGTAATGCGTGTACAGTCTACAAGAGCCAGACGAGCATCACGCAATGCTGTGTCATCCGTCAGCACCTTGCAGCTGTTATAAAAACTGTGGAAAGCATTTGCCAAATCTTTGGCATAATAAGCGAGTCGATACGGTGCCAATTCTTTTGCTGCAACAGCAACTTCTTGTGGCCATTCGGCAAGTTTGCGAATAAGCACACGTTCATTTTCTTCGCTTAACAACGAAAGATCTACACCAGATGCCTTTGGTGTTTCAATGCCTGCTACCGAAAGAATACTGCAAATGCGCGCATGGGCATATTGCACATAGTAAACAGGGTTATCACTTGATTCTGCTTTAGCCAAATCAAGGTCAAAGTCGAGCGCACTATCAGGATTACGCATAATAAAGAAGAAACGCGCGGCTTCTTGCCCCACTTCTTCAATCAATTCTTCAAGCGTTACATACTGACCACTACGCTTACTCATCTTAACAATTTCTCCACCGCGATAGAGGCGAACTAGTTGCATGAGAATCACCGTTATATCATCGCCAGGGTAGCCCAACGCTGTCATTGCACCTTTAAGGCGAGCAACATGACCATGGTGATCTGCACCCCAAATGTTAATCAGGCGCTTATAGCCACGTTCAAATTTGTTACGATGATAAGCAATATCCGCAGCAAAATAAGTTGGCGTACCATTAGAACGCACAAGCACTTCGTCTTTTTCTTCGCCCCAAGCAGTACATTTCAACCACTGTGCACCATCTTTTTCGTAGACATAGCCTTTATCGCGCAAAATTTCAACGATTTCTCGCACATCGCCTGCATCGTGCAAACTCTGCTCACTAAACCAATGGTCAAATACAACACCGAAATGCTCAAGGCTTGTACGAATACCAGCTACTTTTTCCTTTAGCGCATAGTTCTTCATCGCTTCACGACGTTCAGCTTCCGGCATATCTACAAATTTCTCGCCTTCTTCGTCAAGCAAACGCTGTGCTGTTGCAATGATGTCTTTACCATGATAGCCATCTTCTGGAATCTGGTAATCCTCACGGCCAAGCAATTCAAAATAACGCGCTTCCACAGACTTTCCAAGATTTTCTACCTGATTGCCTGCATCGTTAATATAGTATTCTTTATCGCAAGAATAGCCGGCTTCGTTTAACACAGCAGCCAGCGTATCGCCAAGTGCACCGCCACGCGCATTGCCCATGTGCAGCAAACCGGTTGGATTGGCACTTACAAACTCAACCTGCACACGTTCGCCCTGGCCCGCATTGCTTTTGCCGTAATCCACATCTTCTGCTTGAATGGCGGGCAACACAGCATACAGCCAATCGCTGTGAAGGTAAAAATTGATGAAACCCGGTCCTGCAATGTCAATATGGTCAACAAGTTCAGGTAGATTGATGCCGCCAACAATCGCTTCGGCAATTTTGCGTGGATTTTGACGCATCACACGGGTTAATTGCATGGCAATGTTTGTTGAAAAATCACCGTTTTTTTCATCTTTTGGCGTTTCAATGACAAAATCTGGAAGTGCTGCTTCCGGCAGCGTACCACTTGCAATCGCTTGACGGCAAGCAGTGATAACTGCCTCCCGCAGCGTTGCTTTGGTTTCTTCAATAATATTCATAGGATTCCTCCCTAATTTTTCATAGCTGCTACTATCATAGCACAAATCGGCTCAGAATGCGACTTCATTCCAAAAATAACGACGCCTGCTGTCCGTTCTTGTCACGCTCTGCAAGATACCTTTCCGCTAAAGGCAAATCGCCAACATACGCTTCTGGACCATTGGCGCCTTTTTGTGTTGTTTCGCTGCCTTTTCCCAAAATGAGCACAACCGTGCCCGGTGGCGCCGAAAGCAGCGCATCACGAATCCCCACCTCGCGTTCAGCCAATGAAACCGTTGGCACAGGTTGCACATAGGAACGCTCTATCTCAGCGTTAATATCCAGCACATTTTCTTTCGCCGGATCGTCCGGAACAAGATAAACTCTTTCCGCTTCCGTGCTAACAATACGTCCCAAGTCTGCACGTCGGCTTTGCGCTTTGTTACCCGTTGTGCCAAAAACAAACCACAATGGCGCACCTGCAAATTCCACATGAACAGTCTCTATCACCTTGCGGAAGCTGATGTCGTTATGGGCATAATCAATAATCGCTGTAACGCCATCGGCACTATGGCGATATACCATGTGGCCGGCAAAATGCACCTGTGCCAACACCTGCTGAATGGTCTCTACAGCTACACCAAGTTGGTGCGCCACAGCAGCTGCAGCAAGTGCGTTTTCAACATTAAAAATACCCTTCATTGCTGTGCTCAAACGATGGCAATCTGTCTCCGTGCAAAAATCAAACGCCATGCCATCTTTGTCACTTTCAATATGCTCTGCATGATACATAGCGGGAGCTTCTATGGCAAAGGTGGTTACTTCCGCACATTGTGCGGCTGCCGCTTGAATGTCTGAAAGACGATCGCTGTTAAGATTGATATACGCATGGTCCGTCACAGCAAAAAGCATACGTTTGCTTGCAAAGTAATCTTCAAAGTCCGGATGTTCAATATCGCTGATATGATCTGGCGCAATGTTGAGAAAAATACCTTCATTAAAATGAATACCGCCCACACGATGGTATTTTAAGGCTTGACTTGAGACTTCAACAATCATGGTTTTCAAGCCACTCTCTACGGCATTGTCAAGGTTGCGGTAAAGATCAACATTTTCAGGTGTTGTCAATTTAGCCGGTGCATCAACCTTGCCATCGAAAACGCGGGTCGATGATGTCAATCCTACTGGCGGCAATCCTTTACGCGCAGCGTCTGCATCAAGAATATTTTTTAACAACGTTACCGTGGTGGATTTTCCCTTGGTTCCCGTCACACCAATCATATGTAGTTTTTTCCAAGGCGATTCAAAAAACACATCCGCAGCCACCGCAAGCGCACGCCGAATATCGCTGACAATAAGTGCTGTCAGCGATTCACCTTCGTCAAAAGGACGTACTGCCAAATAGGCGACAGCGCCGGCGTCTTTTGCTTTGGTAATATAGGCCGGCTCAAAGGTTGCACCCTTGCAAAGGAACAGGCTGCCTTGACAACATTTGCGTGAATCATACTGAATGTCGCTAATAAGCAAATCGGCATCACCTTGCCACATCGTAAGCAGCCCTTCTTCGCGCAAACGAATGATAAATTCCGAAATCGGAATCGTGTGGCTCATGCTTTTTCCTCCTTCATGGTAGCAAGAATGGCACACCATTCGCCATCTTCTCGCTGTGCTTCAATCATAAAATGTTCTTTTTCCAACGCGTCTCGCACATCTGCCGCACGTTCAAGGAGCACGCCAGAGCACAGGAAACGACCGTCCGGATTCAAATGTGCTCGCAGTTGTGGCGCAAGTTTCAGAATGACATCTGCTACTATGTTAGCAATAATTAAATCCGCCGTGCCCACACAATCGCGCAAAAGGTCACTCTTATAAATCATAATAGAAGAATTGTTGCGCGCCGCATTCTGCACAGCCGCCCATACAGCCACCTGGTCATAATCCATCGCATCAACGCGACCAGCACCAAGGGCGCGTGCTGCAATCGCAAGAATACCGCTGCCTGTACCAACATCAAAAACCGTCATGTCTGGCTCAATCAATTCTTCCAACCAATTCATACATAACGAGGTGGTTTCATGCTCCCCTGTGCCGAAAGCCATGCCTGGATCAATACGAATGACAATGTCCTCCGGATAGTCTGGCTCTAACCACTCCGGCACCACTTGAATTCGCGAGCCATAATGAAGAATACTGTAATGCTCTTTCCAGCTTTCTGACCAATCTTCATCGGCAATACGCTTTTCTTGCCAATTACAAGTGACATCTATTGCCTTTAGTGTCGTTTCCACACAAACTTTGAGCGCATCGCGTTGTTCTTGCCAATCCTCAGTCATTTCAAGATAGCCGCTGACCTTTAGGGATTCTCTGGCCAAGATGTCTTCTGAAAACTCATGGGCATCCCAATCATCGCTTTCAACATGACGAAGGATTGCCTGCGGATCATCTACCATTGTACCATTTGGAAAAAAGTCGTTAAAAATATCCGTTACCGCTTCCAAGCCTTTGCGCTCTGCCAATAAACACGTTATTTCCATCCAATCCAAAATATCACCTGAATTTCTATTGTTTAACGGTACGTCTGCACCATTCAATTTTTCAATACATAGTAATACTATCAAAAAGCCCCGCCGTTGTCATTGGATTTTCACAAAAATTCATCATTCCAACATCAATTAACCGCTGGTCGTTGAGCCTCTGGCCTCAGCGATCAGCGGTCGTCAATGAGAATTATTGTATCAAACGTTTTGCACGCGTTTCTGCTTCGGCAATAATGCGCTCTTTATCGAGTGTCGTAAACATTCCGTGCTTGTAGAGACATTCACCTTGAACAAAAACACTGTCAATGTCACTTTGCTGTGCCGCATAAACAAGATTACTCACCACATCATGGTGTGGTGCATTCCATGGTTGGTCAAGCTTATAGAGCACAAAATCAGCACATTTGCCTTCTTTCAAGCTGCCAATGCGCTCTTCCCAGCGCAGGGCACGCGCACCCTGAATGGTCGCCAAGCGCAAAGCATCTCTAGCGCCCACAGCTTGTGCATCATAATGGCGGATTTTATGAATCAGTGCTGCTACTTGCAGCTCGCGGTGCATACTCATGATATTATTCGATGACGCACCATCGGTGCCAAGGGAAACGATAACTCCCGCCTGTTCCAAATCTTCTACTCGACAAATACCGCTGGCCAATTTCAAATTGCTCACCGGATTATGTGCTGCCGCAACGCCGTATTTTGCATAAATAGCAATATCTTCATCGGTAAGCCAAACGCTGTGTGCTGCCAGCGTTGGTACGTCGAGAACGTTTAAGTGCTCTAGCCAGGCTGTTGGTGTTAAGCCATACTGCTTTTGAATAAAGTCAAATTCCGGCTTTGTTTCCGCAACATGGATATGAATACCTGTGCCACGTTCACGAGCGTGCTTTGCCATTTCCTGAATATACTCACCCGGACAGGTATTAGGCGCATGAGGCGCATACCATACGCGCAATCTATCCTCTTCGGCACCATGCCAGCGCGCAAAAATAGCATCATTTTCAGCAATACCGCGCCCCTCTGCATCATTCATACCAACACTACCACGGCTCAAAACGGCGCGCATTCCGCTATCCACAACAGCCTGTGCAATGGCGTCACAATGGTCATACATATCAACCATGGTCGTCGTTCCGCTGGCAATCATTTCAAGTATGCCAAGACAGCTGCCCCAATAAACATCTTCATCTGTCAAACGCGCCTCTGCTGGCCAAATATACTGATTCAGCCAGGTATCCAGCGGCAAATCGCCACCATAATCACGCAGTAAGCTCATTGCCACATGAGTATGTGTATTGATATATCCTGGCACAATAACATAGTGTTCACCACGTACAAATTCTACGGCATCATGAGCATCTTTAGCATCAACATTACCAATCCTTACAATGCGGCCATTTTCTATGAGCATATCGCCTTGCTGCACCTGAAGATCATCGTCAAGAAGCATTGTGACATCACGAAACACCATCTTATTCATCGGCTTCTTCCTCCTCTGATCTCTCTATACCATCTTCTTTTGCGCTCTCCTCTGCACCAAGATCAAGGAAAAGAGCTTCAGCAAATGTGCGTGGATTAAACACCTGTAAATGTTCTTTTTGTTCACCAACACCAATATATTTTACCGGAAGATCGTACTCGGCTTTAATGCCAATAACAACCCCGCCTTTTGCCGTACCATCGAGTTTTGTCAAGATAACCCCTGTCACACCAGCAGTTTCCTTGAACACTTTAGCCTGATTGAGTGCATTTTGACCAGTGGTTGCATCAAGCACCAAAAGCACATCACGCAGACTGTTCGGTGCTTCACGATCAATCACCTTGCGAATTTTTGCAAGTTCATTCATAAGATTTACCTTATTTTGCAAACGACCAGCCGTATCCACGAGCAGCACATCGCAGCCACGCGATTTAGCAGCTGCAATGGCATCAAAAACAACAGCGGCAGGATCGGCGCCTTCCTGATGTGCAATCACATCACATCCCACGCGCTCACCCCAGATCTTTAACTGGTCGGCGGCAGCGGCGCGAAAAGTATCCGCAGCACCCAAAATCACTTTATGCCCCTGTTCTTTTAACTGCCAGGCAATTTTTCCTATACTGGTGGTTTTGCCAACACCATTGACGCCTACAAAAAGCACAATATTGAATGCATCTTCTTCCAGCACAAGCGGTGTTTCCTCTTCACCAAGCAGTTGAACAAGTTCATCGGCGAACGCTTCTTTAAGATCTGTACTGGTTTTCAAATGCTCCTGTTTCTCACGTTCGCGCAAGCGCTCAACCAAATCAAGCGCTGTATTAACACCAACGTCCCCCTGAATGAGCGCTTCTTCAAGATCATCATAAAGATCGTCATCAATTTCTTTGCCAGAAAGCACGCCAAATACTTTCTCCATGAATCCTCGACGTGTTTTTGATAACCCCTCGTTTAATTCTTTATTCAGTGCCTCGGCATCTGTTTTTTCGCCAGAGCTCTTTTTTCTAAAACGATCAAAAAATCCCATGTTATAAATCAACCTCCTGTCCATCATTAAAATCGCTCAAACGCACAGACACCTGTTTAGAAACGCCATTGGCATCCATTGTAATCCCATACAATACAGCAGCTGCCTCCATCGTTCCTTTGCGATGAGAGATAATAATAAATTGTGTTTTATTGGTGTATTGTTTGATAAAAGAAGCAAAACGTTCAACATTCGCTTCATCAAGCGCAGCCTCGATTTCATCCAAAATAACAAAAGGACTAGGCCGCACTTCTAACAAGGCAAAAAGCAGTGCTGCCGCAGTGAGTGCCCGTTCGCCACCGGAAAGCAATGTCAACACACGTTCTTTCTTTCCAGGTGGTTGAGCGACAATCTCAACACCCGTTTCAAGATATTTGCCTGGAAGAGAAAGCTCTAAACGCGCACTACCACCACCAAACATCGCCGTAAAAATCTCAGAAAACTTTTCGTTCACTTTTTCATAGGCTTCTTTGAAACGTTGCGACATGGTCGTCTCCATTTCATGAATAACAGCCTCTAATTTTTCTTTTGCCATGTTCAGGTCTTCAAGCTGTGCTTGCAGAAAACCTGCCTGTTCACTCACACGCTCATATTCCTCTAACGCGGTGAAATTGATTTCACCCAGCTGACCAATTTTGCCACGCAAAGTTTTTATGCGCGCCGGTGCTCCAGATACATCAACATCAAGATTCGCTTGCGATAACGCTGCCTCCGGCGAAAGCCCAAAGCCTTCAAAAAGTTGGTCGGTGAGTTGGGCTACACGCTCATCACAACGTGCCAACTGCATATCACAAGCATTGTGTTCCCGCCAACATTGTTCATTGTCTTTACGGGTTCCAACCAAGGTTTGTTCTTGATCGCGAATGGTCCTTTCCATGTTGTCAATACGCTGCTTCACTTCTTGCATAGCGCCATCCATCGCCGCATGATTGGACTGTGCTTCTTGTAATGCCAGTTTTTCTTCTTTCAATGCTTGCACCAACTGCGTCCGCTCTGTTTCAAGAGTTTGCATCTCATCCTCTTGATGTACGCGTTCTTCTTGCAGACGTGTTTTTGTTGCAAGCGCTTCTGCATGGCGCTGTCTCTGATGCTGCACTTGCTCATCCACTGTCGCTTGCTGAACAAGAATCGCCTGCAAGGCTGTCTGCTGCTTCTGCTGGGTAGCTTCATCTTTTTGCAACGCACTTCTTTCTTCTTCTAAGGCAACTCGAATCTCTTCCAGCTGTTTGGAAAGCAAAACAGCCTTTTCCTTTGCCTGCAAAAGATCGCGCTCCGCCGTTTCACGTTGAGCGCTAAGCGCCTGATGATTCATTTCTTCCAGTTCCAGCTCACGTTTCAACCGCTTTGCCTGACCGGCAAGCTGCTCGCGTTCAACAGATAAAGCGCGCAGCTGCAACTGCTGTTCTTGCAAGCGCTCACGGCCGCGTTCTTGCGATTGTTGCATGGCTTCAAATTGGCTTTGCGCCTCTTGAACAGCCCGTTCTTTCTGCGCTGCATCATCGCGAAGCACCTCAATCTTCTCTTTTAAGGTGCCCATCTCATGTTTGCGATAAACAATAGAACTTTGCTTTTTCTGATGCCCCCCAGTCATGCTCCCGCCTGGTGAAAGGACATCGCCATCTAATGTAACAAAGCGATGCTTAGCCCCTGTCCGTTTCGCCAAAGCCGTTGCGCTGGCAAGGTCACGCAATACCCAAACACGACCAAGAAGCTGTGCCATCACGGGTTCATACTTGCTGTCATACTGTACCAAGTCGAGCGCGGAACCAATGACCGCTTCATCCTTAAAATCAATAGCCTGTCGCGTTCCCTTAACCATGTTCAGCGGCATGAACGTTACACGCCCACGACGTTCTTTCTTTAACCAGTTGATGGCTTGCTGCGCTTCACGGTCGTCGCCAACCACAATATTTTGCGCTGCGCCGCCCAGTGCATTTTCTATGGCAGTGAGATACGCCGTAGGAATTTCCAATAATTGCAGAATAGAGCCATGGATTCCCTGCAAACGCTGCTCTTTTTTGGCACGCAGCACAGCTTGCACCCCTTGATAGTAGCCTTCGCCACTGGCTTCAAACTCTTCAAGTGTTTCCAGACGACTCTGTGCCTGCATCAGCTGCTGCACTGTCGCCTGTTGCTGTTCCCGGGTGTGGCTCACAAGACGTTGTTGAGCAGCCATTTTGTCAGCAAGCTCTGTTAGCGCGCGCGAAGTTTCGTCAGCAAATTGCTGCTTTTCGCTCTGCTCCGTATCAAGATTTGCTATATCGGCTAAGAGGGTTCGTTCGCGCTCTTGCAATTCCTGTACACGAGACGTCAGCCGCTCACTCCGTGCCGCATCACCATGCAAAGACTGTTCAAGACGTGTCCTATCATTGTTGACCGCAGCTTGCTGTGAAAGCAACTCATACTGATCCGCCTGAAGTGTCTCAATATGGGCTTTCAGCATAGCAACGCGCGTTTCTACATCCGCCAATGCTTTTTTCCCATCGGAAGCCTCCGCTTCAATCGCTTCCACCTGCATTTTGCTTTCATCAAGAGCAGCGGACAACGTCTCCACCTGTTGTTCAGCCGCAGTCAACGCCTGCACATTATTTTCGGCGGCTGTTTGTAAGGTCGCAAGGCGTTCACCATGATGTTGATACCGCTCCGACAACAAACTCAGCGTCTTTTCATGCTCCTGCGCCGCACGCAAAGAATCCGTGTAAGCATTCTGCGCGTCATCTATCGCATGACGTTCGCGCGCCAACACCATTTTCGCTTCAGCCAACGCCGCCTCTTGGCTGTCAAGCAAGGTCTGCGCTTGTACTGCCGCCTGGTGAGCAGCTTCCAGTTCTTTTTGCTGCTCATCTCGCTTTTTTTGCTCACTGAGCACCTGTTTCGTAAGATAAGCCAGCTGTACCGTGTCCAATTCTTCTTTAAGCTCACGATAAACGCGCACTTTCTCTGCCTGTTTCGCCAAAGGGTCAATACGCTGTTCCAACTCGTATAAAATATCATCCAAGCGCGTCATATCATCGTTGGTCGAAGCGAGTTTTCGTTCTGCCTCACGCTTGCGATACTTATATTTGCTGATGCCAGCTGCTTCTTCAATCAAACTACGGCGTTCTTCGGCGTGCAGGGTGAGAATCTCCTCGATTTTCCCCTGCCCAATAACACTAAACCCGTCCTTCCCTAAACCGGTATCCATAAATAATTCCTGAATATCCTTCAAACGGCAAGTGTGTTTATTCAGCATATAATTGCTTTCGCCAGAACGATACAAAGTGCGTGACACCTCAATCTCATCACTGTCAACCGCAAAAATACGCAAACGATTGTCAAGTGTCATCGTTACCTTTGCCATGCCCACCGGTTTACGATCAACACTGCCCGAAAATATGACATCTTCCATTTTTGCGCCACGCAATGTTTTTACACTTTGCTCGCCCAATACCCAACGAATCGCATCTACAACGTTGCTTTTCCCGCTGCCATTAGGGCCAACAATAGCTGTTACGCCCGGTGAAAAAGAAAAAGTCACCTTATCTGCAAAAGATTTGAAACCTTGAATTTCTAATGATTTAAGAAACATTCGTCACCTTCTTTCTATAACAGTATCTTGTAATGTCGGGTCCGCAATCACTGTAACAGATTGACCAGCTAAGCGACTCAAAAACGCCACATTATCACGATGTTGGCCAATGGCTTGAGAAAGGCGTTGCGGCGCAACAGCAAACGTCACACTCGAATGCTCCGGCGACGCCAAAAGTGCAGCCATACGTTTACGAAAAACACGAGCCATCACCAACTCACCCAAAGCAGGATGATAGCCGCCTGCAAGAACTTCCCCTGCCGACAAATTCTCTTCTGCCTGCAATCCTATACGAATCACCGGAATAGTCGCCTCTGAAAACTGCATCCACAATTTGGCCGCCGTCTCAAGCAAAACATCAAACGCCCATGGCACATAATCACCTTGTTCATACGCTGTTGCCAAGGCCGTATCACGAATGACAGCGGTTGGATAAATGCGTACAAAGTCTGGCTTCAAAGCTATGAGTTGACGGCCTGTTGCCAAACTTTTTTCAGGTGTATCTGCCGGCAAAGCCATCATCATCTGTGCACCACAGCGAAAGCCTGCATCTTTGACACGCACAATGGCATCCATGGCTTGTTTTGCCGTGTGGCCACGCTGGGAAGCGGCGAGCACATCATCATCCAACGACTGCACGCCGATCTCCACCGTGTCCACCTCATAAAAATGAAGCCGTGCCAACACCTCGTCTCCCAAGGCATCAGGACGTGTGGAAAGACGAATAGCAGAAATATGCCCCTGTGCTTTCAACACAGCCGCACGCTCTAAAAGTGTCTCTTGCATTGCCGTTTCTATGGCTGTAAAACTGCCACCATAAAAAGCAAGTTCCGGCACCTGGCCACTCGATACTTTCCATTCTTCAACCTTTTTTCTCAAATCATCCAACTTTGGCGCTTGCCACTGACCCGTGATATGAAATTGATTACAAAACACACATTGATGCGGGCACCCCATATGAGGCACAAAAATAGGAAGAATCACCTTTTTCATCGTTCATTCTCAAGCTGCGGCAGTTCACCAAAAGCAATCAATGCCTGAAGCGCCGCTTCCCTTTGCGCCAATTTTTTAGATTTTCCCCAACCACGACCACAAGACTTACCGTCCACACAAACTTCTACATAAAAATCACGATCATGCGCCGGCCCGCGTTCTTCTAAAAGCTCATAGGTAATGGTATGATTTGGTTCTTGTTGAATGTATTCCTGCAATCTGGTTTTATAATCACCGTAATAACCACCCTTAACCATGGTAATCGCATGATCAAGATAGGTTTCAAGCACCGGCTTCAAAACCTCCGCACCACAACTCAAATAAATGGCGCCGCACATAGCTTCCCAAGCATCTGCCAAATTCGATGGACGGGTTGCACCACCGGTAGCCTCTTCACCGCGACCAAGCAAAAGATACGCGCTCAGCCCCAATTTGCGTGCAGCTTCTGCCAGTGCTTCCTCGCAAACAAGGCTGGCACGCATTTTGGTCAATTTTCCTTCATCGTCATTTGGAAACGCCCGATACAAATATTCACCCATCAGCAAATCAACAACCGCATCACCTAAAAACTCTAAACGCTGGTTATCCCCCTCCAACTGATGCTCCATTGCATAAGATGGATGGGTCAGCGCCATATCCAGCAGCTGCAAATCAATCTTGCCAATGCCTAATGTGTGAGTCAACGCACCTAACGCCCTTCTCCGTTGCTGGTTCATAAATATCCCTCCTCGTTCATGACCCTCAATGACAGATAGTTTTATTTTACACGACATACGCAGGTGGCGCAAGTTAGAAGGTATCACACACTTTTCGATTCTCCAAACGATAATACCGGTAGACAACAGGGATTAAAAGTGCTACAATACCTATAGACAGGAGGAATTATTGATGAAAATTGCATTACCAACTAGAGACGGCCGCATTGATGATCATTTCGGTCATTGCGACCACTACACCATTGCCACGGTAGAAGGTAACAAAGTGATCGCTACGGAAGAGTTACCATCGCCACAGGGCTGCGGATGCAAATCTGATATTGCTCCACAGATGGCTCGTATGGGCGTGCGAATGTTGCTCGCCGGCAATATGGGTGACGGTGCTAAAAACGTGCTCAACAGCAATGGCATTCAAGTCATTCGTGGCTGCAGCGGCCCTATCGAAGACGTGCTTGCAGCTTATCTCGCTGGCACCCTGAAAGACAACCAAATCGCTTGCGATCATCACGAGTGCGACCATCATTGATTGCCAGAAAAGCCATAGCCACTCGTTGAATGGGTGGTTTGGTTTGGTTCTATATAGGCTCATTACTTGTCATTGCGCGCTAAAGAGTGCTCTGAATAAATCTGGCAATCACACTACCATCACCGGCTGCTTCCCTTGTGGGGCTGCCGGTGTTTTTTTGTTTTCTCCGTTTATCTCCCTGCAACAGATTATCTATAATAGTCTCTGATTGCCTGTTTATTTTTTCCTACCGTAGCTGTCAAAAGTCATGACAATACAACAGAAACGACCGTGTTCAAATCCGAACACGGTCGTTTTTGTTGTATTCACTTTTCCCTTACTTCGCAACGGTTTCGCTGAAATTCATCAGAATCGTTGCAACTTCCGCGCGAGTAGCGGTGCCAAGTGGGTTCAACATATCGTTGTCAACACCATGAATGATGTCAGCACCTACTGCCCACTGAACAACTTCTGTTGCCCAGTTGCTGATGCTGTCTGCATCGGCAAAATCACTCAAATCACCACGCACGCTCACATCATAGCCTTTATACTCAGCGTAACGATAAAGCATAGATGCCATCTGTTCGCGGGTCACTGGGTCGTTTGGCCCAAAGATGCCGTCGCCATAACCGCCGACAATGCCATTAGCAGCTGCCCAGTTGACAGCGTCTGCATACCAAGCATCTGCATCAACGTCGGTAAAGGCATTGTCACCGACCTGTGGGTTTTCTTCCATGTTGCAGAGCACAGCTGCCATCATCGCACGGGTGAGGGTAGACTGTGGCGCAAAGGTTGTTTCGCTGGTACCGTTCATAAGGCCATTGAGGAAAACGTATTCCACAGCGTCATAGTACCAAGCGCTTTCTGCCACATCGGTAAATGGCAATTCTACTGCTGGAATTTCTGTGAAGGTCGCCGTAACGGTGACATCTGCCTTTGGCATTTCAAAGGTATATTCGCTGTCGCTGACCTTCGTCAGTTCCACAGCTTCGCCATCTTCATCAACAACCGCCAGCGTATCCAACATATATCCATCATCTGGGGTCACAGTAAGAGTGATGGTTCTGCCAGAGATGGCTGTACTGCGATTTGCTTCTACCGTGCCGTTGGCGCTGTCATCCACGGTGATATCATAGCTTGGGATAACAATCCCTCCGCCGCCGTTATAAGACCATCTTGCTGTCAAAGTTACATTCTTTGTTACAGTGTAAGGGCTGTTTACCCGGCTATCGCCATCATACCAGCCTTCAAAGGTATAGTCGGAACGCGTAGGCGCTGGCAGCGTAAGCAATGTATTTTCGCTGAGTTCATAAACGCTATTTGCTGTCGCGTCATCGGCATAATCCAATGTAACAGTACACTTCGTTGTTGTTGATGAACCGGAAGACACTTCTGTAACGCTGTCACCCGGCTGAGCCGCTGCTAACGCATCCTCAACGCTGGTAAAATAACTGTATGGTGCATCCGTATTAGCAGCGCTCTTCAACTGCGCCTTCACAGTATCCGCCAAGTATTCTTCGTTGACAGGCTCGGAAAAATGACCACTGGAAACAACAATACCATCGTTAGCAGCAGTCGCAGCTTGTGTACTCGCCTCAATGACACCAAAAGTACCGTTACCCTCAATCGTCAATTTATGAGTATCGGCGTTTGGACTATCATATACAATCTTACCGTTGACACTGCCGGTATACGTTTCATCAAAGGTAACACTAGCTGACGGATAAGAATCGAACTTGCAAACATCAAAAGCAATGACATCATCACTGGTTGTCACAATATCTGTATCGCCTTTGAATATAACATCACCATTATTAAAGCTCAGAGCATAATTTTCGCCGTCTACCTGGTTCTCCGCATAGAAATGCATGTCTTCTAAGGTGAGGTTTGCATAGTTCTGAATGATGCGCTTAATGTTGTTTGCACCTTCAGCGATACGAATGGTACCATTTTTCATGGTAATATTGGAATTCTTCAAGAACTGGAACCCATTGGTCTCTGTTGTTGCTGAGCCGGCGCCAGGGCCTGTAAGAATATAGTCATGACCGCCAAAATCAATAGTAAAGTTTTTTCCTTCATCGACTTTTACGCCTACAGCATCATTGATGTCTTTCAACACATAGACGGTTTGACCATCCTTCACTGCGCCCACAGCCTCAGCCATGGTGTTATAGGTCTTTCCGCCTACTATATACGCAGCATCTCCGGTATTGGTTGTCAGAACACCACCAACCTCACTATTGAGAATAACAACCTGATTTGTACCAGATGTGGAAACAGCTTCAACGCTACTGTTCACCACGCTCATGGTTCCGTTTGCACTGTTTTCTACGGTACCGTTCACCACAGCACCATCTGTAATCGCTACATCAGCATGTCCATTGTTGATAACATTCCCGTTTACCTGGGCCTTCTGCGTAATCGTCAGTTCGCCCCCGGCCTGTGCGTCAGAGAGAACAACAGCGCCATTCAGCGTACCACCGTTAATATCGATATTCCCGCTGTGTTTCGCATTAGCACCCATCGTGCCAAGCACTGTACCCGCATTTCCGGCATTAAAGGTACCGCCATTAATGGTCAGTTCACCTTTATCCGAGGCATCATCGAGATAGCCATTCAAAACAACGGCATTAGAACTATCATTTACAGTAAAGGTACCGCCATTGACAGTTGCTTCGTTCCAGTTCAAGAAAGCTGCCTGCGCCATACTATCAAAAATGCCACCGTTGATGGTCAATGCACCATAGTCATCATTTTTTATCGTATTCAGGCCGCCAGAGAAGCTCCCGTCATTGATGGTTAATTCAGCATTTTTCTTGCTGGTATTTTTGCTACCATCCGCCCAGCCATTATGTACCATACTGGAATGCGCGCCTTTATTATTCACCGTGACACCACTGTTAATGGTCATGGTACCATAATTTTCCAGCGTGTAAAAAGAATTTCCGCCATTATTATCAGAATCAACACCAGCTTCCTTGCTGCGATCCAACGCGCAATTTTCCAAGGTAGCAGTCCCATTGTTCACCAAAGCCGCCTTCGCGTGAGTCACGTTGTCCACTATGCCTTGACCAGTGATGGTCAACGTCCCCTGATTGATGATGGTGTGGTTGCTCACATTGGTCAACGTCTTTCCGTTCAAATTTAAGACAATGTTCTTATCCGCCGGAATAGTAATATCCTCAGCAGTATCTTCCTGCAAAGTCACGGTCTGTCCATCTGTCGCTGCATTGATAGCTTCCTGAAGGGTACTGTAAGGCACAGCATCGATTGCAGCGATATTTGTAGTTTGCTGTACACCGTCACCAGCTGCCGCTGATGACACAACAACCGCATTACTTCCTTCTCCGGCAAAAGCAGTCACCGGAAAGAGGCTAAATGTCATGGCGCCAATCAATGCGGCACTCATGAATTTTTTCTTTCCTTTGTTCATCTAAACAAAGCCTCCTTATAAATTTTAACTAACTCCTACAAAAACTGCGCATAAACCGTGCGCTTCTCACCTTCTTTCAATGGCATAGCGACAAGCGTATCCGGACAATAGCTTGAAACGCTCTACTGTATGACAGAATCAGGCTTTTGTCTGAAATCCACCAGTCACCTAGGGAAAATATCACTAATATTAACTCTATTATAGTAGATTCTGTATAGACCATCAAGTTAAAATCTCATAACAAATAGACCGTTCGCTAGAGAAACGGTCTATTTGTTATGAAAAAAATCTTTTACAGATATTTGCCACGTTTTCCCAGCCTACACGTTGCGACAAAAGCCTGATTCTGTCCCTCATGTCACAAGTCGGAGTTGTTCGAGGGTGCGTTCATGCTCGCTGGCACTGGTGATGAGATAAAGCCGTGTGGTTTCAATGGCACTGTGGCCAAGAAGATCTGCTAGGGTGACGATGTCTTTGTTGTTCTTATAAAAGACGCGAGCGAAGAGGTGGCGCAAGTTATGGGGATAAACTTTTTCTGCAGCGACACCTGCATGACGGGCGAGGGTCTTCATCTCTGCCCAGATTTGTTTGCGTGAGAGAGGTTTTCCGCTTCTGGTGAGAAAGATTTCGCCGGAAGCGATTTTTTGTTGACACGTGTAACGCTGGAGTTTTTTACAGAGTTTGCCTGGAAGAAGGATGGTGCGCACCTTGCCTTTGAGGGAGATGGTGACCTGACGACGCGCCACGGCTTCTGCGGTGATGGCGTGCAGCTCACTGACACGGATACCTGTGGCGCAAAGGGTATCAAGCACCAGCGCCAGTCGCTCCTGACCACGCGCAGCGGCTGTCTGCACAAGACGCAGATACTCATCACGCCCCAGTGTGCGGCAGGCATCCCGAAAAACCCGGCGCTGCGCTCTAAGGTGCTTCACACTGGCGTCCTCCCAACCCATCATACGTAGAAAACGGTCCAGTGCGCTAAGCTTGCCATTTACAGTAGCGGCACAGCGTCTCTGCGTCAGGAGATGCTGTTTCCAGGCTGTAACGTTCTCTTTACTGACAGCACGCTGCCCCAGCCACTTGGCAAATTGGCGTAGGTCACGGCTGTATTTTTCAATGGTAGCAGGGCTACGTTCTTCGTTTTGTAGCTGACGACAAAATTGTTCAATATAAGTGATAGTGATGATACGTCGCATGAAAGGACTCCTTTCTCTTAATCAAAAAACCGGAACCTTATTTTAGATTCCGGTTTTTAAGTTTATTCTTTTCCCTATCCGCTTGACAGAAAATGCTTCAATGTGTGGCTGAGCTTACTGTATTGACACGGTCTTTTCTTTCATTGGGAAATAAATTTCTGTTTCCCATTCATCGGGGTTGAGGCTATTGAATTGATTTTTACGATAGATTTCAAAAGGTGCGCCATCCCACGTATAGTTGTTTTCTTCAAACCAGGATACCATAGCAGCATAAGCATCTGTCAATGTATGATAGGCACCTCTGTGCAGCACAAAAGCGCAACGCTGGCCGCCTATTGTTTTTGTTGCTTTGTTTGCTTCCACAATGCCAACAAAAAGTTCAATGTCGGTTGCTTCTGGATCAAAATCACTGTCATAGTAAACTGCGCCAACAATTCCATTTGGTGTCAGCTGCTCACGCGCAATTTTTTCAAAGATACTGCTGTAATAATTGCCGAAATCTTTCACGCCCATCATTTGGCGGTTCGTGCAAGCAGATACTTCTGGGGCAGTAACAATTTTCACGTCATAATGTTTCTGAGCATCCATCATCTTTCCGGTCCTTTCAAAATTCTCCAAGTACGCTGTAAGTTCTCCGAGAACGAGCGTCTGTTCACGCACTTCCTGCTGCAAAAGTTCTAGCTGGTGTTGTAACTTTGCCAACCGCAGCACGTCATTGTCGCAGTCAAGAAACAAGCGAATGTCTTCTAACGACAAGCCATACCGTTTAAGTCGCCCAATCATCAACATCCGTTCTAGCTGTTTGCTTTCATA
Organism: uncultured Peptococcaceae bacterium; assembly: GCA_963558655.1. Taxonomy (GTDB): domain Bacteria; phylum Bacillota; class Peptococcia; order Peptococcales; family Peptococcaceae; genus UMGS1590. The sequence goes on from CAUWHJ010000009.1 coordinate 78,777, forward strand.
ATAGCGATACCCTGTGTTCTCATCTACTTGTGTCGGTTTCAATAGACCTATTTTGTCATAATGACGCAAGGTTTTCACACTAACCTGACAAGTTTTTGAAAACTCACCAATCGTCAACATAGCTCGCCCTCCTATATAAGCATTTGATCCGGATCATGGTTTTAGTATAGGCACTCCCCTTAGGTACGGGTCAAGTTTTTTTGAAAAACTATCCCAACTATTTTAAGCACAGCGTAAAGCGCAATTCGTTCCCTTCCAACTCAGCACGCACACTTCCACCAAGACGCTCAACAAGAATTTTTACAATGGCAAGCCCAAGGCCGCTGGTTCCAGTGCTTCGCGCCGGATCAGCGGTATAAAATCTATCAAAAAGACGGTTCGGGTCAAGACTGGCACTATCTGCAACTGGATTGCTCATTGTGAACACCACACCTTTTGTGGTTTGTTGCAAAGTAATACGCACGTTTCCAGCAGCATAATGCAAGGCATTGGTAAACAAATTCTGAAAAATACGCTCCAATAGTTCTGAATCGCTTTCGATAAAAACACTGCTTTGCGGAAGCTCAATCTGTGGTACAAGGCCACGTTTCTCAAAAGCCGGCGCCTGTTCTGCCAACAGATTCAGAAGCAAATTGGTAAGATTGAGACAACTACGCTTCGGCGGTGTGTCATCATCTTCCAGTAAAGAAAGTGTATAGAATCGCTCTGTCAGTGTTTTCATGGTTTCTGCCTTGCTCCGTATGATGGCAACGCGCTCTGTTGCTTTATCAGAGAGCGGTTCTCGTGCCAGAAGTTGCAAATGACCAAGAATGACCGTGAGCGGGGTACGCAAATCATGCGAAATGTTGGCAACATTTTCCTTGAGGGTCTCTTCATGGTGGCGAGCATCCGCCACAGCCTGACGCTGACGGTCGTTGAGCCGATTAAACAAGCCTGCAAGATGCTCCAAATCTTTATCAATCAGAGCAAGATCCAGCATTTTCTCATTTTCTCCTGCAACCAATAATTCTAGTTGCCCAGCAAGCCGATGCAACTCCCGCTTCATGCCCCATACATAACACAACAATCCCATAATGATGATAATCAGACAAGCGCAAACCCCTAGCATGAGCATTCCTCTTTCTTATGTCAAATCACACCGCCGAAAACATTGCCACCCAAGCAGCATCAACACGATGCACCAAATAACACCAATAATCACCGCCTCAGGCTGCCACCAGCTTGTTGCTACAACCGCATAGCGAATTTGAACCATTGGCAGAAATGCTACCGACCACCCCATTCCCATTCCATAAGCCAACAGCAACGCCAGAACAAAAAAGGTTAAAGCCGTTGTTGCCATTGCACGCAAAGAGGAGCGTAAGAAAAAGCAAATCACCATTGCCAATAAGAACATGGCACTATTGAGCAATAGTGAGTAAACAGCCATTCGTCCAATGTCAATAAATACAGCTGTTCCACCGGCAAAACCAAAGCGTACCGATTCTCGCAAAACACCTGTCAACGGATAAAGCAGCATAGCGATGTTAAAAACGACAAGATTTATCACAACCAAACAAATATAAACGGCACCACGCTTGTGCCCAGCGCTCACCAATCGGCCAACAGTGCGTTTCGAAAATTGTAACCCAAGGCGCAAGGCTAAAAGCGGCGCCAACAGTACCATGAGAAACGTTGAGTCATAAACCATACCTCTGAATATGTCTGCCAAATTCTGCGCCGTGTAAGCAACTTCGCCTAAATTGGCGTCGATATAGCCGTTCGCCATAAAAAAGCCCAGCAACAGGCTCATCGCCATTGTGCCCCAAACAAGCCTGTCTCGCACCAGTTGATAGCGCATCATCTTGAATAGATTATACATTTTTCATCCCCCTATTCCAAATCTCGATGTTTGAAAAGCAACCAGGATAGAAGATAAAGCCCTATAATCCAAACCCCGTCAATCATGAGAATCATACCCACTTGCAAGGTCATTTCGCTCAAAGCCAGGCGTCGAAGTTGCCCCATCGGTAAAAGACACGAAAAAATATACCGCAGCGCCGATTGGTCGCTATTCAGGAAAAAGCACATCACAAAATAACACAACAGCGAAACGGCCATGGAGCGCCCAAGATCACCAAAGGCCACCGCAAAAAAGCAGGGCAGCGCATTCATCGCCAGAATACCCACAATAACGACAGCAAACAGCGCTGCACTGTTAGACCATGAACCATCAACCATGCCATGAACAAGAAGTGGCAACATCATTATAACAACACCAGCCAGCTGCGCTGTCACCACTTTTGCTAAAAGCACCTGTCGCCGACTATAACCAACCGCTATCGCCATACGCAAAGTACGTTCCTCAAAATCACTGCCTATAAAAAGAGCAACAAAAACAATCGTCAAAAAACAAAGCAACGGAGTGTTGTAAAGCGATGCAAAGAAAAATGATAGCGTTTTTCTATAACTGTCCATTAGCATGACACTTGCAAGTGCCAATACCAACACCAATACTGTCCAAAAAGCGCCACCATGCAAGAGCTTATACACCTCTACACGAAAACACTTACGCATGATGTGCGCCTCCTATCTTATCGAGAAAATAATCCTCGAGGGTCTCACCACTCACTGACAACCCTGTCACCAACACACCCGCTTCAGCCAACGCTTGCGCCACTATTTCTACATCGTTCAAATAATCATACAAACGAATGGTATCATCAGGCATCAACCTGAAGGCTTCTGTGTGCAAGGTTTCTTTTAAGGCAAGCAGCGCCCTCTGAGGCATAGTCGTTTTTATGGCAATATGGCGTTTGCAACGCTCATCCAGCTCTTCCGTTGAAAGCATTTCAATAATGCGTCCACGATCAATCAAAATAAACTCCGACGCCGTTTGATAAAGTTCCTCAAGGATATGACTTGAAATGAGAATGGTCATGCCGTAGTCACGGTTCAGTTGTTTTAACAAGGTACGCACTTCCACGATACCTGCCGGATCAAGTCCATTGATCGGCTCATCAAGAATCAGCAACTCCGGCATCCCTAAAATAGCCATCGCAATCCCTAAGCGTTGCCGCATTCCCATGGAAAAATGGCGCACACGTTTGCGCCCGGTATCTTCCAGACCAACAAGTGCTAAAGCGCGGTCAATGAGCGTTTTATCCGGCAGTCCTCGCTGTAAACGCTCAATCTCTAAATTTTGTCGCGCTGTCATGCCGCCGTAAAGCGCCGGCCCTTCTATCATACAACCAATGCGTTTACGCTGTGCCTGCAACGCAAGAGGATCTGAGTGACCCCAAAGTGCCATACTACCACTTGTGGGAAATGCCAGTCCTGTCACCATACGCAAAAACGTTGTTTTACCAGCACCGTTTTGCCCTATAAAGCCAACAATTTTTCCCTGTGGAATTGCGATTGATACATGATCCAGAGCCATGGTGTCTTTATAACGTTTTGTCAGGCTCTTTGTTTCAAGAACGATGTTTGTCATATCGTTCACCTCCAACCTCCAGTTTAGAGGACATCTATAAAGTAAATCTTAAGTAATGAAAAAAACTGCACAAAACCTCCTTACTAAGACGTTTTATGCAGTCGATAGCCAATACCCCAAACGGTATCAATAAAAATCTCTTCCGGACATACCGCTTTGAGTTTATTACGCAAATTTGAAATATGAACCGTTAACGTATTATCCTCGCTAACATATGCTTCTCCCCAAATACTTTCAAAAAGATTTGCTTTTGAAAAAATCTTTTCCGGATATTGTACAAACAACGATAAAATCGCAAATTCTTTCGCCGTCAATGAAAGTGCCTCACCATTCACTGTCGCTAGATGATTTGTTAAATCCAACGTTAGCGCCCCATGACTGAGATTTTTTTGAACTTGAGTAGGTTGGCTGCGTCGCAACACACTTTCAATGCGCGCCAATAATTCTTCCAAATCAAAAGGTTTAGCAAGGTAGTCATCCGCCCCAAGCCGCAAGAGATCAATTTTATTTTGTGTAGACCCCTTTGCAGAAATAACAATCACTGGCACAGACGATACCGCTCGCAATTCTGTCAACGCTTGTTCTCCGCTTTCATAAGGCAGCATAAGATCAAGCAAAACCAAATCAGTCTCTTCAAGCGCATCTTCCAAGCGCAACGCATCACTCCGACAGCGCACCGAATAACCATTGTCCTGCAAAAAATCAGCCAACATGGCGCTAATTGCCGAATCATCTTCCACCAACAAAAGATTCACCTTTCCTCAGCTCCTTTCTGTTGACTCTTATAATAAGAGCTACATTCCTTGATTTCAATAACTACCATAAAAGAAGTGACAATATTCTTAAATCAATATGCAAAAAGATCCCTCTGAGTAACAGTTCACCTCAAAGGGATCTTTTATCAGGCTATTTATTCATCAGATGCTTCATCTTCATCTGGTAAAATGGTCATTCTAACACTGGCAATACGATTATCTTTGACTTCTTCAGTGACGAAAACCAAATTGTCAAGGGCCAAACGTTCTCGTGCGCCTTCTGCCGGAATATGCCCAAGCTGCTCAATGAGAAAACCAGAAATAGTATCACAGTCTTCACTTTCAATCGAAAGTTCCAACTCCTCATTAAGATCATCAATAAGCAGTCCGCCATCCAACAAATACTCAGATGGTCCAATGGCTTCAATTTCTAGCACAACATCATCGTATTCTTCATCAATATTACCCATAATCTCTTCCACCAAATCTTCGATGGTAACAATACCGGAAAAACCACCATGTTCGTCAACCAAAATTGCCATATGGCGTCTGTTGGCTTGCATATCTCTAAAAAGTGAATCCGCAGCCTTAGTTTCTGGCACAAAATACGCATCGTGCAACATACTGCGAATATCCAAATCTTCCGGCCGATGATCTTTTCTCAATTCAATCATCACATCTTTAATATGCAACACGCCAATAATATTGTCGATGTCACCATCATAAACAGGAATGCGGTTGTGGCGTGTCTCAAGAATGTCATCAATGAGTTCACCGAACGGCTCATTGATGTCAAAGCTGACAACATCGCGTCGTGGCACACGAATTTCTCGTGCTGTACGATCGTTAAAGGCAAAGACAGAGTCAATCATTTTTCGCTCTTCGTCATCAAAAGTGCCCACCTCATTACCTTGTTTGAGCAATGCTTTGATTTCTTCTTCCGTAACGGCCTCTTCTTGATCTTTCGTATTAAAGCCAAGCACTTTAAGCACAACTTTTGTGGAAACCGAAAGCAACTTAATAAAAGGCGAAAGGATGATAGAAACATAATGTACTGGCATTACTGTTAATAGCGCAAAGGCTTCCGCTTTTTGCAGAGCAATGCGCTTTGGCACCAACTCGCCAAACACAAGGTTAAAGAACATGAGCAAAAGGGTCACACCATTACTGGCCAAACCTTCTGCATAAGGCACACCGCGTGCACTTAACCATGCACCCAAAACCGGCGCAATGCGTGCCGCTGCAGATGCAGACGAATAGAAACCGGCAAACGTAATGGCAACCTGAATGGTTGAAAGAAACTTGGTTGAGTCATCAAAAAGTTTCTCAATCACTTTGGCTTTTTTATTACCATCTTCCGCTAAGCTACGTATGCGATTTTTATTCACCGATACTATCGCCATCTCTGTACCTGCAAAGAAGGCATTCATGAGTGTGAAAAACAAGAGCAACAATAAACTTGCAATGATAGAATTCCCTGTCGGGTCTGCGTCCATAAGACTGATTCCTCCTAAAAAAGTGTATTATATAGTATAAATGAAATTTTAACATGGAGTTCTATTGTTTTCAAGAGCTACCATAAACTTCATTGTTATTTGAAATGCACCGTTTTTCACGAACATCTATATAACAGAAATATGATAACCTGCATTGCAAAAGATGGCCATGCCAGCAGCCTTCAGCTTTTACCCACCGCACATTGCCGATTAACATAGAATGTGCTAAAATTTTTCATGAACAACAGTGTATACAGGACAAAAGAAATTGGAGAACAGACTATGCAAAATCTATTTGATACCGATGTACAATTACAAAAAAACAAGACCTTGACAGCTGTTGCCAAGCTTGCTTTTGCCAACAAACTGGATGCTTTTAGTATAATGAACGTAAGTAAGACACTTTTCCCTGATGACAGCAAACCAACCATGCGTTGCTGTATTTACAAAGAACGTGCTATTTCTGATGAATACGTCAAACTTGCCTGCGGCGGTACTCCAGAACAAACTGCTATTGTCAATGTTATTCCTATCGCCTGTGACGAATGTCCTCTTGATGGAATGACCGTCACCGATAACTGCCGTGGTTGCTTGGCACACCGCTGCATGAACAACTGCCCAAGAGATGCCATCACCATCGGCGCAGATCATCGTGCCACTATTGATCATACCAAATGTATCAACTGCGGACGTTGTGCTGCCAGTTGCCCTTACAGCGCCATCGTTAAACGCACTCGACCTTGCATTGAAGCTTGCAAAGCAAAAGCACTTTCCAGCGATCCTGTCAGTGGCCGTGCACTCATCAACGAAGAAAAGTGTATCAGCTGCGGACAATGCGTTTATCAATGTCCATTCGGCGCCATTGTTGATAAAAGCTTCATCACTGATGTCATCCGGCTGATTCGCGAAAGCGAAAACAATACCAAATACCATGTTTACGCCATTGTGGCACCATCTATTGCCAGCCAATATGACACCCTTGATAATGTTTGTACCGAACAAGCTGTTACAGGGATTCGCAAACTCGGTTTTCATGCCGTCCTCGAAGCGGCTTGGGGCGCCGATATGGTCGCCTACTTAGAAGCACAGGAGCTTGTTGAAAAAGGCTTCCTGACCAGTTCCTGCTGTCCTGGGTTTGTTGATTATATTCACAAAAACTATCCTGACATTGTACCTGAAATCAGCCACAACCTTAGTCCTATGGGACAGCTTGGCAAAGTACTAAAGCAAATGGATCCTGGTTGTAAAACAGTTTTCATTGGCCCATGTATTGCCAAAAAGAACGAATTGCGCCTCGTCCAAGATTATGTGGATTCCGTTCTCACCTTTGAAGAACTGCAAGCGCTCTTCAATGCTAAAGATATTGATATTGCTACTTTAGAAGGCACCATGCTCGATAACGCCAGCTATTTTGGTCGTATTTTCGCCCGCAGCGGCGGTCTTTCCGAAGCAGTTGCTCAAGCCTTAAAAGAACACAATATTCCATCCGACCAATTTACCGCCAACCCTATCATCTGCAATGGGCTTGCCGAATGTGACAAAGCTCTGCGCTTGCATCAACTGGGTAAACTCGAAAACAACTTCATCGAAGGTATGTGCTGCACCGGCGGCTGCATCGGCGGCCCTGCCTGCATCAACCATAGCCCAAAAGACGCCAACGAAGTCACCAAATATGGTAAAACCGCCATCGAACAAACCATCAAATCCTCAATTTCTGTTCTTGACGGCTTTGAGGATTAAAGCACAATATATAGCGAAGAGGATAGAAGAGAGGAGAAACTATCATGAAAGTTCAAGTATGTATTGGCAGTTCGTGCCACAAACGTGGCAGCTATCACATTCTCACTCGACTTAAAGAGCTTGTTATAGAAAATGGTCTGGAAGATCGCGTTACTGTCAGCAGCGCATTCTGTCTGAATCACTGCGCTGAAGGTGTTAGTGTAGCGGTTGGCGATGACATTGTTACCGGCATTGGTCAAGGTAATGTGGATCAGCTTTTCGAGCAGGTCATCAAGCCTCAGGTACAGTAAGCACTACAACCGCTCACGATTTTTCGCGAGCGGTATTTTTCTAGCAACAAAAACACGATTTATACGATGATACTATGACGATGAAAGGAACCACGCCCATGAGCATTCTCGAATTCAAAAAGGTAAACTGTAAAGATTGCTATAAATGTGTGCGCTACTGTCCAGTAAAATCCATCCGTGTCAAGGATCACGCTGCTTCCATTTTATCTGGTGAATGTATTCTCTGCGGTAATTGTACGATTGTTTGCCCTCAACACGCTAAAGAAGACATCAACGATGTCCCTATGATTAAAGTGCTTTTGGAGCAACATGAAACTGTTATGGCGATTGTTGCACCAAGTTTTTCTGCATATTTTAATACGTCCTTCGATGCCATGCGTAATGCCTTGAAAAAGCTCGGCTTTGCCGATGTGTTTGAGGTTGCTGAAGGGGCGCATCTTGTAAAAAGTGCTTACGAGCGCATCGTTGCTGAAAATCCTAATCAAACATGGATTACGTCCTGTTGCACCAGTGTTAATTACTACATCAAACGCCATCGACCAGAAGCCGCTAAATATTTATTACCGGTCTTAACACCAATGACAGCTCTTGCCCGCCTTCTACGCAAGCGTTATCCAGACGCTAAATTTGTCTTTATTGGTCCTTGCCTCTCAAAAAAAGGAGAGGCCTTTGAAAACGGCAGTAATGTGTCTGCGGTACTGCTCTTTGAAGAGTTAGAAGAGTGGCTTGCTGAAAACAATATTGTTATTCGTGAGGACGAACATTTCAAAAATACACCTCGTCTGAGCCGTCTTTTCCCAATGAGCGGCGGCATCCTCGCCACCATGAAACAACAACCTGACATCAATTACCTGCCTATCAGCGGGTTCGATGGCGTCAAGCAAACCATTGATGATATTTTGGCAGGAAAACTCCCACGCTGTTTTATCGAAATGAATTTTTGTAAAGGTGGCTGTGTGGGCGGACCTTCTTTTCGCCGTAAAGAGATGGGTACATTGCGCGGTGCTGTAAAAACACGCCAGGCTGCAGGTACGACCAACTACCAAGAGGATTACTGCATCACGGAACCTCCCGACATCTCTACAACCTTTCAAACAAAGCGCGTTTTTCGTCTTGAACCAACAAAGGCGCAAATTGAGGCAGTTTTACGTCAGATGGATAAATTTTCACCGGAAGATGAGCTAAATTGTGGTATGTGCGGCTATTCTACCTGCCGTGAAAAAGCACGTGCTGTATTGCATGGAAAAGCAGAAATTGATATGTGTATGCCTTACATTCGTAAACGTGCTGAAAATTACACCGGCAAAATTATTGACAGTATGCCAAACGGTATTCTCTGTGTAGATATGTCCTTAAATATTTCACAAATCAACCCTGCCGCCTGCGCGCTCTTTGGCGTCGATGCAGCAAGTTTGATCGGCATTCCTGTCTCTACTATTTTAGATGAATCCGATTTTATCAATTTACTTTCCTCTGGAGAAGAAACTGCAAGCAAAAGCATCTATTTGCCGGATTTTGGCCTTTATCTTGATGAAACGCTGCAACTCAATCAAGAGGGTGGTTTTGTGATTTGTATCTTAAAAAATATCACCGATGAAAAAACACGTCAGCGTCGGCTTTTACAAAAGCGTCAACAAACCGCTGCCATCGCTGATGAAATTGTAGAAAAGCAGCTGCGTATGGTTCATGAAATCGCTTCGTTGCTCGGCGAAACTGCCTCAGAAACCAAAATTGCTATCAATGATCTCAAGGAATCGGTTATGCTGGAGGACGATAATGGCTAAAGCAATGCAACGTGATATTTTTTTAGACCGCGCCCTCATCACTCACAATCACGATGGTGAGGGGATTTGCGGCGACTATTTCGCTGCCTTTGGCGGGAACACCTATCCTGTTATGGTACTCTCTGATGGGATGGGCAGTGGCGTTAAAGCCAACATTATGTCTACCATCACTTCCACCATTCTTGGACGTCTCATGGAGCATGGCATTCCCTTGGCCGAATGTGTAGATACCATCGCTGCCTCTCTTCCACTTTGCAAAGAACGCGGTATGGCCTATGCAACCTTCACCGCTGCACAAATCCAGGAAGATCAGTTGTTTCTAGTAGAATATGGCAATCCTTCCTGTATTTTGCTGCGCGATGGACACCCTCTACCATCTCAATGTCAAGTACGCTTCGTGGGTGATAAAGAGATTCACGAACGCACCATTCGTATCCAGCCAGGTGATGTTCTACTTATGATGAGTGACGGTGTTACCCATGCTGGCATTGGTATCAGCAGAATTGATGGCTGGTCGGTCGAAGAAATCGGTGAATTTCTGACCAGCATTGATCCAAGCAATCACTGTGCAGCCATCACTGCGGCACGTCTTGATGAACATTGCAACGAAATGTCGGGAGGCCATTTTGGCGATGACCGCACTATTGCCATCATGCGTTTTTGCAACCATAGCACCGCCAATGTTGTCATGGGACCACCTGCACGTGGCCACGATGAACACGCAGCTTTACGGCTCTTTTTCGCCAAACGTGGCAAACACATTGTTTGCGGTGGCACCACCAGCCAAATTGTGGCACGCTATTTAGACAAACCGCTCGAACTTTTGCAAGGCACCGGCGATGCTGAAGTGCCCGATATGGGCTACATTGATGGTGTTGACTTAACCACAGAAGGCATCATCACGCTACAAGCCACCCTTGCATTACGAGAAAAAATCGAACATGATCCCCTGCTTGTTCTCAAGCTGGGCAACCGCCCAGATGAGCTGCTCTATCGTGCCTTATTTATGGAGAGTACCAATATCAATATCTTCTTTGGCACTGCTTTCAATGAAGCACATAGCGGCACCAACATTGCCTTCGACCACAAAATTACCGCCATTAAAACACTATGCAGCAAGCTCGAAGAAGCAGGCAAAAGAACCAATATCCAATATTACTAACCAACAAACAAAACAGCCGCAAGCGTCAACAACGAAGTTTGAACGCTTGTGGCTGTTTTTTACTGATGTATATTTACACGAATCATATTATCAATAGGTAGAATCTTTCCCTGTTCCATTTCAACGGTACGCGTATAGGCGTCAATTTTTTTGAGCCGCCCAACCGCCAACTCAAGCCAACCAGTTTTTCCCGTCTCATCAGGCAAAAAATAAGAAATGGTACAGATGATGCCTTCACTGATATGTTGTGCGGCATACATCAGGCTGTCGTTTATCTCTGCTTTTTCTTCTTCCAACAGCTCTGGCCGGGTTATACGCTCATGCTCCGCCTCTTGCAGTATGTCATTATACCCCTCTAACGCTGCAAATGGACTGAATTGCGCCGCCCGATCATGCGCTGACATTTTAGGAAACTGTTTCGATTCGGGCCGCTGTAAATAAATGATGTCCTCATAACAAGAGGTTTGTTGATGCTTCAAACGCTGTCACCCCTTTCACGCTTTATGACCGCCAATTTGTGCATTTCGCTCTTTGGCGGTAGCCCCTTCCTCAAGATTGACCCCTTTCAAGATAGCATTGCGCCCAAATTTTTTCTTTATATCTAGTACCGTTTGTTGAACCTTCTTTTCTCTATCATCATCTTCTCTAGGTTCTAATCCATCATCTACAAACAATAGTTGCTGAATAGGCGCACCATTTGCTTGATATGTGTTTTCTTTCTGCACCCTATTGGCTATTAATGTTAAACGCCTCACAAATAGATTTTTTGCAACAATACGATCATACAGTGCCAAAACCGCATCGGTTAAAATTTTCGCTGAAGATGTGGCTGTCGCAAGATTCGCCGTTCCATGTGCCTGCTTTGGAATTTTCCTTCCGTAACGATCAACACTGACGTCACCTTTGTAAGTTGCTTGTTGCCCATCATCACGGATATTGCTTTTATCATATCCCACTGTCAGCACCAGTTGAGCCGTCACCAATTTTTTATCCACCAATTCAAGCGCCAAGGCATCCATCATTTCCCAAACCACCAAACGTGCTTTTTGGGCAGAATAAGGCTCGGACAACACTTGTCCTGAACACAAGCTATTATTTTTCGGCTGATAGGCTTTAATATCTGCAATGGTACAGGGCTCCTCTCCCCATGCATGGTCAATTAAAAGTTCTGCATTGACACCAAACAACTTATGAAGCAAAGCTTCATTATAATAAGCCTCCGGTGCGCCCAATGAACAGCGTGCCACATCACCCATTGTCATGAGACCATGACGTTCGAGTTTTTCAGCCGTTCCTTTTCCCACACGCCAAAAATCAGTCAAAGGTCGATGCGACCAAAATTTCTTTCGATACGTCAACTTATCCAACTCAGCAATACGCACACCGTCCTCATCGGCCGGAATATGTTTTGCATCAATATCTAACGCTACCTTGCAAAGATATAAATTACTTCCGATGCCAGCAGTCGCCGTTATGCCTGTGGTATGAAGAACATCTAAAATCATTGTTTTCGCCAATTCTTTAGCGGTTAATTGATAGGTGTGGAGGTAAGGCGTTGCGTCAATAAATACCTCATCGACAGAATAAATGTGAATGTCTTGTGGGGCAACATATTTGAGATAAATGGCATGAATTTTTTTGCTTATTTCCATATAATAAGCCATCTGAGGGGCTGCAACAATATAATCTACCGCCAAGGCCGGGTTCTTTACGAGATCTTCTTGGCGAAACGATGAGCCCTGCAAATGTCGTTTCGGCGCCTGCATTTTACGTTGTGCATTCACCTTTTCAATGGTCTGCACCACTTCAAAAAGGCGCGGTCTTCCCGGTATGCCATACGTCTTTAATGCCGGGGACACTGCCAGACAAATCGTTTTCTCGGTGCGGCTGGCATCAGCAACCACCAAATTGGTTGTCATTGGTTCTAGGCCGCGCAATATACATTCTACCGATGCGTAAAATGCTTTCAAATCAATAGCGATATAGGTTCGCTCTGCCATCATTGTTACACCTCCCCATCTTATTTTTATTATAAGATAAGGACAAACAAAAAACAAAGCAAAAGACAGGCACTCATGCTGCGTACCCATCTTTTGCTTTGTAGTTCAATTAGTCTTCTTCAATCGTCAAGCAGAAACCACTGACATCTCCGTAACCTTCTGTGCCTTCCACAGTGGTGAAACGACGGAATTCTTTGCTCTTGGCTCCTGGAAGGCGATAGTCTTCAATCGCAATCGGTGCAATGGCAACTTCTTCTGGTTTCTCAACCTGTGGTACATAATCGTATGGATAACGATAAGCACGATACACCATATTTGTTGTGATATGTTCACCAAAGTATGGGCTGATGTATTCCCAAACAATTTCATGGTCTGCCGTAATTTCTAACAAGCGGCCATCTTCACCCTGGGTGATAAGGGTATTGCCATTTGGCAAACGCTGTGCACTGGAAATATAGCAGCTGTAAAAATGGTCAGCAATAAATGGCTGCATATAACCGAGATCCATCGGGCGGCATTGCCATACAATTTCCATAGTTACAGGGTCGATTTCAAGAATACGTGAATAGTCACGATGTGCATTATTAACACCTGTTGGCGACACTGGATTTGGCGCACCGTAACCGGCCCAACCACCATTATCATAAATCAGGATATTACCTTCGCCAGGCAGCCCCTTTGGAATCATGTGGGCATGATGTTGGCCGATAATTTGACCAATCTCAGCAGCTTTCCCTGTGCTATAATCTGGACCAAGTTTCCAAACCAATTTACCAGTCTTTTTATCAAGAATGGCAATGATATTGGTCTGTCGACCATCAAAGATAATGTTATCTGGATGGAAGCGTTCATCTCCTGCATCATACCATTTGTTTGGTCCGAGCACGCTCATACAGTTGATGTGCATCCAATCGCCAAGACCATTTTTCACAAGATTTGGATTGCGAGCGATGGCATTTTTGGCGGCTTCGTCAAAGCCAAGTTCGTCAAAATGGTCATGAATGCACCATTCCCACACGATGTTGCCTTCCCAGTCAACTTCAATCATGCGATCGCTAATCAGTTGGTGCAGAGAAATTTCCGGCACAATCACATCGGTATGCGTCAAAATCAACGTGTTGCCGCTATCAATCTTTGCATCCATGCCTGGCACATAATAACCAACCGGATTACCTTCGCGCTGATAATCATGATGTTGACGCGCCATCCATTCCGGTTCATGGTCTGGGTCTTCAATATATTGGTTTTTCTTAAATTCCCAGCGAATTTTACCATTCCAGTCAACCTGCACAAGATCTTTGTAATCTTGCCAACCATACGTGCTATTGCGTTGACCGCGGCAACCAAACACATCACCATTTGGTAATAATTTGTTTGGAAAACCTTCTAAGTTATGCCAATGGTTCACAACGCCGCCATTCATATCAATCAGCGTTGCACCATGCTCATTGGCTTGAAAAAGCGTGTAACCATTGAAACATTTTTCTGGTTTGTAAATAATTGTTCCTGTTGGGTGAATTGATGGTGTACCCATAATAATTCCTCCTTTACAAAAATCATCATGTAGTATTGCATATATGCAAGAAATTGCACAAAAACAGATTTTCTTTCAAAATTATTAACAATCTTTGCTAACTATTCCCATCTGAGCAAGTATCAAAAAGCATCTGGCACAATGATGTTGTGCCCATTCTTTTTAGGCACGTTCTACCAGTAATGGCAATTCTTCGCGCACACTCGCTTCACAGTCTCGCATAGCAAGAATGGTTTTCTCAAACAGCTCTTTAAGCTCCCAGCCAAGATTTTCCGCACCTTGACGGATGACATCGCGTGAGCAACCGGCTGCAAAATGCTTGTCCTTAAATTTCCGTTTAACACTGTCCGCTTCCATATCCATCACGCTTTTTGATGGGCGTACCGGCGCACCAGCATTGATAAGACCCGTCAATTCATCAACAGCAAAAAGCACTTTTTCCATCTCATGCTCCGGCTTCACATCACTACAAAGACCATAACCGTGACTGCACACCGCGTGTGTCAAGTCATCGCCAGCTTGAATCTCAGCAAGCAGTTCAGGCGCTTTTTGACAATGTTCGTCGGGATACATTTCAAAATCCACATCGTGCAAAAGTCCTGCCAGCCGCCAAAAATCTTCTTCAGCACCATAACCCAAGGTACGTGCATACCAGCCCATAACACCTTCAACAGTCAATGCGTGCTCAAGATGAAAACGATCTTTGTTATATTTCAGCAATAAATTCAACGCATCTTCTCTGGTAATCAGTGTTGTCATCAGCATTTCCTCCTCTACTATGTCTTAGTGTACGCGCCAATAGCACATTCTGTCAATGTCTTGCATCAAAATACAGTTTGTGCTATGCTAAAGATGTTCATCATGAAAAGGAGTGACACTATGTTTTTCTATTCTTGCAAGTAAAATTGAGAGCAGCGTATCCAAGTAGCATCTCTATCCCCTTTTGCAAGAATAGGTTCATTGCGTCACGCTATCACCCTTATGGTTGGGTGAATTGTCGTATATTTTGAGCTATGAGCCTTTGGCCATAGCTCTTTATTTTTGAAAGGAAGTGGTTTCATATGAGAAAAAACACCCGAGTGATGCGCGAAGGCGATCTCGCATAAATACTCATTGAAGACCCCAACGCGCAGCACCAACTTTGTATTTATTTCATCATGCAACGTACAAAGGAGGCCTGTACCCATGTCTTTAATTAACATAGAACATCTCACTTTTTCGCACCCGTCAAGTTTGGAACCTGTCTTTGAAGATGTCAGCTTTAAGCTCGATACAAATTGGAAGCTCGGGCTCATTGGCCGCAACGGGCGTGGCAAAACAACGTTTCTCCATCTTCTTCAAGGGCATTATCCCTACGAAGGATCCATTCACTGTCATACGCCTCTTAGCTATTTCCCCGCTTCGATTTCTGACCCAACCCTCTGGACGCTCGATATTCTCACCGACCTCTATCCACTCGCTGAAGAATGGCAACTTCGCCGCGAACTCAATCTCCTGGATCTCGATGCCGACACGCTGTTCTGGCGTCCTTTTAACACGCTTTCCGGAGGCGAGCAGACAAAAGTTCTTCTGGCAGGGCTTTTTCTTGACGATACGGTGTTTCCGCTCATTGATGAGCCTACCAATCACCTTGATCTTGAAGGCCGCAAAGCGGTGGCACGCTATTTACAGCACAAGAAAGGGTTCATTCTCGTCAGTCACGATCGTACCTTTTTAGACGTCTGTGTAGACCATATTCTTGCCATAAACCATTCAAATATAGAGGTGCATAGCGGCAATTATTCTTCTTGGCACGAAAATTTCATTCGCCGTGAAACTTGCGAGAAAAATCAAAATGCACGCCTGCAAAAAGAAATTCGCCAACTTAAACAAGCTGCCCAACGCACTTCATCGTGGTCAGATCGCGTGGAACGCTCAAAAATTGGCGCTGCAGACAAAGGCTACGTTGGTCACATGGCAGCAAAAATGATGAAACGCAGCAAAGCCATCGAAGCACGCCGCGAGCGCGCCATCGAAGAAAAAGCGCAGCTTCTCAAAAATTTTGAACGTGAGCAGCCACTCAAACTGGTTCCTCTTGTTTATCGCTCTGAACGCCTTGTTTCTTTTGACAATGTCCAAGTCCGTTATGACGATTCTGTTGTTGGCGAACCGCAGTCGTTTACCATTCATCGCGGAGACAGGCTCTTTCTTGACGGACCAAACGGCTGTGGTAAATCCAGCCTGCTGCACCTATTGACCAAAACCCCGCCCGAATATAGTGGCAGCCTGCACATCGCCAGCGGACTCATCATTTCCTATGTACCACAGCACGCTGATATGCTGCAAGGCAGTGTTCTTGACTTCGCAGAAACGCAACAAGTTGATCTCACGCTCTTCCTTTCCTTCCTTCGCAAAATGGGATTTCCGCGCAGTCAATTCGAACGAGATATGGCAGATTTTTCTGCTGGACAAAAGAAGAAAATTCTTCTCGCTAAAAGTCTCAGCGAACAAGCTCATCTTTATGTTTGGGATGAACCACTCAACTACATCGACCTCGCTTCCCGTTTACAAATTGAATCTCTCATCAAAACCTATCAACCAACCATGCTTCTTGTAGAACACGATCTTGCCTTTAGAAATGCCATTGCTACTAATGTCATTCATCTTTAAAATACAAACAGCCCGCAATGCAAGTAAAAATGCATTACGAGCTGTTTTTTATTTTTCACTATCGACATCCTTTAGATATTTCGCTGGTACACCGCCAACAATCGTACGCGCAGCAACATCTTTTGCCACAACAGCACCAGCTGCAACAATAGCACCGTCGCCGATTGTAATACCTGGTAAAATGGTTGCATTAGCGCCAATCCAAACATTTTTGCCAATATAAACCGGTTTGCCATACATTCCACCACGCCGTTGTGGATTCTGCAAATGATTCAACGTAGCAATGACAACATTATGGCCAATGAGAGTGCCATCATCAATAGTAACGCCGCCTTGATCTTGAATTTTCACACCGCTGTTAATGAAAACATGCTTCCCGATTTTAAGATTTTTACCGCAATCACTAAAAAACGGTGGAAAAAAACCGATCCCTTCCCCAACTTCACGACCAGTCAATTCACAAAAAAGCGCATGAATGGTTTCTGGTTTTCGGTCACAGGTGTTTAACTTCTCGCAGATGCGGATGGCTTCTTCAGACAAGCGATGCATGATTAAATGAGCGTCACTTTGTCCTTCAATCACCTGACCACTGTCCATAATTGCTAAAAATTCCTTTACCGTCATGTAGGCTAATCTCCTCTCATCTGATTGATGCGATTTTATTATATCGCTCCCAGAACATTTATTCCAATGCATCTAACGTATATCTCGTTATGCATGAAACGCAATAGCCTATGAAATGAATGTTTATTCATGACCGTAACCATGATGACCGCCGCCATGACGCCCCTCCGAATGATGGCCACTATGGTTACCGCAATGACTGCGGTTTTCATTACAGTGATCGCACAAGCCATCATTATTGGCATCAATATAGGCACTGCAAACCGCAGGCCTTTCCTCTGGTTGTCCATCACTTTGTCCTGAAGCAACCATTGCCACACGACCAAGGCCATGGTGACCGCTATTTCCATCACAATGATCGCACAAGCCATCGTTGTTGACATCAACATAGGCACTGCAAACTGCAGCTCTGCTCTCTGGTTGCCCCCCTTGGTTTGAAGCAAACATCGCCATCGGTACCAGCGCAATCACAAACAAACCAACCAAAATTATTCCAAGCATTTTTTTCTTAGTTTTCATGAAAAAACCTCCTTCGGAACCTTTCTTTGCTCAAAAACGTCTCAAAAAGATTAGCCATATTAACTATCAACCTTTTCTTTAATAATCAAAACCGCCAACGGAGGATCATGCGGTCTGTTCACAAAATCACTGACAACCACCGTATAATGCTTCGCATCCAAATTTTGCAAATGTGTCAACACGGCATCACGTTCAGCAAAGCCTGTATCACCACCCTGATACACACACAAAGTCATGATGCCGCCGGGTTTTAACAGTGATAGCCCTACATCAATCGCCGTTATTGTCGTTTCCGGTTTAGTAGCAATACGATGGTCGCCCCGCGGTAAATAACCAAGATTAAACACAACGGCATCCACAGAATTTGCCGCCGCATATTTCGCCATCTCTGTATGGCTGTCCTGGATCATCTGAGCTGTTAAACCTGCTTCAGAAAGCCGTTTTCGTGTTGCGGCAATCGCTTCTGGCTGAATATCAAAGGCCAGAACACGACCTTGCTCGCCACTCAAACGGCACAAAAGCTCCGTATCGTAACCATTTCCCGCTGTGGCATCAATACAACAAGCACCTGCCTGCAAATGACTGCGCCAGTAGCCCTGCACAAGAGAAAGCGTATTGATAGACTGTCGTGCCATGTATTCATCTCCTTTTTACCATCTCATATCATTATACAAACTACGATGTGCTTTGTCCAACCATCTCCAAGTACAAAAAAGCCTGGAGATCAACTCCAGGCTTCAGCTTGTCGAAAAAGGTCGCCAATAGGTGGCCTTTTTCTCGCCATACCACCCCACATGCATTAAAATGTATGTGGGGTGATTCACATGTTAACTAAATATCCTAATAAACGTAACGTCATTGAATTTGTCAGCCTGGATGCCATGGTTCCGGAAGATCATCTTCTCCGTAAAATAGATGCTGCCATTAACTTCGAAAGAATATATGATTTCGTAGAAGATCTTTACTGTGAAGA